>NZ_JAIWPJ010000001.1:341408-682816 GCF_020515625.1 Natrinema amylolyticum
ACCAACAACTTGTCGAGTAGCAGTTCCAGTCGGTGCTCCGGATCGGTCGTTTCCACCTCGTGTACCGTTTCCCGAAATCGGTCGAGGAGATAGTCCAGAAACGCTGCGAGAAGCTCGTCTTTCGTATCGTAGTGGTAATGGATCGCGGCGGTCGACTTGCCATACTCCTCGGCGATCCGTTTCATCGTGAGATCGGCGTACCCGTGCTCGCGAAGCGCCCGGTAGGTGGCACGCATGATCTGCTCGTTCGGATCCGAGGGAGACGGTTCCGGTGAATCGGCCATTACGTGGTACGTGTATTGTGAATGTGATAATAGTTTTGACCCGCCCGGAGCCTTTCGGAGATCATTATCGGTCGGTCAGTCGAATAGTAGTGAAAAATAGCCCGAGAGACAGCGAAATTACCCTTCTCATTTCCCAAATCCTTCTGACTGTCTAGCTAGTAAGTGATCGTATCGGCTGACATGAAAGACGGGTCCACGACTGAGATTTCGAAAGCAACGTATCGGGCCCGCTGCGAGCACGGCTTCGCTGCCGAATCCGAGACGAGTAAAACATCGCTTCACGACCACTACGATAGCACGAACGAGTTGCTCGTTTCGTTTCTCGATTTGCTCTACGACCGGTAGACGACCGAGAGAGACGCGACCGACAGTGACTCTCCGCGGGACCGCCCCCACTCACTGCTTGAGACGTTGCTTCCCGACGGCTCTCGTCCGTTGTTGACGGAGACACCGTACGAACGTTCGTTGCAGAGACCGTCTCGGAGTGTCCGGCGGACAGCGTCGTCGACTGATCGCGGTGGTCCATACGGTTGTCCGCGACGATGTTGCGTGACTCAGAGAGCGGCTGTCCGTGATATTCGTCGACAGCGGACGACTCCGTCCGCGTGACACCGCCTCTCTGGCTATCTCGGAAGCGTTGCCGGCGAAACACGACTGTCCTCGTCTCTCCCAGCGATAACTAATCGGTTAGTAAGCCTTATCCATCTCCTGACTAATTATACAATTAGCGGCGGTGCTCGACGCGATTACAAACATAGCGCTGTAAATATATTGTGCCGGACAGCTTCCCGCACTCGAGGGCCGCGTCTGGAAAATCGCTGTGCGTCTCACAAACCCTGCGCCGTTATAGTACAAAACCGGATCCGACCCGTTCCATCGACGGGACAGTCGGTTCGTCGGGCGAACTCACCGCTGCTCAGGGGGCGCCATAACGGGGGCTCGGTTCGCAGTATCGACGTATTCGACGAACTGCTCGTAGCGAGCGCGAATCGTGGATTCACTGACGCCCGTGATGGTCGCCAACTCCGTCGCGCTCGTCCGTATCTCGGCAGCGTTTGCGACGTACAACCATGCACCGCCGAGGATTCCCAAACTCCGCTTGTTCCGTGCCCACTCGGTCGTCCGCGCCTCGGCGAGCAGGTCATCGACAAGCGACACTGCCTCGGGAGGCGCAGTCGGAAACTGGATCTCGAACAGTTTGCTTCCCGTCGCCTCGAGGAGGTCGTCTCGTCGTTCGCGGAGGGTGGCAGTCGAAACGTCGAAGTGAGCCGCAATATCGGCCTGTGAGAGATCAACGTCGGTCGGTGAGCAGACGACGTAGAGCACTGCGGCGGTATAGGTGTACGGTGAAACGCCGCTCGTCACGCCAGCGTCATCACCGAACCGGGCGAGACGTACGGCCCGTTTCCGAACGTGGTCCGGCAACGCGAGCTCGTCACAGCGCTTCTCGAGAAGTGTCTCCGGATCAGTGAGCGGAACTCCGACCCCGAGTTCTCGGGAGAGACGCTGCATTTCACCGAGAATCTGCTCCTTCGAAACGTCCGTCTGATCGGCGATGACGGTCACTCGTACCGGCTCCTCGCGAAGCCGACACGCGGCGAGCAAACACGCACCGGCAGTCCGTTTCGATGCCGTGACCTGACCGTCTCGGTCCCGCAACTCGTCGGCGAGTATCGCTGCGTACTGCCCGATCGAATCGTCAACCTCGAGTTCCGTTGCTATCGCCGTTATCTCCGCCGTAAGTGATTCGCGTGTCATTGTATACAGATATTTCGGTAGCGAGTACGTCGCGGTCGTTCGTCCCGGTGGCCGTCTCGATGGACTCGGCCGTGATCTCCGTACGGCTATCCCATTATCGTCAATCCATATGAACTTTCCCTCGATTCCGCTTCCGCTATCGACAGCTTCTCGGCGCCCGTCGAGCGGGTCGATCACGTAGCGGCCGCTACCAGTGATCTAGCTTCTCCTTGGGGAATGTGACAGAATGCCTTCCTTTTTGCGCCATGTACTTGCTAGTATAAGAAGATTCCGCGTCGATCGGATCGTCGCGATTCGACCGCGATGGGACCTCATCGACCCGTTCTCCCGATGGGCCTCGTGATGGTGGTTCCCACCGCTTGGTCCGGTAGTTCGCTCGTCTCGATTCGTCCAGAGAACAGTTCAATAGCGGAGCGAACGGCGCCGCCGAGTCAGTTACTGGAGACTCGGGTTCGAGCTGCCGGCGGAGCCGACGGTGTTCTGGTCGAACGTCGTCCCCGTGATCGACCTGAGCCGATCGATCAGCGAGTCCTTCTTTGGTTCGCCTATCAGGGCGACGTCTAGGACCTCGCTGATGTTCGAGCAGGGGATGATCTCGATCATCTCTTCGTACTCGTCTTCGATCATCACGTCCTGTTCGTTCGCTTCGGGGATGATGACCTTCGTACAGCCGGCCTTCGCGGCGGCTTCGATCTTGTGGGTGACCCCGCCGACCGGAAGCACGTCGCCCCGTACGGAGAGGGAGCCGGTCATCGCGACCGACTGATCGACCGGGATGTTTTCCAGTGCGCTGATGACAGCGGTCGCCACGGTGATGGAGGCGGAGTCGCCGTCGACGCCGCCTTCGCCGGCCTGAACGAACTGGATGTGGATGTCCTTCTCCGAGAGGTCGACGTCGGAGAAGTTCTTGATGATCGCGGAGACGTTCTGGACCGACTCCTCGGCCATCTCCTGAAGCTTCCCGGTGGCGATCACTCGCCCACCGCCCTGTGTGGGGGCGATTTCAGCCATGACGGGGAGCATGATCCCGGAGTCCTCGCCCATGACGGCGAGGCCGTTGACGCGGCCCTCGACGCCGCCGTCGTTGACCTGCAGTTCGTAGTCCTTGCGGCGCTCGATGTAGTCGTCGGCGAGCTGTTGCTCGATCGACCGCGAGCGATCCTTCGCTCGGAGGACGTCGTCGCGGGTAGTGTACTCACGATCCTCGGCGCGAGCGATGTCGCCCGCGACGCGGACCAGGCCACCGAGGGTCCGGAAGTGCAGCGTGAGGTGGTTCTTCCGGCCCGACCGGCGCTTGGCCTCGAGGAGGACTTCCTCGACGGCGTCGTCAGTGAAGTGTGGCAGGCGGCCGTCGCGTTCGACCTCTTGGGCGATGAAGCGGGCGTACTTGCGCCGCATTTCGGGGGTGTCATCGATGGTGTCGTCCATGTAGACCTCGTACCCGTAGCCCTTGATCCGATTGCGGAGCGCGGGGTGCATGTTCTCCATGGCGTCGAGGTTCCCAGCGGCGACCATGATGAAGTCACAGGGGACGGGTTCGGTCTGGACCATCGCGCCCGAGGAGCGCTCGGACTGGCCCGTGATGGAGAACTCGCCCTCCTGAATGGCCGTCATCAGCTTCTGCTGAGTCTGAATATCGAGCGTGTTGATCTCGTCGAGGAACAACACGCCCTTGTTGGACTGGTGGATGGAGCCGGGTTCGACTCGTTCGTGACTCGGGGTCCCCATGCCGCCGGACTGGAAGGGGTCGTGACGGACGTCGCCCAGCAGTGCGCCGGCGTGGGCACCGGTCGCGTCCTCGAAGGGCGCGACGCGCTGTTCGCCGTTGTTGACGAGCAAGTTGGGCACCATCGCATCTGCCCCCTGACCGATGTTTCGAAAGATCAGCCAGATGACCCCCGCCGCGAGGAGGCCGAGCAGGAGGGGGCCCGCGATAACGGCGTACCCGATGACGACCGCGATGATGACCCACATCAGGATCGAGCGCCGTCGGTTGCGCTTGTCGGCTTCCTCCTTGTGCGCATCGACGATCTGGTCGCCCTTTCCGGCGGGAACGGTCCGTACTTTCGGCTCGTTGTCGTCGTCCGGATTGTGGTAGACTAAAACGTCCTGGAGATCCTCCTGGGGAAGTAGCTGACTCATCGCCTTGGCCAGCATCGACTTACCGGTCCCCGGCGAGCCGATCATCATGACGTGCCGGCGCTGCTTGGCCGCCTTGATGATGATATCTCGGGCTTCGTCCTGGCCGATGACCTGGTCGACGAGTCGGTCCGGGACTTCGATTTCCTCGGTCGAATCGATCTTTAGACCGCCCAGCAGATCGTCCTCGGCGATCTCCTCGTCGATTTCGACGCCCGGATCCACCTCGACTGTGCTGCCGAGATCGTTGACCGTCTCGATATCGTCGTCCTCGTTGTCGGACGACGGTTCGAAGTCGTCGATCGGATCGTCGACGTCGTTGCGACGGTCACCGACCTCCTCGAGCGACTGATCTCCCTGCCGCTCGGACTGCTCGGCGCGGTCGTCCCCGTCGGGGGCAGCGTCCGAGGCGTCTTCGGGAGAGTAGTCACCGTCTGTATTGTTACTCATAGAACTCGATTCAGTACCGGATCAGAAGGGATTGCGACAGATATACTTTCTCCATATGGCGAATCGTCGCAGTCGCTGTTACCGGGAGAGACAACGGTTGCTGCCGGAAGAGAGACCAGCAACGGCTGCTATTTGATCTGTAGCTGTGAACGTGCGTTCGCCGGGCGAGGCCAGTCGAACTGGCAAGCGCACCGCAGCCCGATAACTGTGGCAGAGATACGCATGATTTCTGCAAGAGTACTGCGGAGTGACGGATTCCGGTGAAAGCACAGACCTTCTGGTAACCGAACCGTTATCCTTCGTACTCTCCGAGACCGGATATGGAACTCTCTGCCGTTGACCTCTCTCCGGTTCCCGACGACGGCACCGCGACCGATGCCTACGCGAACACCGTCGAGGCCGCACAGCAGGCCGAGCGACTCGGCTACTCGCGATTCTGGGTAGCCGAACACCACGGAATGGCGAGTACCATCGCGGGCACGACGCCCGAAGTATTGCTCGGGCACCTCGCCGCCGAGACCGACTCGATCCGCCTCGGATCGGGTGCAGTGTTGCTCAACCACTACAGTCCGTTCAAGGTCGCCGAACAGTTCGGCGCGCTGGACGCGCTCGCTCCGGGCCGCATCGACGCGGGTCTCGGGCGTGCGAACGGATCACCGGCCGCCGACCGCGCCCTCGGGACGGACCGACGCGTTCAGAATCCCGACGACGACCACGCCGAGAAGATCGAGGCCGTGATCAATCACCTCTACGACGACTATCCAGACGGACACGCTTACAGCGACCTCGAGATTCCGCACTCCGGCGAAGCCGAACCCGTACCGTGGGTGCTCGGTTCGAGCCCTTCGAGCGCGGCTATCGCGGGCGAGTTGGGCCTGCGATACTGTTTCGCGGCGTTCATTCGGCCGCAACTCGCTACGCGTGCGTTCGAGGCGTATCGCGAGCACTTCCAGTCGTCGCGGTTGGGCGACGGTATCGACGACCCGCAGGGGTTGATTGCGGTGAACGCGGTCTGCGCCGAGACCAACGAAGCGGCGGCACGGCTCCGAGCAGTGGCTGAGGCGTCGTTCAAGCGGATGCAACGCGGGGAGGTCGGCACGTCACTGTCAGTCGAGGAAGCCATCGACGAACTCGGTGGCGTCCCGCAGCCGACGCCCGCGACGCTCGAGGCAGACGAGTGGCCGCGTGCGATCTCCGGGAGTCCGGAAACGCTCGCAGGCCTGTTGACGCAACTCTCCGAGCGCGTCGGTGTCGACGAGGTGATGATCCAGCACGTCGTCGCTGACCACGACGACGCGCTCCGCTCTCACGAGTTGCTGGCTGACGGCGTCGGCCTCACGTCACACTGAAGGCGGATACGATCGCTCGAGGGTACCGATTCGTTGGAATTCGTTCGTCCGATAGCGGTCGCTACGAGGGGGTGACTTCCCGGAGCGATATTCGGATTGCGCGTTTCCTCGGGCCTCGAGGCTGCGTTCACACCAGATCTCAACGCGGTCATCCAGTTGGACTGGGACGTGTGTTTCAGCGCGTACACCCTGTCAAGTCACGGGTATCAGTGAGTGAGAGGACTGTGATTTCAGTCGTCTACAGCAGAAATCACACGTCTCAGTGATCGTAGCGACTGGATCGATTCGGGTAGGATGGAGCCAGAGCGGACACGCGCCGGGTGATGGACGTGGAAATCCGACTCCAGCTCGAACTAGTACCATTTTCAAAAACTATTCGAGGACTCGAGAGGTTTGATATCGAACGCAGTCGAAAAGCGGTCCGCGATTGGGTCCACACATCCGAGGCCCAGCCGACGGTTGTCGTACCCCGAATCACGGTTCGTTCGACGAGACGGGCGTTCGAAGTGACGAACACCGCTACCGGCTCTCCGCTGTTGTTGAGAGGGAAAGAAACACAATTCACCGTAACAAGCTGCATTCGACGACAGAAACAGTCTGACAGAACGGATCCTTCGGGAACTCATCGAGAGAGATAATCTCGACGATGCCGTGTTTCTCTCGAGAGGGCAAACCAGCCACAGACTGCACCGTTGACGCAGTCCGGTTTCGAGACGAGAAGCGGAGAGACCGGAACGTTACTTCAAATATAATCTATTGGGTGAAATGAGGTACCCCTCTGACTTCAAACTATTTCAGAGGGGTCTCGTGTTCGGAGGATCCGGCATCACTGCAAACGAGATCCGTCTCTCTCGGAGAGAGTAGCGGTGAAGCTTAAACCGATACGAGTGGTATATCGACTCATGGCATACCAGCTGCGATGCGACAGCTGCGACCTCGAGAGCGAGCACACCGACTGGGCTGACGCGAACAGGGACGCCAGCGATCACGAGGCCGAGTACGCCGACCACTGGGTGAGCATCGTCGATCTGCGGGAGGCCTGACCGACGGTTTCGGCGGCTGGAGAGAGCCGTCTCCGAGGCCGCTCGTCGAGAACGAGTCGCGTCGCTTCGTCGACCGGCGATCGCTTATCGATTCTCGAGCCCGGTTTCGCTCTCGAGGTAGGCCGACAGGATCGCGGTGTGGACCGTTCGACTGTCCGTCTCCCGAATCGTGGCGGCGGCCTGGAAGCGTTCGCGAGCGCGCGTCACCGTCTGTGGCTCGGCGGCGAGGTGGGCGAGCACGAACGCGTCGGCGTCGACCGCTCGAGCGGCCTCGAAGTCCGCCTCGTCGTACAGGGTCGCGAAATCCGCGACGACGTCCGAGACGAGCCGATCGGTCGCGTCAGCACCGGGATCGCCGACGGGGACGCCGGATTCGGACGGATCGAAATAGTCCTCGTAGTCGACGACGCCGGCTTCCTCGTACAGGTACGTTTCGAGCGCGTCGGCGACCGACGCCGAGACGTAGACGCCGAACAGTTTGTATCGATCGTCGCTGGTCATCACGTGGAGTACTGCACCGTGTTCCCGTAAGCGATGCTCTCGAGGACAATAAATCTGTGAGGGGTCGCAGCGATAATCGATCTGGCACTACGTGTTCGTGCTCGCCCCGGAAACGAACCGAACAGCCCGTTTAAACGCTGAACGCGTCACGTATCGGCCTGCTCGATCCAGCTCGCCGCTCGCTTCTCGGTGACCTCGGCCGCGTCGGCGACCGTCTCGCTGTCGGCTCGTGCGAGGTCGTCGAGCGAGTCGATCCCCGCGTCGACGAGCCGCTGGCGGTACATCGAATCGAGTCCGTCGACGAGTTCGAGTCGCCGGTGCGTGGCGTCGGGATCGGCCGCTAACTGCCGGTGCAGTTCCTCGAGCCGTTCGACGTGTCGCTCGAGGAGGGCCGCCGTCCGGTCCCGAGCGACTCGCTCGTCGGGCCGATCCGGTCCCGCATGCGATTCCTCGAGCCGGCCCCGAGACGGGCTCTTTCTCGAACCCATCATCGCGGCGGCGAGTTCGAAGGGGGCGCTGGCGACCGTCTCGGCGAGTCGCAACTGCTGGCGCTGCAGTGCCACCCCTTCAGAGACGGCGTTTCGAGCGAGTCGCTGCTGGAGTTCGACGGCCTGTCTGCCCGGCTCCAGTGCCGCTCGTTGGGCGGCGAGCATGGCCGACAGCGGAGTGGCGGATCGGCTCCGATCGTCATTTGCGGGCTCGTCTGACGCCGTTCCTTCGGATTCGCTCTCTTCGGGTTCGCTCTCGAGGTCCTCGAGTGGCGCACGATCCTGCTCACCGGCCGTCTCGGCCGGCCGGTGATCGATATCGGAGTCGTCCTCGGTGACGATTCGCCGGTCGGCCGTCTCGACGCTGGCCTCAGTTCGAGTCTGCTCCCCACTGATGGTCTCGGGATCGATATCGGGACCCGTCTCGCGGTCGACATCGGCGACCGGCTCGATGTCCGGTCCCCGATCCAATTCGTCGACCAGATCCGTCTCTTCGGACGGCTTCGAGTCCGCAGTCGCCTCGAGTCCGGCACTGTCGTCGCTCTCCGCGACCGACTCGAGATCGGATCCCTGGTCGAGTTCCTCGGCGAGATCCCTCTCTCCGGCGGTCGTTTCTGGGGCGTCCGCGGACCCCCCGGAGTCGGCGGCCGCCTCGGTCGACTCGATATCGATTCCGGTGTCCAGTTCGTCCGCGAGATCCATCTCCTCTGTCGGCCGCTCGTCGGCGTCGTCCAACCCGTCGCTGACGTCTTCGAAGGAGTCGCTCTCGACGCTTCGATCGATCTTGTTCGCGTTCGCGTCCGTGTCCGCGGACTCTGTCGCCGGTGCCGACCCGCTCTCGTCCGCCGCCTCTCCCGAAGCAGCGTCGCTTTCGGTCGACCGGGCCCCGTCGGTCGCGCCCCGTTCGGCCGCCATATCCACGGTCGACGCGGCCTCGTCGGGGACTCCGTCCGCACCGGCGCTGTCCGAAGATGCGGCTCCCGTTCGCTCCGCTCGGCCGGTTTCTGACGGTTCCGAGGAGTCGTCAGCGTCGTTCGATCCGCCGATGACGGTGCTCTCACCGGCCGCGCTCGTTCCCACGGGTTCGTCCGTTTCCGTCGCGTCCGACTCGTCAGTCGATGCCGTCTCGTCAGTCGATGCCGTCTCGTCAGTCGATGCCGTCTCGTCAGTCGATGCCGTCTCGTCGGCCGATGCCGTCTCGTCGATCGCTCTGGTCTCCTCGAGCCCGTCCCGCGCGTCGGTATCGACGATCTCGTCGGCCGCGCTCGGTGCGTCGAACTCGCTTCGCTCCTCGGCCTCGAGCGGGTCGTCCGCGACCGGCACGTCGGATTCAGTGGCGGCGTCAGCGTCGCCGGTACTCGCCGCCGGATGGACGTCCGCCGCTCCCTCCCGTTCGTCGGCATCGTCGCTCTCGTCGGCCGGATGCAGTTCGTCAGCGCCGCCCATCTCTTCGACGGGATCAGCCGGTGCGGTTCGATCGTCCTCCGTAACCGGCTCCGAGGGTTCGGTCCCGTCCGCCTCGTCGGGGTCCGGACCTCGCTCTACGATGACGTCGGGTTCGGCCGTCTCGGTATCGTCGGATTCGACTTCGGTCCCGGGCGTCGGTTCATCGGTTCCCGTCGCGTTCGGTTTCCCACCCTCGGAGCCTCGGCTGTCGTCGTCGATATCGGTATGCGTCGTCTCCGGCTCCTCGGGCTTCGACTCGAGCCGAATCACGTCGTCCGAAATCGTTTCGACTGCGTCTTCACGAATTACGACGGTATCCCCGGCGGCCCGTTTCCAGCCGAGGGCGACCCTGATCGAATCCACGACGCCGGAACGTGGCTCGACGTGAGCGGTGTCGCCTTCGATTTCCGCGACGGTGCCGATCACCTCACCGTTCGCGTTCTCGACCGTTTTGTCGATATCGTCCGGCGAAAACGTTGCACACATACTGGCTGGTGAGCGAGTCCGAGATAAGGCAGTGCTGCCTGCATCCGCGTGGGCGTCTCCGCCGACAACGGGCCGGCCGGTCCGCTCCCGCTCGCCCGACTCTCTCGAGGCGTATCCACCGCCAGACGACGCCGCTCGATCGGTCGAACTCGCCTCGGGACCGCTCGTGCTCGAGCGGACGCGGCCGCAGGGACACGCACTATCTGGCCTACCGGCGGGTTCCGTTTCAGTCGCCGGTACTGTCCTCCGCTCGTATTGAATCACATATATGAGTGAGCCATTCGGTGCCATATACTATCGAAGCGGCCCCATACCGCGTGATCGACCATGACGTATCGCTGAGGTATAAAGCGTTTTAGCGCTGAGACCCGAACGATCGAGCGTGGCTTCTCGAGTGCCGAATCCGCTCCGCTGGCTCCTGCTCTCGATCGGGTCCCTGCTCGCGCGGTCGGGGATGGTCGACCAGCGGCGCGTCGAGCGGACGACCGATCTCGCCTGGCCGCGGATCGTCACCGGCATCGCCCGGATGTCGAAGTCCGCGGCGGACGTAGCGATGGTCGGGATCGCGTTGGGACCCGCGGCGATCGCCGGCGTCGGCTTCGCGACCCCGTTCTGGTCGATCGCGTTCGCCGTCGGGGGCGGAATCGCCGGCGCGACGATCAGTCTCGTCTCGCAGCGCTACGGCGCACGGGCGACCGAGAAGCTGTCGCTGGCGGTGACGACCAGCGCGCTCGTCGTCGTCGCGATCACCGTTCCCCTCGCGGTCCTCTACTGGACCGTTCCCGAGCGACTGATCGGACTCGTCGGAAACGACGCGGCGTCGATCGCCTACGGGGCGGACTATCTCCGCGTCCTCGCCCTCGGCGTGCCCTTCGCCGCCGTGAACTTGATCGCCAGCCGGACGCTCGTCGGTGCCGACGACGCGTGGACGCCGATGACGCTCCGGGCCGGCGGCGCAGTCGTCAACGTCGCCGTCAACGCCGTCCTCCTGTTCGTCCTCGAGTGGGGCGTCGTCGGCGCGGCGATCGGGACGGTCCTGGCGAACGTCCTCGTCCTGGCGGCGTTCGTCACCGGGTTCACCGTCGGTCGGCTCCCCCTGATCGGGGAGTTCCCCGTGACGATCGACCTCTCGCAGCCGTATACGACCCTCCAGGACGTCCGAAACGTGATCGACATCGGGACGCCGCTGGTGTTTACGAACGTCGCCCGACGAGGCGCGCAGTTCCCGATGCTCGCCATCGTCGCGCTGTTCGGGCCGAACGTGGTGGCCGCTTACGTCGTCGCGCGCCGCGTCCGAGATCTGATGGACACGCCGGGCTGGGGCTTCTCGCTGGCCTCGAGCAGTCTCGTCGGGCAGGAACTCGGGACCGGCGACGAGGGTGACGCCGACACGTACGGCCGGGAAGTCCTCCGGTTCGGAACCGTCGTGTATCTCTTCAGCGCGGTCGTCGTCCTCCTCTTCGCCGAACGGGTCGGGCGGCTCTTCGTCGACGATCCGTCGATCCTGCCGCTGGTGACCACCTTCATCGTCGTCGCCTGCGTGAGCGTCGTCTTCCGCGGCATCAGCGGCGGTGCGACCGGTCCGCTCCGCGCGAGCGGCGACACCCGCTGGCCGTTCTACGGACAGGTGCTCGGACTCTACGTCTTCGCGCTTCCCGTGGCCGCTCTCGGGGCCGTCTCGATCCCCGTCGGTCCCCTCGAGGCCGTCACGCCGCTGGGAATCGGCGCGCTCTACGCGGCGCTGATCCTCGAGACGCTCGTTCCCGCCGTCGTCACGTACTACCGGTTCGCCGCCGGCCACTGGAAGGTCATCAGTCGCGGCTATCGGCCCGAGTCCACACCGGGTGATTGAGCCGCTGTCTCGGAACCGAGTTCGATCAGAGCAGGTCGCCGCTCCCGCGTGCGGACGGATTCTCTTCTAAGGTCGGAATCTCGCCGGTCTCGGCGAGGCTCTTGAACCGATTGAGTACCTTCTCGGCGATCGTTTCGGGAACGATCCCCAGTCGCTCGAGCAGCGCGGTACCGATGGTGCCACCCGGCGGGTCGAACCGCCACCGAAGCGTTACCTGCGTGCCTCGATCGCCCGGTGCCGGCCGGAACCGGACGCTGCCCTCGTTGGCGATCATCGCTCCCTCGAGCGTCTCCCAACGTAGATCCGGTTCGGACTCGCCGTCCGTAAGCTCCGTCTCCCAGGTCAAATTGGGTCCGCGGGGCGTCTGAACCTCCCAGTGGTGGCGATCCTCGCCGGCACCGGTCACCTCGGCGACGGGGCCCATGATCCGCGTTAGTCGCTCGGGGTCGCGCCAGTACGCCGCGAGCTCGTCCGCGGGCGCACCGACCGTGACGGATCGTTCGACCGTCACCGGCCCACCGGCGGCTCCGGTCGCGGATTCGTCCGGTTCACCCGTCATCTCCGTCGCCCGGTCTCGGAGCGGGCGGCGTCCGCTGACGCCGCGAACGACGAGCCACCCGCCGCCGATCGCCATCGCCGCACCGCCGAGCGATCGCCGTCTGAGACCGGCGACGACGAGCATCCCTCCGACGGCCGCGGTGGCCAGCCGTCTGCCGCGACCGCTCGAGCGTCCCGACTCGGAGCGAGGTCGAGCGCTCTCGCCGCCCCGTGATTCGATCGGTATCGTCTCCGACGACCGGTCGCTCATCGGTACCTCGACGGACCGCGTCGGTCGAACGAGCGAGCGATCGGTCGCCGGCGGTCCGCTGACTCGACAGTCCCGGGCCGTCCCGTCTCGAGCGGCCGCGGCCGTGGTATCGTGGAACAGTTCACACGGGAAACACGACAGCGGCGATATTGTAGCTTACAACTGCACATGCAACGGTACGCTCGTCGACGGTCGGTGATGACGCCGCCGGCGGCGACTCGACTCGAGTTCCGTCGTCGCCGTCCCGAGACGCGGGACGCGTCCCATCGTCGCGCGTGAGCGAGCGGGACCCCCGAACCGATCTCGCTCGGATAGAGACCATCTACCTTCCTGTTCCGTGACTATCTCATGGATGCGGTATATTCGAAATACAGACTTTACAGATATTCGTCTCGTCTCCGCAGCCATCGTTCGATCACGCCGCGGCTCTCGACCGGATACGCGATGTTTCGGGCAGTCTCCGTATCGTCTGTCGTCCTCGAATCCGTAACTCCTCCGTCGGACGAGCCCGCCTGCTCGAGACGTTCGTCGGAATTCGATTCGGTGTCTTGTACGTCGTCTACCGTGCCCGCCTTGTCGGTATTCGTGCTCTCTCTGAGCGGCAGAACGGTTGAGGAGAGTCTTCAGCACTGCATACATAGATATTTAGACTAGAGCTTCGACCTATCTGATAGACAGACAAAGACGGAACCCGGTCGATCTCCTATACGCGACCGACTCACCACCACTCACCGAGGATCGCGAAGAGAGACTGCATCGAAGCGGAACCCGGTGGACGCCGGCTTAAATCTCCTCGACGTACGTGTACGAGTCCGCCAGCGGCTCGGCGTCCTCGCGAAGCAGGGCGACGACGAGACAGTCGACGTACTCCTCGAAGTACTCCACGAGGTCGGCGATCCGGTTCGAATCGATCGCCTCGAGCGAGTCGAGCAGCATGAACGGGACGGTCTCGTGGACGTCGTGGACCAGATACCCCGCGAGGGCGAAGACCAGCCCCGTGACTTCGCGTTCGCTCTCCGAGAGGTGGTCGACGGTGTCCTCGTAGGTCCGGCCGTCCTCGGTCGTCCGGACGATGTGGAGATCGAACGCGGTCCGCGTGACCTTCCGTCGCCCCTCTCGGACCGTCGTCTCGCGGCGTTCGATCCAGATGCGATCGATGTTTCGATACTCCAGGATCGAGAGGATCGACTCCATGTGGTCGTTGAACGCGTCGACGGCGTTCGCTTCGATCCGATCGACGCGCGTTCTGAGATCGGTCAACTCCTCCTCGACCGTCTCGCGGCGCTCCTCGAGGGCGCTGCGCTCGTCGATCTTCGCCTCGATCTCCTCGATTCGGGCCTCGACCTCGTCGCGTTCGTCTTCGAGGTCCTCGAGTTCGAGTTCGAGCCGGTTCAGTTCGCGGTGGGTCTCGATGACCTCGCCGTACTCGGCGTTTTCGAACGTCTCGGCGTCATCTTCGAGGTCGTCGACCCGCGCCTGCTGGTCCTCGAGGTCGGCCTCGAGCTCCTCGATGCGCTGGGAGCGCCGCTCGAGTTCGTCTTCGATCGCCTCGAGCCGCGTTTCGACCTCCCCGCGTTTCCGACGTCGGTCCCGAAGTTCCTTCTGTCGGTCGGAGAGGTCGTCGATCTGCTCCTGGAGGTCGCTCCGTTCGGAGAGCTTTCGCTGGCGGAGCGAGCGCAACCGATCGAGCGTCGATTCGATCCGGTCGCGGTCGACCTGAGAGCCACAGGTCCAACAGACGACCTCGTCCGAGTCCGCAAGCAGCTGTTCGGTGATATCGCCGTCGTCCGCCTCGGACGTCCCCTCGGACTCGTCGAGGTCGAGATCGAGCTCGAGCCCGTCGTCGGCGAGTCGCTCCTCGTTGAATCGGATCACGCTCTGCAGTTCGCTGACCGTCGTGTCGAGCGATCGCTTCCGATTGCGAAGCTCCTGGATTCGCCCCTCGAGTCGGTCCGGCGACTCATCCTCCTCGTCGAACGCCTCGAGTTCGCCCTCGAGTTCGTCGCGCTCCCGTTCGAGTTCGGCGTGGCTCTCCCGCTCGGTCTCGAGGTCGTACTCGACGGACTCGAGTTCGGTTCGCGCTTCCTGCAGGTCGGCGAACGCCGACTCGATCTCTTCCTTTCGCTCGCGGCTCGCCTCGACGTCGAGATCGAACGCGTCGAGTTCGGCCTCGAGCTCCTCGATCCGTTCGGTCGTGGTCTCGATCTCGTCCTCGAGCGCGACGCGGTCCGATTCGAGCTCCGGGAGTTCGCTATCGAGCCGGGAGAGCTCCTCGAGTCGGTCGTCGAGGTCGCGCTTTTCGGTCTCGAGCTGGCTGATCTCCGCTTCGATCTCGTCGGTATCGATCGGCTGCATGATGAGCTCGCGGAGATCGTCGCCCCGTCTGACGGCGCGGCGAGCCTCGTTGGACTCGAGCAGGAAGGCGAACAGATCGGCGAGTTCCGGATCGTCGAGGTACGGGTCGCCGTCGAAGACGACCTCGCCGTTGCGCCGCTCGAGATATCGCGTGTACTGTTCATCGTCGAACGCCAGTTCGACGTGCCCGGTGTCCGCGTCGCCTTTCAGCGACGATCGTCGACTGCCCAGCGCCGCCATGATCGTCTGGAGGAACGACGTCCGGTTCGTCGCGTTCCGACCGGTCAGGACGTTCACGCCGGGCTCGAGCAGTACCTCGGTACTGTCGATGCCCCCGATGTTCTCCGCCGCGACGGTGATCGATGAGGCGACTGACTCTGGAGATGACATAATCTGTTCTTCTCGCCGCTGGACTAAATGCTATTTGGTTGCGGTTGATTTCCCGAGGGGCGGTTTACTCGGCGTCGGCAGTCTCGCAATCACAGCCGCCCTGATCGAGCAGTTCGGCGATCGGATAGTCAGCGCCGCAGTTCCCGCAAATCGTTCGAACGTCGACGAACACTTCGTACTCCCGATCCGTGATCTCGCCGGCGTTCCCGAGTTCCTCGAGCGTCGATTCCGTGATAACCTGTGTGCGGCCGGCGAGGCGCTGGACGGTCTCTTTCTTCCGTTCGATGCGATCCTCGGGGTCTTCCTCCGGGAGGGAGGCGTCGCGGACGTTCGTGAGATACGTATAGATCGTCTGGTGCGTGACGAAGTCGGAGCGGACGTCGTCGATATCGACGCCCGAGCGCTCGAGTTCGCGCCGTTTCCGAACCGCGTCGGATCGCGACACGTCGTCGTCCGTCAGCGTGCGATAGAGCGAGTCGATGTCCGTATCGAGGACGGACGAGCCCGCCTCGCGTACGGCCGCCCGGAGCACGGCCTGATTGAACTCGGTCGCGAGATCGCGGAGACTCGTCCGCTCCGTCCCGTCACCGACCCACTCGGCCTCCAGACGTTCTCCCCACTCCTCGAGGTCGTACCGGTCCATCACTCGCTCGACCTTCGTTCGTCGGCCGCCGCTCGAATCGTCTGTCATACCGGATGTCAGTGATTCCTATCGTACAAGTGTTGTGATTGCTCCCGGGACGCTCGAGCGAGACCAGTGTCGGTTCGAGTACTCCGATCGACCGGAATACCGACTCGATAGTGTAAGTATATCGCCAGAAGTCGAGAGCCATCGACTGTCAGATCGTCTCGATATCGGTCTCGGTCAGATCCCTGTCGGAGACGGAAGAGAGCCGTTCAATACGACCGAACTGGGAACACCTCCGGTCGAACTAGCGACTCGAATGGGGACTCTCCGTTTGTACTCTCGTCGGGTTAGTGACGGAACGGTGCGGAACGCGACGAAGAGAGATCGATCCCTACGGTCGACGAGACGACCGGTTACAGAGCTATGTCTGTAAATCGAGAGCAGTCGCGTTCCGGTCACGTTCACTATTACTGAACCATCTGTCGGTCTCGTTCGAAGCATACTCTCGATCAGCGAGTCGCCCGATTCCGCGGAGGATGGGTAGTGGAGCCGACACGGACGTCGTCCTCGGCTCGCAGTGTCCGTCGACACAATCGTCGATCGAACACGCGCCGTTTCTCATTAGGTAACGGGCAGGGTTCTCAGCCACTGACGGGAGCCGCGACTACGGGGGAAGGTTTAAGACCGATTCCGTTAAAGGGGTGACAATGACGGCTCGCCAGCAGCTAGTCGTACGACCGTATCGGTGTCCAAATTGCGAAGGCGATCTCACTTTCGACGGGCGATCGTGGCAGTGTCTCGACTGTGACCACGTTCCACGCCACTCCGCGGACTAATCGGCTTTCCGTCGGACGTCTGTTCCGGTTAGTGCAGATGACCGCGTACAGCCGTACACTTTTGTCGGTCCGCCGGAGACACACGACTACACCAATGGACGAAGACGCGCTCGAGTATCACAGGACCGACCCGCCGGGAAAGATCGAAATCGCGACCACGAAGCCGACGAACACGCAACGGGACCTCTCGCTCGCGTACTCGCCGGGCGTCGCCGCGCCGTGTCGAGAGATCGACGCGGACGCGGGCGAGGCCTACCAGTACACGACGAAGGGGAACCTCGTCGGCGTCGTTTCGAACGGCTCGGCCGTGCTCGGCCTCGGCGACATCGGTGCACAGGCCTCCAAACCCGTTATGGAGGGGAAAGGCGTCCTGTTCAAGCGCTTCGCGGATATCGACGTCTTCGATATCGAACTCGACCTCGACGATCCGGACGCGTTCGTCGAGTCGATCGCCGCGATGGAGCCGACCTTCGGCGGGATCAACTTAGAGGACATTGCGGCTCCGGACTGTTTCGAGATCGAAGAACGACTTCGCGAGCGCCTGTCGATCCCGGTGTTCCACGACGACCAGCACGGTACCGCCATCATCAGCGGTGCCGCCCTGCTCAACGCCGTCGAGATCTCCGGCAAAGACCTCGCGGATCTCCAAGTCACGTTTGCCGGCGCGGGCGCGGCTGCGGTCGCGACGGCCAAGTTCTACGTCTCGCTAGGCGTCCGCCGGGAGAACATCACGATGGTCGATATCGACGGTATCCTGACGACCGAGCGGGCCGAATCCGGCGACTTAGACGAGTACAGCCGCCAGTTCGCTCGAGACCATCCCGGGGACGACCTCGCGGACGCGATGGCGGGTGCAGACGTCTTCGTCGGCCTCTCGGCCGGCGGCATCGTCAGCCAGGAAATGGTACAGTCTATGGCCGACGATCCGATTATCTTCGCGATGGCGAACCCCGATCCGGAGATCGGGTACGAGGAAGCCAAACAAGCCCGCGACGACACGGTCATCATGGCCACCGGCCGATCGGATTACCCCAATCAGGTCAACAACGTCCTCGGATTCCCGTTCATTTTCCGCGGCGCGCTCGACGTGCGCGCGACCGAGATTAACGAGGAGATGAAGGTCGCCGCCGCCCACGCGTTGGCCGATCTCGCCAAACAGGACGTGCCCGATTCCGTGGTCAAAGCCTACGGCGATCAACCGCTGCAGTTCGGGCCCGACTACATCATTCCGAAGCCCCTCGACGCCCGCGTCCTCTTCGAACTCGCACCGGCAGTCGCGCGGGCGGCAATCGAGTCGGGCGCGGCCCGCGTCGAGCCCGATATCGACGAGTACGTCGAACGGCTCGAGGCGCGTCTGGGCAAGTCCCGGGAGATGATGCGGGTCGTCCTCAACAAGGCAAAATCCGATCCCAAGCGGATCGCACTTGCCGAGGGAACCGACGAGACGATCGTGCGAGCGGCGTCCCAGATGGTCGAACGAGGAATCGCGAAGCCGATCCTGATCGGCGACGAAGACGAGATCCGCAGTACTGTCGCGAACCTCGGCCTGGAACTCGATCCGGCCGTCGTCGATCCCGAGAGCGGCGACTACGAGGGGTACGCCGAGCACCTCTACGAGCGCCGAAAGCGAAACGGCGTCACCCGCCGCGAGGCCGAATCGATGATCCGCGACGACACCAACTACTTCGGCAGCGTCATGGTCGACCGCGGCGACGCCGATGCGATGCTCACCGGGTTGACGAACCACTATCCGTCGGCGCTCCGGCCGCCCCTGCAGGTGATCGGCACGGCGGACGACGCCGACTACGCGGCCGGTGTCTACATGCTGACGTTCAAGAACCGCGTTATCTTCGTCGCCGACGCGACGGTCAATCAGGCCCCCGGCGAGGACGTCCTCGAGGAAGTGACTCGTCACACCGCCGACCTGGCTCGCCGGTTCGACGTCGAGCCCCGCGCCGCCCTGCTCTCGTACTCGGACTTCGGCAGCGTCGACAACGAGGGGACCCGAAAGCCTCGCGAGGCGGCCCGCCGCCTCCGCGGGGACCCCGACGTCGAGTTCCCCGTCGACGGCGAGATGCAGGCCGACACCGCCGTCCTCGAGGAGATGCTGACCGGTACCTACGAGTTCAGCGATCTGGAGAAGCCGGCGAACGTGCTCGTGTTCCCGAACCTCGAGGCCGGGAACATCGGCTACAAGCTGCTCCAGCGGCTGGGCGGTGCGGACGCCATCGGTCCGATGCTGGTCGGGATGGACGAGCCGGTCCACGTCCTCCAGCGAGGTGACGAGGTCAAGGATATCGTGAACCTCGCGGCCGTGGCGACGGTGGACGCACAGGACGACGAGGACTGAGCGGGACCGCGAACCGCTAGAGGTCGAGCGGCTCGCCCCGCTCGGCGGACTCGTGGAGGGTCTCGATGATGCGCATGTCCTGCAGGCCGTGTCGGCCGTCGGGATAGATCTCCTCGTCACCGAGGAGGCGGTCGGCGAAGTAGTCGAACTCCTCTTCCATCTCGCGTTCGGCGTCGAAGCTATCGTGCTCGATCGTGATCGAGAGATCACCGCGCGAGAGGTGGAGCGAACACTCCCCGTGGAACGCCGGTCGCAGTTCGATCTGCCCCGCCGTCCCCGTGATCTTGAGGTGCGTATCCTCGTGAGCGTTCTGGCTCGAGGTCGAGATCATCTGGACGTCGTCCTCGAAGACCAGCAGCGACGAGGCGCGCTCGTCGGGCATCTCCGCGAAGGCTTCGTGGCTCGAGGCCATCTCGGAGTGGACGCTGACCGGGTCGCGCCCGAGCAGGAATCGCGTCGTGTTGATCGAGTAGATCCCCAGATCCATCACCGAGGTCCCGTAGCCGCTCAGATCAGGATCGAGTCGCCACTGGTCCGGATCGGGGATCATCTCGAGGAGCGGCTGACTGTTGTGGCCGTAGACCGAGACCGGCTCGCCGAGGAACCCGTCCGCGATCAGCTCGCGGGCTCGCCGGACCGCGGGATCGGTCTGCATGCGGTAGGCGATCATCAGCGGGACGTCCGCGGCTTCGCAGGCCTCGACCATCGCTTCGGCGCGCTCGACGGTCGCTTCCATCGGCTTCTCACAGAGGACGGCCTTGTCCAGGTCGGCCGCGGTCTCGACATACTCGAGGTGGTAGGCGTTCGGCGTTCCGACGTAGACAGCGTCGTACTCGTCGCTCGCTTCGCCGTCGTGGAACTCGTCGTAACTGATCCCGCGCGCCACGTCGTTCTCGTCGGCGAGCCGCGTCGCTTTCTCCGTCGAACTGCTGACGAGCGTCGTCACCTCGCCCAGTTCCGACGATTCGATCGCCGGCAGCGCGACGTCGATCGTCCACCAGCCCAGGCCCAGTAGGGCGTATCTGACGGTGCCGCTCTCGGTCGTCTGCCAGGTTCGCTCCTCGTAGTTATCGATCCAATCGAGCATGCTCTCGTCTATTCCCCGATCTGATAAAAAACGACCGATGACAGTGGCTGACGATGGCAGGGGTCGACCGCCGCCCGGCCCCGGTGCGCCTACGAATCGACCCCTCATTCCGTCGTCCTCCTCGAGCGGACGGTCACGGTGACGGTGCGTCACGCTCGACCTCGTCACACCGATCCACCGTGACGGCCCGCTGAAACCGCGTTCCCCGCCGGCGAAGGAGCGATTTCCGCTGCGAATCAAGCGTTCATCTATGAAGAACGGAAGTTCACGACAGACGCCGGATGTGGTCTACACTGCGACGCTCGGAAGGAACGCCAGACGACAGTCGGTCGATTTCGAGATGATGACTCGTTTTCGCAGTCTCGTATCACCGATACGTCCGTGCGTGATTGCTGAACGATAGTGATTCGGTTCGCTCACAGCCGGCAGCTCGCCGCATACACGGTCCCGGGCAGAGAACTGCGAATTTCGATCGGAACGTACACGTGTTCTAGCGGGTTCGTTTCCGAGCTCCGGTTCGAGATTACACAGCTACGTCTGTAACACAATACGGGATACCGTGCTGTCATTCCACATTTTGTTCGGCATTAGATAACGAAGTCCCGCGCTCGCCGAACGCGGAGTGCGTCGGTCGACGGTATCGGCCGTCTGCAAGCCCCTCCGGCGGATCGTTCGCTCTCCCGGCGTGAATGCAGTCCGATTCCCTCGTCTCCCGTCGTCCGACACCCAGCGCCCGACGGCGAACGGACCATCGTCATCGAAAAATAGCATTGCTTCCACTCCCCATCGAGACGGGGACGACTTCGTCGTCAGTAGTTGTCGTAGACCGTCTTGCTGATGCTGTAGAAGTCCAGCCCGGCGTCGCCCTGCTCGCGGTAGGTCTCGCTCGAGGAGTCCTTCATGCCGCCGAAGGGGACGTGGAGTTCGAGACCGGTGGTCTTCTCGTTGATCTTCACGACGCCGGCTTCGATCTCGTCGACGAAGCGGTTCGCTTCGCTGTGATCGTCGGTGACGACGCTGGCGGAGAGTCCGTAGTCAACGTCGTTGGCGACGCGGAGCGCCTCGTCGTAGTCGCTGACGGGGATGATCGCGAGCACCGGTCCGAAGACTTCCTCCCGAGCGATGCGCATCTCGGGGTCGACGTCCGAGAAGACCGCGGGCTCGACGAAGTAGCCCTCGCGGTCGAGCGCCTCACCGCCGAACTCGAGGGTCGCACCCTCGTCCTGAGCGATGTCGACGTACTCGAGCGTGCTCTCGAGTTCCGACTCGCTGACGTGGGGCCCCATGCCGGGGTCGTCGAGTCCGTGACCGTGGTCGATCGAGGCGGCGCGGTCGACGACGGCGTCGACGAATTCGTCGTAGACGTCCTCGTGAACGATGGCGCGGGAGGCGGCCGTACACGCCTGCCCGGTCACGCCGAACGCGCCGTCGGCGACGATCTGGGCCGCCTCCTCGGCGTCCGCCGTGTCGCTGACGACCGTCGGGTTCTTTCCGCCCATCTCGAGCTGGACGCGCTTGCCGTCCTCGGTCGCGGTGTCGTAGACGGTGTTACCGACCGCCGTGCTGCCGGTGAAGGAGACGGCGTCGACGCCCTCGTGACTGGCGATCGTGCTGCCGACCTCGCTGCCGGGCCCGGTGACGACGTTGATGACGCCGTCCGGCAGACCGGCCTCCTCGAGCGCGCTCGCCATCTCGTGGACGACGCCGGGCGCGAGCGTGGCGGGCTTGATGACGACCGCGTTGCCCGCGGCGAGCGCGGGGGCGATCTTCCAGGCCGGGATAGCGATGGGGTAGTTCCACGGCGTGATCAGGCCCGCGACGCCGAGAGGTTCGTTTTTCGTGTAGAGGTTCGTGTCTCGAGCGCTCGAGCTCTTGACCGTGCCGCCGATGTCGCTGGCCTTCGAGCCGTAGTAATGGAAGATGTCGATGGCCCGCTGTACCTCGCCGCCGGCCTCGCTCCGGGTCTTGCCCTCTTCCCGGACGAGGAGTTCGGTCAGTTCGTCCTTGCGCTCGTCGAGGAGCGAGCCGGTCTTCGCGAGGATCCGGCCGCGCTCGGGACCGGGGGTCGATCCCCACTCGTCGCTCGCGTCGCGTGCTGCTTCGATCGCTCGCTCGGTGTCCTCGGCGTCGGACTCCGGATAGGTCGCGATGACCTCCTCGGGGCTCGCGGGATCGGTCGTCTCGAACGTTTCACCGGTGTGCGATTCGGTCCACTCGCCGCTCACGTAGTTCAGCCGCTGGTCTGCCATACACGTAGACGTCGTCGCGTCCGCTCATAATTCTTGCCGTTCCGACCTTTCCGGTCGGCAGAATGTCCGGGCCGAGATCTGTGTAACTGGTTCGGCTGTTCCCACCCCTCATGCGGTAGTTCGGACTCCTCGTGACGGCATGGTTGATCGCCGTGGGAGTCTTCGTCGCTCGAGAGTTGCGATCGTTACCACCGCAGGCATCACGGTCCCACTAGCGAGCGGTCTCGAGGTCACCGTCGCGTATCTCGTCATGGCCATCGGTGCGGGCGCGTCGTTCTGTTCGTGGTACACGACAGCGGGTTCTGGATCATCACGGAGATCGGCGGTCTCACGCAGGCCGAGACGCTCAAGACGTGGACGGTCGCGACCGTCCTCATCGGGCTCGTCGAACTGCTGAGTACCCTCCTGGTTTCGACGATCCTCCCGCTGGCCTGAGGACGGCCCCCGTTTCACCGTCTCTCGCTGAGCCGGAGGCTCCGGGAGTGAAATCGGCGTGACTCGCACAATCGAGTGACGGAATCGACACGGCACAGCGCGCTCGAGGCGATCGACGGTGAACCGTTCAGCGCCAGCAAATGTCAGAGGCGGCGGAAACGTCGACGCCGACGGAGGTCGTCGCATATCGCACACTCACCTCACTCCTCCACTTCCTCCGTCTCACCAGAGCGAAGCGTTGCGGACACGATGTTGCTATGGGACAGCGTGGTGCAACGCGCCGCGCGTTCGGCGTCGGCTTCCGCCTCGTCAAACGACCGCTGAGCAAGGCCCAGCGAACTCGATGGCGATACCGTTACGCCTCGTCAAACGACGCAAATCGGAGATTTGCGAGCACGACGAAGCTCACGCTTCGTCGAACATCTCGGCACCGTCGGCCAGGTGCTCCTCGACGGCGTCGAAGTCGAGCGTGAGGCCCAGCCCCGGTTTTTCCGGCACTTCCGCGTAGCCTTCGTGGATGATGTCCTCTTCGACGAGGTCCGACCACCAGCCCAGTTCGTAGGAGTGGTACTCCACCGCCAGCGAGTTCGGAATCGCCGCGCCGACGTGGATGCTGGCCATCGTGCCGATCGGCGAGGAGACGTTGTGCATCGCGACCGGCACGTAGTACATGTCCGCCAGATCCGCGATCTTCCGGGTCTGGCGCATCCCACCGACGCGGGGGACGTCCGGCGCGATGATGTCGGCGGCCTGGTTCTCGAGGAGGCGACGGTTGCCGTGGTTGCGGTAGACGTTCTCGCCGACGGTGATCGGCGTCGAGGTCCGCTTGGTGACCTCCTCCTGGACGTCGTGGTTCTCCGGCGGGATCGGGTCCTCGAGCCACCAGACGTCGTAGTCCTCTAAGCGCTCGGCGAGGCGGTGTGCGCTGCCGGAACTGAACGACCAGTGGCAGTCGAATGCGACGTCGGCGCGGTCGCCGATGCGCTCGGTGACTTTCTCGACGATTTCGGCCTTGTGTTCGATCTCGGGGCCCCGGAGGTGACGGTTCGCGCGGTCTTTCTCGTGGCCCGAGGGGACGTCGAGGTCGAACTTCAGCGCGTCGTAGCCCAGATCCTCGACGACGCGCTCGGCCTCGTCGGCGCAGGCGTCGGGGTCGGCCTCGTCCTCGGTGTGGCAGTCGCAGTACATCCGCATCTCGTCGCGGTACTTGCCACCGATGAGCTGGTAGGCCGGGACATCCAGAATCTTCCCGGCGACGTCGTGCAGTGCGAGCTCGATCCCGGAAATCGCCGAAATCGCCTTCCCGGCGATCGACCCCTCACCGGAGAGCTTCTGGACGAGATGCTCGTAGAGGCGATCGATATCGAGCGGGTTCTCTCCCTCGAGGAAGGGTGCCATCCGCTCGATGATCTCGCGGTCGCCGGCGCCCCAGTAGGACTCGCCGTTGCCGACGAGGCCCGCGTCGGTGTAGACGCGGACCAGCGTCCAGGGGTAGTTGCCGTCGACGATCGTGGTCTGGACGTCCGTGATCTCGACGTCGCGCGGCCCGCGGGAGTTCGAAACGCCCATCGTCTCCGCGGAGAGGTCGCGCATCGTATACTCTGCGTTCGGGTCGGACAGCTGTCTGTAATCCATCGACAGTGGTGAATTACGGCAGGTGCTACTAAAACTTCCGTCTCAAACGGTCGCTGCTGGCGAGAAAAAATCCCTGCGAGTCCGCAGTCCTCAGTCGCGCAGGACCGAGACGTCGAAGACCGGCTTACAGGTGCCGCCGCTGACGAACGTCTCGAAGGCTTCGTCGGCGTCCAACAGCGAGAACCGGTCGTCGATGAACGTCTCGGCGTCGACGTCGCCCGTGTCGATCAAGCGCAGCGCGTTCTCGAAGTCCTCGTACTTCGACGCGTAGGAACACTGCAGGTCGATCTCCGCGCGGACGAGCGGCGAGTAGGGCATCGTCGTCTCGCCGGTCTGTCCGATGAGGACGATCTGGCCGCCCTTCCGGACCTCGTCGACGGCTGACGGCAGCCCCGACGGGTGACCCGTCGTGTCGAAGACGACGTCGTAGCCGATGCCGTCGGTCAGTTCGTCGCGGACGGCGTCGAGATCGTCGTCGGCCACGTTGATCGTCTCGAACCCGAGCTCTTCGGCGAGCGGGAGGCGGTAGTCGGCGTCCGGGCCGACGCCGCTGACGACGACCTCGCCGCCCTGTGCGCGGGCGACCTGGGCGGTGAGGAGCCCGATCGGGCCGGGCCCCTCGACGAGGACTCGCGTGCCAGCGCGCACGCGAGAGTTCTGGATGACCGCTCGCGCGGCGATGCTGGTCGGTTCGACCATGGCCGCGTGTTGCTGTTCGACGCTGTCTGGGACGGGGTGAAGCGCATCCTCGGGGACGGCGATATAGGGCTCGTAGGCGCCGTCGTGGTCCACGCCCGTGATGACCGAGTTCTGGCAGACGTTCGATTCGCCGATTTCGCACTGGTAGCAGTCGCCACAGCCGCGGATCGGCCGCTCGACGACGCGGTCGCCGACCGAGAACTTCGTCACGGCGTCGCCGACCTCGACGACGCGACCCGAGTACTCGTGGCCGATGACGGTCGGAAGCTCCATCCGCTCGAACGCCGATTCGAACTCGTAGATACCCGCGTCGCTGCCACAGAGACCCGCGTAATCGACTTCGATCAGCGCCTCGTCCGGCCCCGGCTCCGGCCGGTCGCGATCGACGAGTTCCATGGCTCCCTGGCTTCGACTAGTCTTGGCTAATCCACGCATGCTACCGGATCGTTCGCCGTCAGTTATAATTCTGTGGGGTTTGATCTGGGACCGGTATCGACCCGACGGACGGCGCGATAGCTATCCCAGTCCCTCGACGGTCGTCCGGAGCGGAGAGTAAACGTAATGAGGACGGACGGTCTCGCTTGCCGTATGGTCGATTACCAACACAGTCCAGTGACCGTCAGTGGCAAACGAGCCGTCGTGATCGGCGGGACCAGCGGTATCGGACAGGCGATCGCCCTCGGCTTCGCCGAGGAGGGAGCCGACGTCATCGCGACGAGCCGAGACGAGACGAAAGTCGCCGAGACCGCAGCGGAGATCGAAGACCGAGGGGTCGAGACGGCGCGAGTCACCTGCGACGTGACCGAATCCGACTCGCTCGAGCGCGTCCGCGAGACGGCCGTCGACGAACTCGGCGGCGTCGATATCGTCGTCGCGTCGCAGGGAGCGATCTCACGGGAGTCAGTTCGGGACATCTCCGACGAGGACTGGGACTTCGTCACCGACGTCGCGTTGGACGGCGTCCGCCGCGTGACCCAAGCCTTCGCGCCGGCGATGGAGGAGGGCGGTTCGATCATCAACATCTCCTCGCTGACGGCGCGGCTCTCGATGGCGAACCTGCCGGCCTACACCGCGGCGAAAGGCGGCGTCGAGGCCTTCACCCGCGCGTCCGCGAAGGAACTCGCGCCCGATATCAGGGTCAACGCGATCGCGCCTGGCTTCGTCATCACGCCCCAGAACGCGGACACGTACGCCGAGGGAACCGAGAAGCGCGAGCGCATCGACGAACGAACCCCGCTCGGCCGCGTCGCCGAGCGCGAGGAGATCGTCGGCGCGGCGATCTACCTCGGCAGCGACGCTAGCTCGTTCGTGACCGGCGAGATCGTCACGATCGACGGCGGCTTCGCGGACAGCGCGTTCTGAGCGGACTAACGCTTTTGTAGTCGTATCGACGATAGTTCACTGAACGAATGAGAGAGACACAGACGCACACGATCGCGCCCGGAATCCATCGAATCGAGACCGTCATCGACGACAAACGCCACGGCTACCACGTCCTCGAGGGAGCAGACGGTCCGATCGTCGTCGACCCCGGCGTCGTCGACGCGCCGACGACGATCTATCGCCCGTTCCTCGAGGAGCGGGGCTGGTCGCTCGAGGACGTGTCCCTCGCCGTGATCACCCACGCGGACGCCGACCATCACGGCGGGGCTCACGAGCTCCGCGAGCACGCGCCCTCGGTCACGTTCGCCGCTCACGATGCGGACGCGCCCCTGATGGAGAGCGTCGACCGAATCATGGACGACCGGTACGGGATGTTCGCCGACGAGCACGGTCTTACGTACGACGAGGACACCCAAGCGTGGCTCGAGGGAATGATGGGACCCGACGAACGGATCGATCTGCGACTCCGCGGCGGCGAACGGCTGGCGCTCGCGGATCGCGAACTCCGGATCCTGCACACGCCCGGCCACACGCGCGGCCACCTCGCGCTCCACGATCCCGAATACGACGTCGTGATCGGCGGCGACGCGATCTTCGGTCGCGGCGTGTTCACGGTCGACGGCGACTACATCCAGCCGCCGCCGTACTACCGCTATCCGGAGTACAGAGAGACGATCGAACTGCTCCGCGCGCTCTCACCGGACGCGCTCTCGCTGACCCACTACGAGGTCTTCGAGGGCGACGCCGTCGAGCGCTTCGTCGACGAATCGCTGGCCTTCGCGTCGGAACTGGACGCGCTGGCGCTGGACCTCGTCGACGAGCACGGACCGATCACTCTCGAACGAGCCATCGACGCGGTCGTCGACCGACGCGGCAGCTACGGACTCGACGTTGACCTCGCGTACCCGCTGTCGGGGCACCTCGACGCGCACGTCGATCGCGGCACCGTAACGCGAACGACGACCGACGGCGTCGTCGCGTGGCAGCGGGCGTGAGACAGCAGTTCGTCATCAGTGAACAGCGGTTTGTGCGAGTCGGGGGCGAACGGCGTCCGACGGCGTTCAGGAGTAGGTGAGATTCAACTCGATAACGTTCGCCGCGCTCTCGAGAAGTTCGGGGAGTTCGGATTCGAACCGCTCCCCCTTCATGCGACTCGTCGGTCCGGCCACGCTGAGCGCACCGATCGGTCGATCGTCGAGGTCCAGAATCGGCACGGCGACACAGCAGAGGCCGCCGATCCGCTCCTCCCGATCGAACGCGACGCCGCGATCTCTGATCTCCGCGAGTTCGGCCTTGAGTTCGTCGCGATCAGTGATCGAGTGGTCGGTGTCGGCCGACATCCCGTGGTCGTCGACGATTTCGTTGACGCGGTCCTCGGGCAGATACGCGAGGATCGCCTTGCCGAGGCCCGTGTTGTGCAGCGGGACCCGGTGGCCGGTTCTCGCGGCGACGTTGACCGCTTGATCACCGCGTACTCGGCAGACGTAGACCCCCTGACCGTGTTCCTCGACGAGTAAATTGACGAGTTCGTCGGTCTCCTCGGCGATCGACTCCATCTCCGGACGGGCCGTCTCGTAGAGGTCATCGCGCTGGCGCACGTATCGCCCGAGATCGAGAAAGCGGAGTCCGATGTCGTACTGACCGTCCTCTTTGACCACGTACTCCTCTTGCTCGAGCGTGCTGAGGTAGTTGTAGACGCTACTCTTCGGGAGATCGAGTTCGTTCGACAGTTCGGTGACGCCGGCCCCGTCGAGCCGACGCAGCGTCTGGAGGATGTCGAACGTCGTGACCACCGACTTGACTGGATTGTTCGCTCGCTTGCCCATATCCCGGCTAGTCCGTGTTTCCTATAAATATCTATGTGTTCAGTATTTACGAACAGGTCGGACCGTCCGTACCCGGGTTTTCGACCGACCGTCGACGGTACGAACCGGGAATCAGTGGCTCTCTGTGTTTTCTCCCGCAGTTGTCGGCGTGTAGTGCGAGTATTGTTTACCATCGTTGGATGGTTGTTTTGTGTAATTAGCGGACGGGGTCGCGCGAAATCGGGCGAAAAGTCGCCGAATTCGTCTCATCGGAAGGTAAGTCGACTGTACGGGGGCGCATTCGATGCGACCGGGCTCGAGAATTCGGCTGTCCGATCAACACGCGGAAACGAACTCGTCGGACAACTGTTCTCTATTGCATAACTCGTGTTCTCTCTAGTGTGAACAGGTGTCTCCGCTTACTGCTCGGCGTCGATAGACCCGATCGGCGCGATCACGGCGGCGATTTCGATGACGGATACGACCGCGACTCCGACAGGATAGTTACAGACATATGTGTGTAATTGAATCTCGTCAACGGAGGCAGAAGTACTAGATATACTAGCAAATATAGTAGATGATATATAGAGCCATTCTTCGAACGGTACCGGTCGCTCTATTCTCAGGTATGCTTTCCATCTCTCTCCGTATTAGTTCCGCAGTTCCGCGCTCTCCCGACCGTCACGTCGATATCCAGCGGTCCGTGTGAGTAGTGTGTCCCCTCGAGGCAGTGGAGGTCTAGACCGGTCGGGAGCGATCCGAGTACGATCAGCGATGACGGCATCGAACCGAGCTATACGCCCAGCTATCGCGTGTCCCGCTGCTTTCGAGATGGGCTCTGTCACGCCTCGAGGAGCAGTGCGATTCTCCGAACGGAGCGATTCGTTCCCCGATCGAAAGAGCCGGAATCGGACCAGTAATAGATATGATGGTTACAGAATCATCTACGATATTCTATGTATAGTGGCGGTATCGGCGGTCCGCTACGGCTCGAGCGAGTTGCCGACTCTCGTGGGGTCGGTCACCGCCGTCTCGCTCGGATATCGGCCGGGTGCCGTTCGATTCCCCGCGAATCGGCGGTGTGTATTGGCGTCGCTCGCTCGTCGCCGTCCGACAGTTCCTCACTCGATCGATCTCAGAGCTGTAATCGGCGTCGTTTCGACCGGATCGATGTCTGATTCTCGACTCGGATGAGCTGCAACACGTGCGTACGTCGTCCGGACAGAGACGAAATCCCGCGACTCGACCGGATGGCGTTTTCGATAGTCTCGATGCGCGGGATACCAGATATGATAGTAAAGCAGTACACACGCAATCTGAAATATATCGACGACAATACGATTATTTCGCCGGGTCTGGACGAGTACAGCGACGGTTCCGTGCGGTCAGCGTGACGAACAGTCGAGCGGAGCTCACGGGTTCGGCCGTCGTTCAAGCGGTGGCGAGGCGACCGTCGAGAGGGAATCTCAGAGGACGAACCCGCCAACCATCGCGACGATGAAGAGGGCGGCGAGGACCGCGAGTGCCTCGAATCGGTACTCAGAGCGGCCTTCGAGGTCCGGTGTCGCGAAGACGACGCCGAGGAGGCCACCCACGGCCACGATCAGGATCGCGACGGCGTAGATCGAGTACAGCAGCTGTGCCATGCTATCACATACGCTTCGGAATTACGTAAATCCCGGCCGGAGCGGTCGGGAATCCGACGTGTCGTCGCGAAAATCCGGCGCGACTAGCCGCCGACGTCGTCGTCCGATCGCCCGTCGTTCGTTCCGTCGTCGGTCGTCGATCGGTCGTCGATCGGTCGCGTCCCACCGTCGGTTCCGGGTCGGCCCCCGCCCTCGAGATCGCCGCTGCGGTCGGCTTCTCGTTCTCCGCCGTCGGCTGCGGTCGTCCGCTCGGCCGTCTCCCGGCGCTGGCGCACGTACCGCGCCCGGAGGACGTTGCCGTACATCGAGAGCACCAGCCCGATGAGTAAGACGAGCATGCCGACGTTGACGCCGATCGTTCGCAGGACGCTCCCCTCGTTGAACTGGAGTCGATCCGGAACCGGGTAGCCGCCGTACGAGAGGCTGGCCATCATCACGCTGACGATGCCGACGACGACCAGGACGCCCATCACGTTGGTCGCCCATCGCCAGGAAGACCGGAGCCGGAGCCGCTCGATCCCGGTGGTCTCGTATTCGTCGGGATCGTCGTGGAAGTTCGGCGTTCGATCCTTCGGCAGGAACGCCTTCATCTCCACCGGGTAGAAGGCGGGATGGAAGCCGTGCTCGAAGGTGTGGAACATCACGCCCATCAGCATGATGACTCCGAGCAGGCCGTGGAAGGCGACGAAGGCCATGACGACCGACTGAGAGTTGTAGAAGTCGATCAGCCACGTCTTCCGCCAGATCAGGAGGCCCGAAATCATCAGCAACAGCAGTTCGACGGTGAAGATCCAGACGACGCCCTTGCCGATGTAGGAGATCAGCGGCACCTCGTCGGCCTTGTAGCCCGCGAACTGGCGGGCGGCCGGGTGGCGCTCGTCGGCCCGCCCGAGCGCGAACTTGATGTCCTGTACGAACGCCGAGATATCGGTTCGATTCGGCAAGACGCCGCGGAAATTCGAGCGACTCGTCGACCGCAGGAGCATGTAAGACACCCAGAACCCGGTCAGGAGGATCAGCGAGAACCCCGCGAACCGATGGACCAGGAGCACGCCCTCGTTACCGCCCATCAGCTCGACCATCCACCACAGCTCCGTGTTGAACGCGATGGCGTATCCCGTAAAGAACAGGAAGAACACCGTCAGCGCCAGCAGCGAGTGGAACGTGGTGGTCACTCGCGAGAACTTGCCGTGGTCGAGGTTCGTCATCGCGACTCACCTCCGTCGGACCGAGTCGAGTCGTCCCGTGGTGTCGATTCCGACTCCGGTTCCGCGGCGGCGCTCGAGTCCGCCGACGGCCGTCCCGTGGTACTCGGCGCACCGCCGTCAGTCGCCGCGGCCGATTCCTGCCCCCGAGCCGTCGCCGCCGGCGGCCGCATCCGCGCGGCTAGCCGCCGGAACGCCGCCCAGTGGACGAACACCATCAGAAGGATGAAAATTCCCATGACGACGTCCGCGAAGTGAACCACGGCGATCGCGATCTCGAGGGCCGGCGCGGTGTTTCCGAAGACCCAGTCGGCGGCGACGCCGCCGCCCTGGACGGTCGGCCGGACGCGGAGTAGGTTCTCGAAGAGCGGTGCGCGTCCGGAAACGAGCGCGACGGCACCGCCCGCCAGCGCGAGTCCGATGAGCGCGCTGATCGCGAAGGCGATCCGATCCCAGCGACCGCCGCCGTCGCCACCGGTTCCCGTCCCCGAACCCGGGTCGCGGTCGGGAGTCGATCCTGCTTCGTCGGTCGATACCCCGCCACTCTCGTCGCGTCCGGCGGCGGTCTCAGCGGTGTCGCGATCGTCCCGGTCGACCGCGTCCGTCGTCCGGTCCCGATTCCTCGCGGCTCGGACGTCGTCGCGCTCGCGGGACTCGTCGGGTGGTCGTTCGTCGCTCATTGGTCGCTGAATAGCTGGGCGTCGTCCGCCCCGAAGATGATCTCCATGGCCTCGTCGTTGAAGAAGGAGCCACTGTCTCGTTTCTCGAGTTCGTCGGCGATCTCGCCGGCGCTGCCGACCAGGATCGCGTCGGTGGCACACTCCTCGGCGCAGGCCGGTCCCTTCTGGACGTCCTGGCGCTCGCGACAGCCGGTACACTTGTCCATGATGCCGCCGGTGCCGAAGAGCTGGGCCGTTCCCTCGTTGCTGTCCGGGAACTGCGGCGCGCCGAACGGACAGCCCGACAGGCAGTACTGACAGCCCACACAGAGGTCCTCGCTCACCGAGACGAACCCGTCGTCTTCCTTCTGGAGCGCGTTGGTCGGACAGACGGAGACGCAGGGCGCGTTCTCGCAGTGATAACACTGCATCGGGAGGCTCGTCTCGCCCGGGCGCTCGCCAGCCGCCAGTCGGTCCGTCTTGTCGGCGTTCTCGCCCTGTGGCCCGGCGCGCCCTTCGGCCATCGTCGTGATGTCGATGCGCTGGTTGTGTATCTCGCGGTCCCAGGTGCGCTTACAGGCGACGACGCAGCCGCCGCAGTCGATACAGGCCTCGACGTCGGGGAAGATCCGCATCCCCTCGCCGGTGCTCATCACGCCCTGGCTCATCACCTGGCCGGACCGCTCGTCCTGTGTCATGGCGTGTCACCTCCCTCGATCATGTCCCATTCGCGGACGTCGTATCGCTTCTGTGTGCCGAGTCCGTGCTCGTCCTGCGGGTAGTCGATGAACTCCATCTCGAGGTCGTCGACCACGCTTTGCGTGGCCTTCTGAACGTGGACGACGCCCGATTTGGTCTCCTGCATCTGGGTCTCGGCGTCGAACCCGCTCGGCGTGATGATGTTCGCGCTCTCGCCGATGGCCAGTGGCGCGGTTCCCTCGGGCCAGTTGCCCGACCTGTCTTCCCCGTGGAAGACGCCGCCCCAGTGATAGGGGAGGAAGACCTCCTCCTCGTTGACCCGGTTCGTCACGTAGGCCTTCACCAGGATCGAGCCCTTGTCGACCGAGGTGACGACGACGTGGTCGTCGCCGCCGACGACGTCGAGCTCCTCGGCGAGCGAGGGGTTGATCTCGGCGTACATGTGGGGCTGACGGTCGGCGGTGTACTCGTTGTTCCGCGTCTCGGCACCGCCGCCCTGGTGTTCGACCTGCCGGCCCGAAGTCAGAATTACCGTTCGGCCGCTCTCGGCGTCGCTGCCGAGTTCGGTGTGGACCCGTTCGGTCGCGTCGGCCTGGACCGACGCGTTGTTCTGGTCGAGTCGCCAGAAGTTGACCTGTTCGCCGTTGGCGGGCCACTGCTCGACGAGGTCGGGCCGGGGGCTCTCGACCGGTTCCCGGTGGACGGGCACCGTGTCGAGGAAGTTCCAGACGACCGCGCGCGCCTTCCCGCGTCCCGTCGGCGGATCGGGCTGTGCGTAGTCGTACTCCTCGTAGGCCGCGGGGTCGACGTCGACCTCGTCCCCGTACTGCTCGTCGAGCGCCTGCGCAGCGGTGTACACCGACTCAGTTTCGTCGAGTGCGTACTCGACGGGCAGTGTCTGTGTCGACGCGTTCACCGGATCGTCGGGAAGCAGCGTCGCGTAGTTCGGATACGACGGCACACCGTTGATCTCCTGCCCGTTCCACCACGGTGCCTCGAAGGACTCGGCGATCAGATCCAGTCCGTCCATCCCCTCCCGATTGTAGGTCTGCCAGAGCGGATACTGCTTGTCGATGCCGAGCTGGTTCCACTCCTCCGGCGTCGGCGCCCTGACGCCCCAGTTCTCGCGGAAGTCGTGGCCGCCATCGCGAGGGTCGGCCTCCTTCGTCCAGATAATCGGCGACCCGGGGTGATCGTCGCCCCAGTACGGCCAGGGGAGCATCCAGTAGTCCCCGTCGACGGGCAGCCCGTTGGTGTCCGCCCGCAGGTTGTCCGTGTTGAACGCCCAGTCGTACTCCTGATGTTGCTGGAGCTTCTCGGGCGACTGCTGGTAGCCGATGGATCGCGTTCCGAGGTTGATCTCCCGGAGCGTGTCCTCGTAGGAGCTCTGACCGTTGTACACCTCGGGACCGCTCCCCCAGTCGAAGTGCTCGCCGAAGCCGAGGTGATGGGCTAACTCCTGCATAATTTGGAGGTCGGGCCTGGAGTTGTGTGCCGGCGGCGCGACCCGCTCGCTCCACTGGACCGAGCGGTGGGAGTTCGTCACCGTCCGGACGTGTTCGTACTGGCTCGAGGCCGGCAGCAGGATCACGTTCGCGTCGTCTGGCAGCGTCCCGGCGACGGCCGGGAAGACGTCGACGACGACCATCAGATCCAGCTCCTCCATCGCTCGCTTCATCTTGTCCATCTCGCTGATGGAGTTCGCCGAGTGGCCCCAGAAGAACGCCATCTTCAGCGGGTCGGACTGGTAGAGGTTCGACTCGAGCAGGCGTTGTTCCTGCTCTAAGGCCGCCTCGTACCAGCGGGCGACGGTCAGCCCGACCTGGAACATCATCGACCGGTCGCTGACGTCGGTCGATTCCTCCTCTTCTAGGCCCTCCGATTCGTCGTCGCCCGACTGATCCTCGCCCTGCTCTTCGTCTCCCTGTCCCCCTGCGCTCTCCTCTCCTTCGCCCCCTTCGCCCTCTTGTTCCTCCTCGACGTCGACGCCGGCGCCCCCCGCCTCGACCTCGGCCGGCGTTTCCATGCCGCTCCACATGTCCTCCGGCATCATCTCGAACTTGTCGTATAGGTCCTGGAAGGAGGTACTGCCGCTGGTCCAGGGGCTCTGATCCCAGACGTCCGCCCAGTGCTCCCACGAGCCCGGCGAGTCGACGCCGTAGTAGCCCGGGAGGATGCTCGCGTCGACGCCGAGGTCGGTCGCTCCCTGGACGTTGGCGTGGCCGCGCATGACCTGCAGGCCGCCGCCAGACCGAGCCGCGCTCCCGGTCGCGAGGCTGAACAGCGCGTACGAGCGGATGTTCTGGGTCCCGTTGTTGTGCTGGGTGCCGCCCATCGCCCACTCGACCTGGATCTGGGGTCTGTTCTCGATGATCAGGTCACCGATCTCCTCGAGGTCGCCCTGATCGATCCAGGTGACGTCCGAGACCGTCTCGAGGTCGTATTGTTCGAGTTCGGGTTCGACGTCGGGCCACCCCATCACGCGGTCCTCGAGGAAGGTGCTGTCGAGTCCGTCTTGGTCCCGAACGTAGTTGAGTAGGCCCATGACCAGCGCCACGTCCGTGCCGGGCCGCAGCCGGTAGAAGTAGTCGGCGTGGGCCGACGTCTTCGTGTACCGGGGGTCGATCGAGACGATCGTCCCGCCGCGAGCCTGCCCCTCGAGGATGTGCTGCATCGCGATCGGGTGAGACTCCGCGGGGTTCTGCCCGAGGATGATGAGCAGGTCGAAGTTGCGGTAGTCGTTGATCGTGTTCGTCATCGCGCCGAACCCCCAGGTGTTCGCCAGTCCGGTCACGGTCGGCGAGTGACAGATCCGCGCCTGGTGGTCGACGTTGTTCGTGCCCATGAAGGCCGCGAGCTTGCGGATGGCGTAGGCCTCCTCGTTAGCGTGGTGGGCACTACCTAGTAGCATGACACTCTCGCGGCTGTACTCGTCGATGGTCTCCTCCCAGGTCTCGGCGATCTCGGAGTAGGCCTCGTTCCAGGAGATCTTCTGCCACTCGCCGTCGACCTTCCGCATCGGGTGTTTGAGCCGCTTGACCGAGTGCTCGGTCTCGAGAATGCCGGCCCCCTTCGAGCAGAGCGAGCCGTTGTTGATCGGGTTCTCGAACCACGGCTCCATCGCGGTAAAGGAGTTGCCGTCCTTGACGGCCTTGAAGCCGCAGCCGACGGCGCAGTAGTTACAGATCACCTTCGACGTGTCGGCGTCGTCGACGACGCCGTCCTCGCCCTCTTCCTCTTGACTGAGGACGTTCCCGGTGACGCCGCCGCCGAGGACCAGTCCGCCCGCGAGAGCGCTGGCTTTCATGAACGACCGGCGATCGAGGTCGATCGTCACCGGCTCGCCGTCCGCGCTCATTGGACGCGGTACCCCACTACTCGGCGAACACTCGTTCGCGCTACCGTGTGTACAGTACCCATGCCCATGACCCGCACTTTGCGGGATGGCTCTATGAATATTTGCTCTGGACGTTCTTCGGTAATTTATATTCGAGCTAGGGTTCTTCCGCCGAAGAAACGAAATACCCGATTACTCTCGAGTAGTGTTCGAACTCTGCCGAACAGTCACGGTATTTTTACGGAATACTATTGTATTGTCACAGTATACCACGACGGGATGAGAGTCGGGAGTTTCGTCTGTTCGTGTGCGGACACCTGTGACGTCGATCTCGAGGGCGTCCGCGAGGGGATCGATCACGTCGACGTCGCGGCGAGTTCGAGCCTGCTCTGTGCGGACGGCCTCCCCGCGATGGAGCAGGTCATCGACGAGTACGACCTCGATCAGCTGATCGTCACCTGTCCCGAGTCGCGGTCCCAGCGGAAGATCGAGCGGGTCGCCGAACAGCGGGGACTCCATCCGGACGCGGTCTCGTTCGTCGACCAGCGCGAGCGCGCCGGGTGGGTCCACGACGAGGCCGGTGCCACGGCGAAGACCGCCCGGATGGTCAACGCCAGATACGCCGGCCTCGAGGCCGAATCGGTCTCCCGGACGGTCTCGCAAGACGCCGGCGAGCGCGTTGCGGTCGTCGCCGATCCGGAGACCGCGGCGGCCCTGTCCGATGACGCTAACATCACGTTGATCGCCGACGGCGAGGAGTACGTCGACAGTACGGCCGAGCTCGACGACGTGACGATCGAACGCGGCCGCGTGATCGACGTCGACGGCCGGTTCGGCGAGTTCACGGTTCGCATTCGGGCACAGGTCACCGAGGACTGCGTCTCGTGTATGAAGTGCGTCCGCGAGGGCCCCGACGGCGCGGTCACGCGCTATCCGGTCGATATCGATCCGGACGCGCCCGACGGAGCGTGGACGGACGTCTGTCCCACCGACGCGATCGAGCTGGACGGGACCGAACGGACCCTCGAGTTCGACCAGGTCGTTTACCCGGCGGCCACTCGCGCGACACGGGGCGGCCGGATCGGCTTCTACACCGCGCCGATCGACGCGGCGACGATCTCGGCCGTGCGAACACACCTCGGCGGGATCGAGAAACCCGACCACCTCGACCTCGAGATGGACGTCTGCGCCGCGGGCGACTCGAGCCAGCGGGGCTGCAACGAGTGCGTCGAGGCCTGCCCGCACGACGCGGTCGAACGGGCGCGGATCGACGAGGTCGAGTTCCACAAGGAGGCCTGCCAGAACTGCGGGGCCTGTACCAGCGCCTGTCCGACGGGGGCGACGATGCTCCGCGAGCCCTCGAACGAGCGACTCGCCCGGGAGGTCGAGGCGCTGCTCCGGCCGACGGACGACGAGGGCGGCTGGCTCCTGAACCGCTCCGGCTCGGACATCGACGCCGCGATCGTCGCGTTCGTCTGCTCGGAGGAGGCCGACGACGCGCTCGCCGAGTACGGCCGACTGGCCGCCGCGGGGAAAGCGGACGTCGAGTACCCGCCGATCCTCCCCGTTCGCGTGAACTGCACGGACACCGTCGGCGAGGCCCACGCGATGCACGCGCTGGCCTGCGGTGCGGACGGCGTCGCGGTCGTCGGCTGCGGCGGCGACTGCCGTCACTCCGGTCCGGAGTCGAAGGCCGACCTCGTCGATCGGCTCAACCGAGCCACTGCGGACCTCGCGCTCGGCGAGCGGATCGGGTTCTTCGCGCCCGATCCCGACGAGCCGGGCCAGTTCGTCGAGGAGATTTCGACCTTCGCCGTCGAACTCGAGGGCTCGCCGATTCCGGTGGGCGATCACGAGGCCACCGGAGGGATCGACGCCGACCGGGACAACCCCGCCTTCGACAGTCACGGTTGGACGCTCGAGAGCGTCCGCGCGATCCTCGAGCACGTCGATCCGGACCGCGAGGTGATTCGCGGGCTCAAAGATTTCGGTCGCATGGACGTCGCCGACGGCTGTACGCTCACGCCGACCTGTTCGAACCTCTGTCCCACCGACGCGATCCGCCGGAACGAGGACGAGGCCGTCCTCGAGTTCAACCACGAGAAGTGCGTCAACTGCGGGCTCTGTGAGGAGGGCTGCGTCGAGGACGTCATCGAGATGCGCGACGGCCTCGACCGGTCGCTGCTGCCGGAGAACCGCGACGACGAGGACCCCGCCTGGATCGAGGTCTTCGACGGCGAGATGCGAGAGTGTCGCCACTGTGGCAAGCCGTTCACCAGCGAGGGATCGGCACGGAAGATCCAGGCGGAAGTCGGTGACCTCGTCGCCGGCATCGCCCCGAGCGCGCAGGGGGACATCTTCGAGTACTGCGGCGACTGCCGCGCGCGACTGCTCTCCGACCGAGGTGACTGACGATGAGCGTAGACCAACAGGCACTCTACGACGCCCGACTCGAGCTGGTGAACTTCCTGATCGACGCGTTCGCAGACGTCCCGACCGAATCGTTCGTCGAGACGTTGCTGTCCGGGGACGTCTCGCTCCCGGAGGAGAGCGTCAGCGAGCGCCTCGACCGGGGATTCGCGGAGCTCGAAGCCTTCATCGAGGAGAACCGGGATCGCGACCCCGACGCCGTTCGGGACGATCTGGAGAGCGAGTTCACGCGGCTGTTCGTCGGCCCGCGGCCGCCGGTCCTCCCCCACGAGACCTACTACCGAGAGGACACCGACTTTCGCGGCAGCGGGTTAGCAGAAGTCGAAGCGAGTTACGCCGCAGCGGGCTGGTCGCCGCCCGAGGAATACCCCGAGGAGAACGATTACGTCGCGGTCGAACTGGCGTTCCTCCGATACCTGATTCGCCGGCAGCGCGGCGGCGACGAAGAGACGTTCGGCTACCAGCGGGTCTTCCACGAGGAACATCTCTCCGAGTGGATCAACGACCTCGCGGCGGACGTCCGCGAGCGGACCGACGAGCGGTTCTACGAGGCCGTCGCCGCGCTGCTCGAGGGCGACGTCGCGTTCGAGGAAGAGATCGCGATACAGATGGCCTGAGCGAAGCGACGGCTCGGGCCCGAGTCCGCGGCCCAGTTACTCCTCGCCGTCGGCTCCTTCGTCGTCGACGAACGGCTCGAGAACCTCGTCGCTGAACGAGATGTCGCCGTCGACCTCGCCGTCGTTGATATCGTGTGGCGCAGTGTGCGTCCAGACCTCCTTGTCGCGTTTCTTGTCGAGTCCCGGATCCGGTCGCCAGCTCGTGTGCGTCATAGTTTCATGTGTGCGATTGACAGCCTTAGGCTTTTGTTGCGATTCTCGGATACGTCTCGCCGTCGGTCGAGGGACGGCGACGAACCGACGGCGTGCGGTTCAGTAGGGCCGCGGATCGTCCGGGTCCGACGCCGACGCGGACTCGGTTTCGTCGTCGAGGAACGCGCGTGCGAACAGGTCGACGTGCAGTGCCAGCACTGCATCGGGCTCGAGGCCGAACGCCTCGCCCTGTCGCTCGAGATACGCCTCGAGAGCGTCGGTCGGCTCGTGATGGATCTCGCCGTCGGCGGCGTCGACCGCGAACTCGACCTCGTTCGCGCCCGAGACGAGGTGTTCGATCTCGAGGAGGGCCTGCTCGGCCTTCGTCTCCAACGCGTCTTCCTCGTCCATGAGTCGGTCGTCGCCCCACGCCGTCGCGGCCTCGCGAAACCGGTCGCTGACGGAAATCGTGAGGGTCACGGAGACATCCCCTCCCCGTCGAACGCCGGTTTCCAGCGCGTGTGCTCCTCGCAGCTAGCACAGGGACGATACGCCTCGTCGGGCTCGAGGTGGCCGAACCGATTCAGGCGGCCACACCGGGTGCACTCGTAGTACATCGTGTCTCGAAACGTGTCTCGGGTATCGAACGGAACGCCGGGCAGACGCGGGCCGTTACTCGGGGGGCCACTCCTCGGGCGCCGGTTCGGGTTCGCCGAGGGCCCCGAAGGCGGCGATCACGACGCCGAGGAAGATCGCCAGGACGATCAGTCCCATCAGCCCACCGAGACCGTGCCGTCCGACCCAGTCGCCGCCCGCGACGCTCCCCATCGCGTTGACGATCTGGAGGCCGACCAGGACGGTCCAGCCGGCGGCGATCAGGAAGCCGAACGCGAGCAGCGGGTTGTGGTCGATCGCAGTACGGATCCCCATGTGCGTGCCAACAACACGCAGTGTCAAATGACTTCCCGGACCGTTCTCCTGCGCTGACTCTCACGAACGCGGAGACGACGGGACCGACCACCCGACGGCTACGACTCCGCCTTAAGTTCCCACTCCGCTTTCTCGGCCGCCGTCTCGAGCGGCACGAACTCCCAGTCGGCCGCCTCGGCGATCGGTTCGTCCGCGCCCGCGATGCCGACGACGACCATCCGATCGGCGTGAAACATCGAATTCCGGTCGATTTCGGCGAGTCGCTCACCGGGACCCGTCCCCGACCCGTTGAAGAAGTCAGCGTCGATCCCGCGCTCTCGCTGGAACTTCTGGACGACGTGGGCGGGGACGTCGCCGACGATTCCGATCCAGTCGGCCCATCCTCCGGCGTCGCCGAAGACGCGCCGCGGGCGCTCGAGGCGGCGCACGGCCCCGTAGGTGAGCGCCATCGTCATGTCGTCGGTTCCGCCGCCGTGTGGGCCGGACGCCGCGGGCGACTCGGAATCCGATCGAGCGCCCATCGGCCGCGGCGTCTCCGGCGACCCGGTTCCGGCGGACGGCTCGCCGGCTGGGTCGCTGGCGGTTCCACCAGTATCGCCGCCTCGCGCCGGAATGCCGGCCGGGGTTTTCTCGCCCGTTTCGGGAACGTGCGGCGCGGGAGCGCGGGCGGGACTCGAGCCGTCGCCCGCCGCATCGGCGTCGTCGGCCGCGATCTCGGTCTCGGAACCGCCGTTTGCCCCCTCTCCCGTTCGGTCTCGGCCGCCGGCGGAGGCGAACCCCGACGGCGGCGACTCGGATCCCGTCTCGGAACCGCCGCGGGCGTCGTCGCGCCAGACTGGATCGCCGACGGTCCCCTCGTCCTCCTCGTCGGCGTCGGTCTTGAACTCGTCCAGATCGATTCGGTCCGTCATCGCGGGTCACCTCCGCGGTACTCTCGAGACGACCCGGATCGCGATCGGAGCGCCGGGCGGTCGCCCCGACGGAAGCGCGCCGGTTCCTCGCGTGCCATTGACAACCACGTACGGCGCGGGCGACCTTTAACGGTTTCCCGAAATCGTCTCTCTGCGGAAAATATCCCGGTTTGATACCAACAACAGCGGCAAACATGCCGGAAAAGACGTCGTTTCACCGTGCGCAGCGTCCGCTACCGACAAATTCACATAACAGAGCCAGAATAGCTCGATTTCCTGCAAAAATTGCTTCCCCTTCCGTGCGAATCCATCTCGTATGCGGATGGAACTCAGGGTCTGTAAACAGTGCTACGAGGGGACGCACGGAAACGACCGGAAGACGGCGATCACGAGGGACATGGTCGCGTGTGCGGAACGCGTCCGCGAGTACAAGGACCTGATCGGGCTCGACTCGCTGTACATCGCGAAAGTCGAGGAGGGCGACGTCGGCGGCGCGGAGGCGTTACCCGCGATCGTCGCGCGGATCGAGAACGAGCAGGTGACCCTCGCGGACACGCAACTCGTGATGGAAGACGGGGACGGAAACCTGCTCGTCTACCCCGAGCCCGAGGACGTGCTCGAGGTGCTGACGCGGAACATCGACCAGATCAGCGACCAGACGCGCCAGGACGTGACCGTCGAACTCTCGGCGGAAGGGACGGAACTGCTCACGTAACGGGTCGGCACCGAAACCGCTCCGGTCGCTGCTCGCGATCGGAGAGGACCGCCTATATTTTTGTACCTACCATTTAATCATCAACTATGCGAGCCGCCGTACTCGAAGAACATGGGGAACCGCTCTCAGTCGAAGACGTCGACTACCCGGAGCCGAAACCGGACCAGGTCATCGTCGAGACTGAAGCGTGTGGCATCTGTCGCAGCGACTGGCACGCCTGGCAGGGCGACTGGAGCTGGATCGGCGCGGGGGTCCCGGAAGGGCAGATTCTCGGCCACGAGCCCGCGGGCGTCGTTTCGGCGGTCGGCGACGACGTCGAGACGCTCGAGGAGGGCGACCGCGTGGCGGTGCCGTTCCATCTCGGTGACGGGAGCTGTTCTCACTGCCGCGAGGGGCGAGCGAACAACTGCGAGACGGTCATCCCGCTCGGCCTCTCGGAGTTCGCACCGGGCGCGTTCGCGGAGGCCTTCCCCGTCCGCGAGGCGGACTTCAACTGCGTGAAGCTCCCCGACGAAGTCGACTTCGCCGAGATGGCCGGGCTTGGCTGTCGGTTCATGACGGCCTACCACGCGCTGGCCGACCGCGCGAACCTCCGCCCCGGCGACTGGGTCGCCGTCCACGGCTGCGGCGGCGTCGGGCTCTCGGCGATCCACATCGCGGACGCGCTGGGTGCCCATCCGATCGCGATCGACCTCGTCGACGACAAACTCGAGCGCGCCGAGGAACTCGGTGCCCGCGAGACGGTCAACGTGACTGAGGTCGACAGTTCGGCTCAGGCGGTTCAAGAGATCACCGACGGCGGTGCCGACGTCTCCATCGATGCGTTGGGCGTCGCCGATACCTGCCAGAACTCGGTCAACAGCCTCGGCACGCGGGGCAGCCACGTCCAGGTCGGGCTGACGACCGGCGAGGAAGAGGGGCAGATCGAACTCCCCGTCGACGTCATGACGATGCAGGAGATCGACTTCCACGGCTCCTTCGGTATGCCGCTGGTCCGCTACGAGGAACTGTTCAACCTGATCGCACAGGGCACGCTCGAGCCGAGCAAGATCATCGGCGAGACCCTCTCGCTCGAGGAGGCACCGGAGACGCTCGCCTCGATGGACGACTACGAGACCGTCGGCATCCCGGTCATTACGGAGTTCTGAACTGAACCCGCGGCGACGACCGAACGACGGCGGTCGCTCGCCGAATCACCGCTGCGGACATCGAAACCCGCGAGCCACCGCAGACATCGAAACCCGCGGGCCGCCGCTGTTCGGTATCGGTGTCGTGAAACCCGGGCGGGGCGGGAGCCGCCCTGGGCGTGAGAGACATGAGCGTACTCGAGGCGGGGGCGAGTCCACGTCGAGCGATCCGGGCATGAACGCACGCAATCGGCTGGTCAGCGCATCGAGTGGGCCGAGCGCGTACCCGGCGGGGCCTTTCCTCCCCGCGGGTTGGCCAATGCAAGCCCCAAGTATTGTTATGCGGCCGTTTGGGCACCGGTAGCGACTCCGAACCGTCGACAGGGCCCGTCTACTCCGCCCGTAGCCCCGCGCTATGGCGGGTGATCGGTACGACTCGCGCCGAATCGGTTCTCAGGCGAGCGTCCGGTCGACGTACTCGAGAATGTTTTCGGACTCCGCCATCGTCACGCCGCGCTCGTCGTCGACGAGCACGGGGACGGCCCGCTGTCCCGATACTCGCTTGACCTCGTCCCGGCCCGAGTGGAGCGCCGGGACCTCCTCGCGTTCATACTCGATGTCTTCCGCGTCGAGGCGCTCGGTGACGGCCTCGCAGTACGGGCAGCCCTCGAGAACGTACATCGTGATGTCGGTCGCCATACCGTCACTTCCCGGTGCAGACGGAAAGCGCTAGCGGCGCTGGGGACGGCGCGCTGGACCCGATGGCGGGACGATCGACCGGGCGCCTTGCCTGCGACGCCGCCAGAGGGATGACGCTGGCGAGCGTTCGGGCCCGTATGAGCGACGGCGCTTCGCAACGCCCGATTCGGCTCGGTATCGTCGGCCTCGGTTACATCGGAACGACCGTCGGCGGCCAACTCCACCGCCACCCGGACGCGACCGTCCGGGCGGTCTGCGATCTCGACGCGGACCGACTCGCACAGGTCGGCCGGGAGTTCGACGTTCCCGACGACCGTCGGTACGCCGAGTACTCGGCGATGCTCGCGGACGGCTCTCTCGACGCGGTCCTGATCGGTACCCCCCACACGCTCCACTACGAGCAGGTCGTCGCCGCCCTCGAGCGGGACTGCCACGTCTACTGCGACAAGCCGCTGACGACCGACCTCGAGCGGGCGCGCGACCTCGCGGAGCGGGCCGAGCGGAGCGACCGGACCGTGATGGTCGGCTACCAGCGCCACCTCCAGTCGGCGTTTCGAACCGCCCGCGAGCGGTTCGTCGACCGCGAACCGACGTGGCTGACCGCCTCGATCACGCAGGACTGGATCGACGACTCGCGAGGGACCTGGCGGCTCGATCCCGACCTGTCGGGCGGCGGCTTCCTCTACGATACTGGGAGTCACGTCCTCGACGGCGTGCTCTGGACGACCGGCCTCGAGCCCGAGTCCGTCGCCGCGAGCATGGACTTCTACGACGACGAGCGGCGCGTCGATCGACGCGCCCACCTCGACATCGAGTTCGCGAACGGCGCGAGCGGGACGGTCTCCGTCCACGGCGACGCGCCGTCGGTTCGCGAGCATATCCACCTCTGGGACGACGAGGGGGCGGTCTACCTCGAGGGAACGCAGTGGGGGTCGCGAACCGTCCGCGAGATCGATGCCGACGCCGGGGAGTACGCCCCCTACGTCGACCCCCGCGGCGAACAGTCCCGCGCCGACGCCTTCCTCGAGAGCATCAGGGAGGGCAGCGAGCCGCCGGCGACGGTCCGAGACGCGCTCCGGGTAACGGCGCTGACCGAGGCGGCCTACGAGTCGGCGAGGACGGGAGACCGGATCGCCATCGATCTCTTGGAGGGCACCCTCGAGGGAGAGGATTGATAGCGAGGATCGGGCGCCGGTCGGGCGCCGGTTGGGCGCCAATTCATCGGTCACCGCCGAGTAGCGAGACCCCGGGAAACCCCGAGAAACGCCTCTCGGTAATCGTCTCATTTCATCGAGAAAGACGGTTTTTCGACGGGCGAATCGGTTCGCGAATCGCTGTCATCTATCCCGATCCTGTCCGGCGATTATGTGGTTATTACTCGCGTTCAGCCCGGCTCGAACGACGGCGAGCGTCGGGCGGGTCCGCCCGGGCCTGCGTCGCCGACTACTACCCGGGTAAGAACGTGATAGTCAGCCGGCCCTTTCGGTTACAAGCCGGATAACTACAACCGGTGACGGCTATCGAACGGGTATGATCACCTGCACTAACTGCGAGACCGCTCAGTTCCTGCAGATAACGCAGAGCCGCGTCTACTTCGAGGACGGGGAGATGATCAACGAGATCTCCGAGACCTACGAGTGTACCCTCTGCGGCGGGACCGGCCAGTACGTCTACGACGACGATAGCGACGAGGAGACCGTCACCGGCGACGTCGAACACACGACCGAACGCCCGAAGTACGCCTGATCGGCGGCCCCCGTATGGGGGCGCAGTCGATAGCGGTCGCTGTACAGCCTCGGTTCCCGGAGCGCGTCTCGTTTCTCGGCCTTGCTCTCTCCTCGAGCGCGAATCGCGCCGTCACTCCTCCGTTTCCTCCCGATCCGGTCGGTCCTCGTGCGAACTGCCGACGCCGATTTCGCTCAGTTCCGCGGGCTCCGAGTCCGGTTCGGAGTCGTGGTACAGGCGGCGTCCGGCGGCCGCCTTCCGGCGGTGGGCGTCCCACTCTTCGAAGAGGCCGTACTCGTTCATCGTTTCCATCCCGGCGATCGCCGCCGTGAGCTTGATACCCACCAACGGGATGTCCGCGACCGAGACGATCACGTCCGCGCGCAGGACCGCGCCGTCCCTGAGCAACACGTCGAGGACGTCGACGAGCCCCTCGTCGTCCTTTCGCGGCCTCATGGTCGTGGGTTCGCGTGATCGGTCGCTGATTCGTTTCCGTCGCCGTCACCGCCCAGCTCCGGCGCGAAGGTGTACGGCGGCCACGGGCCGGTGAACCTGACCTCGAGCCCCTCGTTCGCCGCCACGTCGTCGAGGATCGACCCGATCGCCTCCTCGTCGTCCTCGTGAGCCAACAGCGTGAGCCGGCAGAGGGTCTCGCCGTCGTCGGTCTCTGCGTCGTCGCTCGAGTCCGAACCGCCCGCCACGTCGTCGGAGAGTTTCGCGCTCGGCGATCGCTCGAGGGCGTGGACTTCCCGCGCTTCGGCGGCCAGTCGCTCCTCAAGGTCGGCGGTGAGCGACTCTCGGCGGGCGGCCCGGAGCTCCCGCAGTCGCTGGTCGAATCGCTTCTCGAGTAGGAAGGCCGTCCCCTCCCCGGAGTCGTCGATCTGCTCGTCGAGTTCGCGCAGCCGCTCGTCGCGCTCGATCAGCGCCTCGTCGCTGATCGGGTCGACCTCGACGACCTCGACGCGGTACTCCCAGTGGTCGGCGAGTCCGGAGAGGGCCCGCTCGAGGGTGTCGGATTCCTCGCGGAGCCACTCGCGGACGCCGTCGTCGTCGCCCCGGAGGATCGTGTCGAACTGGAACGGGATCGGCGTCCCGAAGGCCTGGCCCGCCTCGTCGACGACCGTCTGGTGGCGGACGAGCCAGCGCCTGATCTGGGCGAGATCCGCCGAGTCGTAGATGCCGTCGCAGGCGTGAACGACCGCACCGATGCCGTCCTCGACGACGACCGAGACGGGTTCGCCGTCGACGCCGGCTATCTCGAGGTCGGCGTCCTCGTCGGCCGGGACGATACAGTAGAGGTACCGCCCCTCGTCGATGTCCGGCGTCTCGCCCGCCTCACCGGTCGACTGCTCGTCGAGGTCCTCGAGGCGCTCGGCGGGAGCATCTGACTCGTTTTCGCTCACGCGTCCTCACCCCCGAACACGGAGTAGCCCGGCTCGTTCGTGGCCGTCGGCTCGCCGTGGAGCTGTTCGATCGCGTCGTTGACCAGCCCGTCCAGATCGCCCCGGAGATCGTCGACGCCGTCCTCGATCCCCTCGTCTCGTTTGAGCCGTTCGATCTCGGCCTCGATCGTCGCGAGCTGATTGCCCAGCCGTTCGATCTCCTCGTCCGAGAGGTTCCCCGACTCCATGCGGCGGACTGCCTCCCGCTCGAGGGCCTCGATCAGGATCTCGACGACGGCGATGACCAGCGTCATCAGCCCGTCGCGCGCGTCCTCGCCGTCGCCGACGTCGATCGCCGTCACGACTCGTCACCCTCCGAGTCCGCCGCTGGCTCTGCTTCCGGCGCGGCCTCGTCCGCCGCGGATTCCTCGTCGCTCGATTCCGTCTCGTCCTCGCTCGAGGCCGCGTCCGAGTCGCCGCTCGAATCCGCGCTCGACTCCGAGTCGTCGCTGAGCAGGTCGAACCCGCCGCTGGTCGGCCGTTCCGGGTTCGGTCTGGCACCGAGGCGTTCGCTCACCAGTTCCTCGTCGCCGACGGCCAGCTCGCTCTCGCTCGACTCGCCGCTATCGCCGTCGCTTTCGCCGTCGGTCCGTTCCCCGCCGTCCGCGTCCTCGTCCGCGGTGGCGTTGACGCCGCGCGTGGGATCGATCACCGGGTTCGGCCGGTCCATCTCCGCGAGTTCGGGCTCGCCGGCCGCCTCGGCGACGCGGCGCATGTCCGTCCCCTCGGGGAACTCGAGGCCGTACTTGGCCGCCGTCTCGAAGGAGGCAATTGCGGCTCGGACCTGGACGCCAAGCAGTTGGGTGTCGCCGATCGAGACGGCGATGTCGGCGTTGATGACGATCCCCTTGTCCAGCAGCATCTCGACGACCTCGGCGAGGTCGGCCTTCTGGCGGCTGGGCTGGAAGTCATCGGGCATCGCGATCACCTCCGACGAGGGGCGGCCGCGGGTCGGTCGTTCGCACCGCACAGCCGGTCGGTCGCTGCAGTGGTGGGTCAGTCATTGGTGTTCCTCCGGGTCTCGGTGTCGTCGGTTCGCCGCTGTCGCTCTTCCGCTGTCGCGTCGTCGTCGGTCCGCCGTTGACGCTGTTCCGTCGTCGTGTCGTCGTTCTGCCTCCGCTGTCGTTCGTTCCGCCGCTGTCGTTCTCGTTCGATCTCGAACCGCCGGCCGTAGATCCGCTTCCGCGTGGGTGCCGTCGAGAGCTTCACGCTCTGTGGCACCGTCGAGTAGCGGGCGCCGCCGCCGAGGTCGTTCCGCTCGGTGGGCATCGTCGCCGCCGCCGTCGGGTTCCGCGAGTTCGTACTCGTGTCCTGCCGACGCATCTTCTCGCGGTTGAACTCGTAGAGTCGCTCGAACTTCTCGTGGGTCTCGAGCAGCGCCGCCCGGAACGAATCGATCCCCCGCATCGCCTGCTGCTGGATGGCGGCCTGGTAGGCCTCGGGGTCCTCGGCGACGTCGATGTCGCCCAGCGCTTCCTTCGCCGCGGAGCCGGCGTCCATCCCGGTGTCGAGAACGCCGTCCTCGTCGTCTCCGAGCAGTCCGTCGCCGTCACCGTCGTCGCCGTTCGCGACGTCCGACACCGCGTCTTCGATCATCCCGGCGTCGTCGCCGTCCTCGAGGGCGTCCAGGGCGTCGTCCAGTTCGCGTTTGTTCTCCCAGAGGTCGGTCAGATCCGCGGCGTTCCAGGCGTTCAGCAGGTCGATCGCGTCGAACAGTTCCGTGAAGTCGACCAGTTCGGTGACGCCGTGGTCCTCGTCCGTCAGCACGTCTGGGATCTCGCCGAGTTCGATCGCGTCGAGGAGTTCGTCCCCGTCGATCGCGTCCGGCAGTTCGCTCAGATCCATCGCCTCGAGCAGTTCGCCGACCTCTTCGGCGACCCGCACGAGGTTGTCGAGGTCGCCGACGACCGTCTCGAGGGTGTCGTCGTTGAGGTCGTCGATCGCCTCGCTGTCGCCCAGCGTCTCCTCGAGCCGGCCGAGGCTCTCGGTCGCGTCCTCGAGCAGCGTTTCGAACGCGTCTTCGGACTCGGCGTCGCTCATTCGTTCTCCTCCGGCGCGTCGCTATCCCCACCCCCCGCGGGATCGGGGGAGAGCCGGACGGTGAGCACCCCGTTCTTGATCGTCGCTCTCGAGTCCGGCTCCTGCCAGGGGGCCTCGATGCGATCCAGTTCGGATCCCTCGACGGCGATGACGAGCATCGAGTCGTCGAAGCCGACCGTGACCTCGTCCGGATCGGCACCGGCGACGTCGACGGTGACGATCAGTTCGTCGTCGTAGGTTCGGGTCGCCACGTTGTGTTCGCTCGAGGGCCCCGACGATCGGACGCGGCGCTTCCGCGATCGATCGCCGTCCCTGCCCTGCGACCCGTCGCCGCCGAACCGCTCCCGATCGAGCGGCGAGTCGTCCGCGAGATCGTCGACCGATCGGATCGAGATGTCGTAATCGAAGACCGACCGATCGCTCCGTCGCCGTCCCGAGGTCGACGTCGGACCGCTCTCGAGCGATTCCAACGCGGACAGCAGGCTCGAGAGCCAGTGGTCGCTCTCGTCGGTGAACCGATCGTCGGTGCTGTGGTCATCGTCCGATTCGTCGCGGTCGTCGTGCGGGGCACTGTCGCTCATTATCGTTTCACCTCTACGCGGCCGCTCGAGAGCCGTTCGTGAACCTCGCGGGCGGTCTCGAGCTCCGCCTCGAGTTCTTCCTTGCGGCGCCGGTACTCCGACTCGGAGCGCTCGCCGAGTTCGTACAGCAGCTGGTTCTCTTTGAGTTCGTCCTCGATCGCCTCCACGTCGTACATCTCGTCGAGCGCGATCGAGTGAAGCGCGTCGACGATGCCGACGAACGGCCGAAACAGGAGGTCATCGAGGATGAACATGGTTACTGTTGGGCTCCGATTTTCACGTCGACGAAGCTGTAGGGGGCGAACGGCCCGGTGTACTGGACCATGAGGTCGTCGTGCTCGTCCTCGAAGTCGGCGACCGCCTCGTCGAACGCCTCGCGCTCGTCCTCGTCGACGAGATACGAGCGGTTGAGCACGAGTCGATCGCTGAACAGGTCGTTCTCGACGGACTGTGCGGCGATCGGGTCGAAGCGGTCCGCGACCTCGGCCTCGAGCGCCTCCCGGTCGATCTCGGCGTCTTCCTCGCGAACGAGTTTGAGGCCGAGTTCGATCTTCCCCTCGATGTCGTTCATCGCGCGTCGGAACGCCGGTCGCGCCCCGCGCAGGACGTTCTTCAGCTCTCGGTCGCCCTCGAAGGCCATGCCGAACTGCATGGGAACGATCGTCGTTCCGCCGTCGTACTCCATGATCTCCCGGAGGACCTCGTCGTGGATCTGGGCGTCCTCGTCGGTCTCCTCGGGGTCGGTCGTGTCGATATCGGAGACGACGGCACCGAGCCGCCGATGGGAGATCGTGTAGACGCGCTCGGCACCGGCGACGGCCTCGGTCTCGAACTCGACGGTGTCGGACTCGACGACGCCGTAGACGTACCGGTTACTCATCGGGAATCACCCGCTGGATAGTCATGACGTGGTCGTACCTCCCTCGCACTCATTAGTCGCCGCCCGTTACGAATCCGTAGCCGAGACCCACGGGTCGATAAACGCGTGCGTAATTCGTCGTCTCGAGCGATGATGGGGCGGCTGAATGACATGAGTGTCGATAACGGTGCTCTCAACGACCGACGCTGGCCGCCGGAGCGCACTCGAGTATCGTCACAGACGATTGGTCGCGCCGGCGGGTTATCGTAGTGCTTGCAGTCGCAGCCCGTCGTCTCGTTTGTGCCGTAACGCTCCCCTGACGGCAGTAACGACGGTCGCGGCCCGCTCTGCTTGCAATAGCAGCGCGAGCCGTGTTACGAGCAGACGCTCAAACAGGAGTGTCTATGGCACAACGAACACCGAATTCCTCGAGCCTGGCAGAAGTACTCGACCGCGTCCTCGACAAGGGCGTCGTCATCGACGTCTGGGCGCGAATCTCGGTCGTCGGAATCGAGTTGCTGACGATCGAAGCCCGCGTCGTCGTCGCCTCGGTCGACACCTTCCTGCACTACGCGGAGGAGATCGCGAAAATTGAGCAGGCCACGGCGGAGGGCGACCTCGACGAACTCGAGGAACTCGAGGTCGAGCCGCGTCCCGAATCGTCACCGAAGTCGACCTCGCAGTAACTCCCAATGGCCGACGAGACTTCGCGCAAGCGCAAGGTCCGTGGCAGGAAGATCACAGCCGATCGCGAGCAGAAGGAGGGTCGCAGAGCGAAGAAAAAGCTCGCGCGAAGGGCACCGAGCGACGGCGACCGAAACGGCGACAGTCCTCTCTCCGATCCGGCGGACATCGTCCCCGAGCCGTTCGTCGAGACGGACGCCGTCGAATCGCTTCGGGGCCGGATCAACGGCTGGCTCGAAGCGGATCAGCCGGTGCACCTGATCGGGCCGACGGGCTGTGGGAAGACGGCCCTCGCGCTGTCGGCCGCTGCCGAACGCGACCGGCCGGTCGTCTGGCTCAACGGTGACGAAGCGATCGACACCGCCGCGCTCGTCGGCTCCCACGCCGGCGGCGAACGCTACGAGGAGAACGACCAGTTCGTCAGCGGGGTCAGCAAGAAGACCGAGATCGTCCGCGAACGCTGGGTCGACAACCCGCTGTCGGTCGCAGTCCGAGAGGGCGCGACGCTCGTCTACAACGAGTTCTCGCGCAGCGATCCCGCCGCCCACAACGTGCTCCTCTCGGTCTTCGAGGAGGGCGTCCTCGAGCGACCGGGCAAGCGCGGCGAGGATCGGACGATCGACGTCCACCCCGAATTTCGGGCGATCTTCACGTCGAACGACGTGGAGTACGCCGGCGTCCACGAGCAACAGGACGCGCTGCTCGACCGGTTCATCGGCGTCCACGTCGACTACTACGACGCGGAGACCGAACGTGAAATCGTCGACGCACACGTCGACCTCTCCGCGGACGACATCGCGTCCGTCGTCGAGACGACGCGGGCGCTCCGCGACGAACTCGAGATCGTCGTCGGCACGCGCGCGGCGATCACCGCCGCGAAGGGACTGACAGTCTTCGACGGCCACGCCGACTCCGAGGAGGACGGCGAGTTCGACGACGAGATGGTGACGAACGTCTTCACGGACGTGCTCGCCCCGAAGATCGCCGGCGAAGACGGCGGCGACATCGACGATCTGCGATCGCAGATCAACGAAACGGTTTAACCACACGGAGGCGATCCCACCGGGACGACCCACGACCGAACCGAATCCAGACCAATGGCCGAAGCCGACACGCAATCACAGGAGCAGTGCAAGGCTCTCACCGCGGACGGCGAGCGCTGCTCACGGCCGGCCCGAGACGACGGCTTCTGCTACCAACACGACGAGAGTGATCCAACAGTGAGCGACAGTCAGACAGCCCAAGAGGAAGAACAGGCCGACGAACAGGCCGAGGACGAGGTCGACCAGCCGCAGTCGCGCGGGACGACGACCATGACCGCGGAGGAGGTGACCGATCCCGACGAGGTCGAGAAGGACGTCGACATCGAGCAGGACGAAATCGCGGGCATTCTAGCGATCCGACAGACCGTCCAGTCGACCGCCGGCCAACTCATCGGTCACGAGTTCGACGGCGTCAGCGAGATCTCGCCGACCGACGACGGCTGGCGCGCCGTCGTCGAGGTCGTCGAACGCCGCGCCGTCCCCGACACGCAAGACATCATCGGCCGCTACGAAATCGAACTCGACACCGAGGCGACCGTCCACGGCTACCGCCGACTCGACCGCTACCGCCGCGGCGACACCACCGAGTTCGAGTAACGAAGTCGCGCTCGAGCGCCGGTTCGAGCCGGGGCCGAGATGCCGCTCGCCCGAGGCTCGAGTGGTGACGCTGTCACCGCGTCGACACTGTCACCGCGTCGACACTGTCACCGCGTCGACACTGTCACCGCATCGCTCACTGCAACCGGTTCCGGTTCGGTTCTCCCCTCCTGATTCGCCGATCGCAACGTCGAAGGCATGACCGGTCGTGACGTCGATTCGAACGGCTATGTCGGAGCACCAAGTTCGCGGCGTCGACGTCGGTCCGGAAACCCGGTGTGCCCACTACGACACCGACCGCGACGTCGTCGCGTTCAAATTCGCCTGCTGCGAGGACTACTACCCCTGTTATCGCTGCCACGAGGAAACGGCGGACCACGAGGCCGTCCCGTGGCCTCGAGCCCGGTTCGACGAGCCGTCCGTGCTGTGCGGCGTCTGTGACACTGTACTCACCGTCCCCGACTACCTCGAGTGTGACTACCGCTGTCCGGCCTGCGACGCCCCGTTCAATCCCGGCTGTGCGAACCACGCGGCGCTGTACTTCGAGACGGCCGATTCGAACTCGGAGTGAAAACTGGCTCGAGACTGCACACGACGACCGACGGCGCTCAGTCGTCGGCCGGCACCGCTCGCGGGTCGGCGTCCGGTTCGGGGTCGTCGACCAGTGCCGCTTCGACTCGGGGCGGCAGTTCGTTGACGATCGAGCGGCCGTCCTTTTCGCGCACGACCAGCTCGTCGTCCTCGAGCGCGGAGAGGTGGTGCGAGACCGTACTGGGATCCCGATCGAGCGCCTCGGCCAGTCGGCCATTGGGTGCTCGCTCGAGGTCGGCCAGCGTCTCGAGCACCTCGCGTTTGGCCGGTTCCGCGAGAGCGGCCTGCAGTTCGGCGCCCTCGGTCTCGAGGAAGTACCGACGCTTCCCGTTGAGTTTGATCGGCGTCACCATATCCTCGTCTTCCAGGATCCGGACGTGGTATCGAACCGTCGAGAGGGGGATATCGGCCCGGTCGCTGACCTGCGAGAGGTAACAGCCGGGCTCGTCCGCGATCGTCTCGTAGATCGCCCGGCGGCGGTCGTGCTCGAGCGGGTCGGAATCGTCGTACTGGCTGTACCGGAAGAGGGGGAAGAGCTTCCAGAGGTCCGTTCCCGCCCGCCGGAGGGAGTCCGCGTTACGGAGTTGGCTCAGCCAGCCGGCCGTCGCGGTGCTCGCGCCCCCGGCGGTCCCGGACGCGCTGGCACCGCCCGCCGCCGCGCCGGAGGCGGTGACCGCTCCTAACAGTCCGACCAGCACGGCGTCGGTCGCCGTCTCGGCAGTTCCGGGCACCGCGGACGAGTCGGCTCCGTCGCCCTCGCTCTCGGCGCTCGCGTTGTCGGCCGTCGATTCGTCGTCGCTCACGCCGGTGTCGTCGGCGCTCGAGTCCTGTGTTTCCGTCCCGGCCTCGGCCTCGAGAGCGGCGTCGACCCCCGTCTCGTTGGCGGTCGTCTCGACGGCCGGTTCCGTCCCGTTGACCGCCGCGTCGACCGCATCTTCCGTTCGGTCGGCCGTCGCGTCGACCGCGTCTCCCGTTTCGTCGACCGTCGTATCGACGGCGTCGCCCGTTTCGCTGACGGTATCGTGGGCCGTTTCGGACGTCTCAGTGCCCGTCGCATCGATCACACCGTCGGAGCCGTCCGAATCGGACGTCTCGTTCTCGACGGTGTCGGTCGTGCTGTCGGCGGTGTTTCCGACCGTCTCGGTCGTGTTGGTCGTGTCGTCGACGGTCTCGGTCGTATTGTCGGAGGTGTCATCGTCGGAATCGGCCGTCTCCTCGACGCTATCCGCGGTGCTATCGGTGGTGTCGTCGACGGTATCGGTTGTGTCGTCCGTCGTGTCCTCGCCAGTGTCAGTCGTGTCCTCGCCGGTGTCGGTCGTGGTATCGGTGGTATTCTCGACAGTGTCGGTCGTACTGTCGGTCCCGTTCTCGAGCGTCGTCTCGTCGCTCTCGAGGTGGGAGTCGTTGGTCGAGAGCGTGGCCGAACTCGTCAGCGTCGAGTCGTCGCTCGAGACCGCGGCCGCGCCGCTCGCGACGACGCCGGCGAGCACCGCGGTGACGACGAGACACGCGAGCACACGCGTCACGATCGACGAATCCCGTTTCATACCGGTCGGACGATTATGTGCGGTCGATCGTAATACGTTTTCCCGTTCGTGACAGTACGAGAATCCGATAGACGGGGTCTCGAGCCGCCGGTGGGGCGGATCCAGCAAGGTATTTGAGCGTCGGGCGGCCGAATTCGGGTATGGATTCGGCGCTTGGCCCTCCGGAGGCGATGGCCGAGAAACGCGACGAGCTGACGCCCATGATGGCGCAGTATCACGACCTCTGTGCGCGCTACGACGACGCGATCGTGCTCTTTCAGGTGGGGGACTTCTACGAGACGTTCTGTGGCGCGGCCGAGCGCACCGCGCGGCTGCTCGAGATCGCGCTGACCAGCCGCGAGGACAGCACCGGCGAGTACCCGATGGCCGGCATCCCGATCGACAACGCCGAGTCGTACATCGAGGAACTGCTCGAGGCCGGCTACCGGGTCGCGGTGGCCGATCAGGTCGAGGAGCCCGGCGAGACGTCTGGGGTGGTCGAACGGGCGGTCACGCGCGTGATCACGCCCGGGACGCTCACCGAGGACGAACTGCTCGCGAGCGACGACAACAACTTCGTAGCGGCGGTCGCCCGCGGCGATGCGTCTCCCGGCGAGGACGCGCCGCTCGCGCTGGCCCTGCTCGACGTCTCCACGGGCGATTTCCTCGCGACGAGTTCGACCTCACGGGAGTCAATCGCCGACGAAGTGAGCCGGTTCGCGCCCGCGGAGGCCGTCGTCGGGCCGGCCGCGCCCGACGATCTCCTTCCGGCGGACTGCATGGTCACGCCGTACGACGAGGCGGTGTTCGACCGTGAGCGAGCCGGCGAGAAGCTCTCGAGGTACTTCCGAAACCCCGACGCCCTGCTGGCGAGCGACGCCGAGATTCGGGCCTGCGGCGCGCTGCTCTCCTACGCGGAGTACGTCCGCGGCGGGGCACACGAGGGCGAGCGCGGTGAGACGGACGCCGACGACGCCAGCGAAGACGAGGCCACGAGCGACGACGCTCACCTCGAGTATCTCACCCATCTCACGCGGTACGATCCCCGGGAGTACCTCCTGTTGGACGCCGTCGCCCTGCGGAGCCTCGAGCTGTTCGAGCCCCGGGCCGTCGACGGGCGGGACGACGCGACGCTCGTCGGCGTCCTCGACGAGACCGCCAGCGCGCTCGGCGGGCGGAAGCTCCGCGACTGGCTCCGGCGGCCGCTACTCGAGCCCGATCGCATCGAGGCGCGGCTGGACGCCGTCGAGGAACTCACGAGCGCGGTCCGGACGCGCGAACGACTGCACGAGCACCTGCGGGACGTCTACGACCTCGAGCGACTGATCGGGCGGATCTCCCGCGAGCGAGCGAACGCGCGGGACCTGCGGTCGCTGCGGGACACCCTCGCCGTGGTGCCCGACGTCCGCGAGGAACTCGCCGACGCCGACTGCGACCGGCTCGAGCGGCTGCACGACGATCTCGATCCGCTGGTAGACGTCCGCGAGCTGCTCGACGACGCGATCGTCTCGGACCCGCCGATCGAGATCACCGAGGGCGGGATCATCGCCGAGGACTACGACGAGGACCTCGATACCCTGCGTCGGACGGCTCGAGACGGCAAGCAGTGGATCGACGAGCTCGAAGAGCGAGAGCGCGAGCGGACCGGGATCGGTTCGCTCAAGGTCGGCTACAACTCGGTCCACGGCTACTACATCGAGGTGACGAACCCGAACCTCGAGTCGGTGCCCGAGGACTATCAGCGCCGCCAGACGCTGAAGAACTCCGAACGGTTCGTCACGCCGGAACTCAAGGAGCGCGAGGACGAGATCGTCGGCGCGGAAGAGCGCGCCGACGAGCGCGAGTACGAACTCTTCCGCGACGTGCGCCGCGAGATCGGCGACGAGGTCGAGCGCGTCCAGGGACTCGCCGAGGCGCTCGCGACGCTGGACGCGCTCGTCTCGCTGGCGACGGCCGCCGCCCAGTACGACTACTGTCGGCCCGAGATCCTCGAGCGAGACGGGAGTCAGACCCTCGAGATCGAGGGGGGACGCCACCCCGTCGTCGAGCGCACCCAGGAGTCGTTCGTCCCGAACGACGCCCGCTTCGCGAGCGATCGGCGGCTGGCGGTGATTACGGGACCGAATATGTCCGGTAAGTCGACCTACATGCGGCAGGTCGCCCAGATCGTTCTGTTAGCACAGGTCGGCAGCTTCGTTCCGGCCAGCGCCGCCCGAATCACGCCCGTCGACCGAATCTTCACCCGCGTCGGTGCCAGCGACGACATCGCTGGCGGGCGCTCGACGTTCATGGTCGAGATGGACGAACTCGCGACCATCCTGCAGGAGGCCGACGAGCACTCGCTGGTCTTGCTCGACGAAGTGGGCCGGGGCACCTCGACGGCCGACGGGATGGCCATCGCGCAGGCGATCACCGAACACCTCCACGATCGGGTCGGCGCAACGACTCTCTTCGCCACGCATCACCACCCGCTGACCGACCTCGCGGACGACCTCGCGGCCGCGTTCACGCTGCACTTCGAGGTCGACCAAGAAGACGACGAGGTGGTCTTCCACCACGAGATCGCCGCCGGCGCGGCGACGGGCTCCTACGGCGTCGAGGTGGCGACCGCCGCCGGCGTTCCCGAGTCCGTGGTCGAGCGGTCGCGGGAGCTGGTCGCGGACGCGGACGACGAGGGGCTCGAGTCGATCGACGAGGAAGCGACGAACGTCGACACCGACTCGAGTACCGCTCCGACCCACGAGACGGAGGCGACTGGGACCGCGACGGCGGACGGGGGCGATATTCCCGCTGACGTCGCCGCCGAACTCCGCGCGCTCGATCTCGCCCACCTCACGCCCGTCGAGGCGCTGACGGAACTCGATCGGCTGAAGCGCTCGCTCGAGGAGTGACGGCCGTCACGCGTCGCTGTCGGTCAGCGATTTCCGATAGATGACCAGTTCGAAGGGATCGTCGAACGCCTCGATCCGTTCGCGGTGCACCTCCTCGAACCCGACCGACTCGTACAGTCGACGCGCCGGGGTCTGTTTCGCCATCGTGTCGAGTACGATCTGGGTCGCGTCTCGCGACCGAGCGCGTCGCTCGAGTTCCTCGTACGTCCGTCGGCCGTATCCCCGTCGGTGATAGTCGGGGTCGACGCGCAGCCGCGTCAGCTCGACCGTCGACTCCGGCCGATCGGGAACGAACGTCGCGACGGAATCGGTCTCGTCGATCGGTCGAAACGCGCCCATCGCGACGATTTGATCGTCGACTTCGCCGACGAGAAATTCGCCGCCGGCCTCGAGAATCGTCTCGGTGACGGTCTCGAGGTCGCCGGGAACGTCTTCGACGTAGGCGTCGGCGTCTCGCATGGCCGTCTCGTGGAGTTCTCGGACGCGCGGACCGTCGTTCGGTCGGTATCGTCGGAGCGTCAGGGCACTCTCCATAGTCGACTAGCGGTTTCGACCGCCGAACCGTAAGAGTGGGCGGGCGGACGGTCGGGCTGCGAGGACCGGCACAACGTACAACTATCGCGCCCACCATATAGTGATATGACATATCGATCGACGATCGGCTGGTCGCTCATCACGTCGGGGATCGTTACGCTGTTGCTCGCCTTTCTCCCGGGCGATTCGCTGTGGTGGGGGATCGGGCTCTTGGTCCTCGGAATCGTCATCTTCGTGGGTCGTCGGTAGCCGACCGCTCCCCGTCTCGTCGACGCGGGGTCCGTACCGCCTGCAAGTTTATTCTATCTGGCGGGCGAAGTCCGATCCGCTGACCCGCGCGGAGGCGGTGATCGACATGGGAGACCTGACACTCGAGAGCCCCGAGTTCGACGACGGGGAACGGATCCCCGAGGAGTACGGCTACACGGAAACGAACGTCAATCCGCCCCTCGAGATCGACGGCGTTCCGGACGACGCCGAATCGCTCGCGCTGGTCGTCGACGACCCCGACGCGAGAGAGCCCGCCGGCAAGGTCTGGGACCACTGGATCGTCTGGAACGTTCCGCCGGGGACGACGACGATTCCGGAGGACTGGGACGCCGACGACGCGACCGAGGGAACGAACGACTACGGCGACCACGGCTACGGCGGTCCGAACCCGCCGGACAGGGAACATACCTACCGATTTAAACTGTTCGCCCTGGATACGACGCTCGACCTCGGACCCGACGCGAGCGCGGACGACCTCGAGTCGGCGGCGGAAGGACACGTCCTCGAGCGGACGCATCTCGAGGGAACGTACCCGACGGAATAGTCAGTTCGGCTATCGTTAGGAAAAACGCTTACTGATAGTCGGAGAATTCGTCGAACAGACGAGACACGATGACCGAGGGCCCGGCCCGTCCGCTCCTCGTTGGTGATAGTTCGACCCTCGAGACCGTCGTCTCCGGCCTTCCCGACGACGAACCGATCGACGTCAGGACGGCCGCGACGAGCGCCGCGGCGCTCGAGGCGCTCGACGAGAGTGAGCGACTCGACTGCGTCGTCAGCGCCTACGAACTGCCGGACACCGACGGGATTTCGTTGGTGTCGACCGTCCGCGAGCGACGGCCCGATATCCCCGTCCTCCTCTACGTGGACGACGGGAGCGAGGAGATCGCGAGCGAGGCGATCTCGGTCGGCGTCACGGAGTACGTTCCGACCGAACTGGCGGCCGAACGGCCCGACGTGCTGGCGAACCGAATCGAGAACGTCGTCACGCACCACCGAACCGAGACCGAACTCGAGGAGCGGGAACGGCAGCTGACGACGCTTATCGGTAATCTGCCGGGGATCGTCTACCGGTGTCGACCCAAATCCGACTGGGCGATGACGGTCCTTCGCGGCGACTGCGAGCCGTTGGTCGGCTACGATCCGGACCGGATCGTCGGCGGCGACGTCTCGTGGGGGGACGATATCGTCCATCCCGACGACCGCGTGGACGCCCTCGAGTCGATCCGCTGGCAGCTCGAACGGGACGATCGCTTCAGGGTGACCTACCGGATTCGAACGCAGAGCGGCAGCCGAAGATGGGTCGAAGAACGGGGATCGGCCGTCTACGCGACGGCCGACGGGGGCGATCGAGCCGTGGATTCGTCGGCCACATCGATGGACAGTGACCTCGGTAGTGTCGAAAGCGATCATCGAGCTGACGACGACCTGGTCGCTCTCGAGGGGTTCATCATGGACGTCACTGAGCGTGAGCAGCGCAAACAGGAACTCGAGCGCTACGAGACGGTCCTCGAGACGATCCCCGATGGCGCGTACGTCCTCGACGAGTCCTACTGCTTCCGGCTGGTCAACGATGCGCTGGTTTCGATGACGGGACGGAACCGCGAGGAACTGCTCGGAACGCACATCTCGGTGATCGATGACGAGGCGATGAGTAACGTCGAGCGACTCCGATCCGAACTGGCGGCCGGGAGTCGCGACGTCGCGACGATGGAAACGCGGATCCGGCAGTCCGACGGCGAGACGTTCCCTGCAGAGGTCAGGTTCACGACGCTACCGCCGGCCGACGGCGATTCCGGTGAAGAGACCGACGACCGCGACACCGACGGGTTCCGCGGAACTGCCGGCGTGGTCCGGGACACGACCGAGCGAAAGGCCCGAAAACGCCAACTCGAGTACCAGCGAGAGCAGCTCGCGGCCATCAACCAGCTCTATCGAGTGCAGGAAGACATCACCCAGTCGGTGATCGAGCTCTCCTCGCGCGAGGAGATGGAACAGCGGGTCTGCGAACGGCTCGCGGAGACGGACTCCTATCGGTTCGCCTGGATCGGCGGGATCGATCGGGGCTCGAAGACGGTTGAGCCGCGAGCGACCGCCGGCGTCGAGGACGGCTATCTCGAATCGGTTACCATCACGGTCGACGAGAGCGACACCGGCCAGGGGCCGACGGGCGAAGCGATCCGGACCGGTGAGTTACAGATTCAGACGGATATCCTGACGGATCCCGACTACGAACCGTGGCGCGAGCCGGCGATCGAACGGGGGTATCGATCCAGCGCCGCGATCCCGATCGAACACGGTGACTCCACCTACGGCGTCCTCAACGTCTACACCGAACGAGAGGACGCGTTCGACGGCTACGAACGGGAGATCCTCGCGGGACTCGGCGAGATCATCGGTCACGCGATCAGCGCTCGCCAGCGGGAAAAGACGCTCCTGAGCGACGTCGTCCGGGAACTGCAGTTCCGGACGACCGACGTCGAGTCACCGCTCGTCGACGCGTCCGCCGGTCGCGACTGTACGATCCGGATCGAACGAGTGGTACCCGCCGACGGGGACGCGTTCGTCCACTTCCTCTCGGTCGACGGGATCGATCCCGACGAGTTCGAAGACGACATCGCGACCGTCGACGGCGTCACCGACGTCTCCGCGATCACGCCGACCGACGACGCGTACCTGTTCGAGGTCACCATCCGCGATCCGCCGCTGACACGGCTGTTCGCGGACCGGGGCGGTCGGCTCCGATCGGTTCGGATCGACGACGGCGAACTCTATTGTACCGCCGAGTTCCCCCCCGACGTCGACGTCCGCGGGGCGATCGACGCGATCCAGAACGCGTATCCCGACCTCGAGGTACTCGCCCAGCGAACCCGCCGGGTCGAGGATCGGACCGTCGAGGAATTCCAGACCCGCGTGCTCGAGTCGCTGACCGAGAAACAGCGCCGGACGCTCGAGACGGCCTACAGCGCCGGCTTTTTCGACTGGCCGCGAGAACAGAGCGGCGAAGACGTCGCGGAGATGCTAGACATCTCGCCGGCGACCTTCTCCCAACACCTTCGAACGGCTCAGCGAAAGGTCATGGAGGCGCTGCTCGCCGAGGGGGAAGACGCAGATACCTGACCCCGATTTTCCTCGGAGGGTCTCGAGGCCGTTCACTCGGCCGGGGGCTCGAGCGAGACGAACTCGAGGCCGTGTTCGGTCAGGAGCCGGCCCGCGCGGTCGGTCACCGAGGGGGCGACTAGGATCCCGCGAACGGCAGCGTCAGCGTGGAGGTCGCGCTCGAGGGCGTCGACGTAGCGCCGGAGCTGACTCACCGCGTCGGGCCCGACCCGACGACGCTTTAGTTCGACTACGACCGCCCGGCCGGCCGAATCCTCGCCGTAGATGTCGACCGCACCCGCGGGCGTGTCGCGCTCGGTCGCCAGCGGCGTGAAGTCGGTCTCGAGCAGGGAAGGGTTCTCGAGGATCCGCTGGCGGAGGTCCTCCTCGGTGCCGACGAGGGCGAGTTCGTTCTCGTCGGACCCGGAGAACGCCGAGACCTGCAGCACCTCCCGGAACCTGACGCGGAGCCGCTCGTCCGGCGTCGATCGGACACTGTCGAGGACGAGCGCGCCGTCCTCGCAGGAGACGTCGTGGTCACAGCCCGGCGGCTGCCAGTTGACCGGCTGCTGGCCCTCGTCGGTGTGGACCAGCGCCGCGCCGTCGGGCTTGAGCATGACGTGGCGATCGCCCGCCTCGAGGCGGCTCGAGGCCCGACCCTCGTAGTCGACGGTGCAGCGACCGTAGACGGTCACGATCGCGCCGCGATCGATCCCGCGGGCGACGACGTCGCGAGCGGCCGGTAGCGTCGGCTCCTGGAGGGTTTCCGTTCGCGTCCCATCCTCTGAATCCGTCACTGGACCGTGGTAGTGGGGGAACGGATAAAAGGTGCCCGCTGTCGGGCGGATTTCGCGTCCGATCGGCCGACTGCGACCGGACGCTGGACCCAACGCAGAAGGTATATTTTCCCTCATCCCCGCGTGTCAGAGACAATGTCGAACCTTCTGACCCGTCGGAGCTTCCTCGCGCTTACCGGTGCCGGTGCGACCGCGTCGCTGGCCGGCTGCTCCCAGCTCGAATCGATCGGCCAATCGGACTCGTCGGGCGACGCGACTAACGCGGTCACGCTCCAAGTGAGACCGGCCGAGAAGGAGGTCTCGAGTCTCGGGGAGGAGATCCAAGCGGACGTCGAGAGCGGCAATCTCAGTCGGCAGGAGGCGCAACTGGAGTACCAGAGACGACAGCGCGAGTTAGTCGAAGCGGCTGCAACCGACTTCGAGGAATCGGTTTCCGCGAAGCTCACGATCGAAAAGTCGGAGACTGCGTACGGGCTCTTCCTCGTCTCCGGCTCCGACGAGGCGATCCTGCAATCGCTTCGCGAGGGTGCCGTCGGGGCGATCTATCCCGGCGAGGAGTACGATTCGCTCGTCCGACAGCAACAACAGCGGGCACAACAGCTCGAACAGCAACAGTCGCTACTCGAGCAACAGCAGCAAGCAGGGGCAGACGGCGAGACGAACGAGTCCGGTGCCGCGAACGAAACGGACGCCGGGAACGAATCGACTTCGGGGAACGAGACGGACAGCTGAGGCGAGAGTGACTGCCGTCTTCCGGCCGTCCCCATCGGTGACCGCTCACCGCTCGAGGGCGAACGGACTCTCTCGTTCGGTCCAGTTCCAGCCCGGCAGCCGCTCTTGGAAGCCGGCGGCGAGGGCCGCCTCGCAGTCGTCGACGCCGGCGTTTTCGTCTTCGTCGCCGTGGACGCGAAGGTCGGCGTAGTGAAAGGTCGCTTCGCCGAGCGTCCGCAGCGGCTGCGGGCCGGCAATCGTCGCGGCCAGTTCGCGCCCGAGGAGTTCGTCGACGACGAACCCCGGATAATCGCCCTCGACGTCGAGTTCTCTGAGGATCGCGACCATCGCGGCGACGTTGACCGCCAGATCGCCGTCGGCGAAGACGGTGTCGACTTCCTCGCGATACTGTGACTCGGTGATCGCGTCGACATCGGTGCCGAAGGCGTCGCCGAGATCGGCCCGAACGTCGTTGACGAGGGGAACGACCGTATTGGCTCGGTTCGCGATCCAATCGCGCTCCTCGCGGACTCGGGTAGGGGTAACGTACATACCGTACTGACAGGTATCACCCCCACGGCCCTGATTTTTGCGAAGGCTTTTATACCACGCAAAGAATAGCGTCGAGTAAGCGGGTTCTCCCTGGAATTGTCCCGCACGGACCAGGATAACCGATCCGGGAGCGTGTTCGTCAGGTACGGAGTAGGATACGATGAATCGGGAGACGAGACGGAAGACGAGCGACGTTGACCCGCGCGGGCGGCGACGCTCGCAGTCGGTTCCGACGCGACGGACGCCGTTCGGCACCCCTCGCGAAACCGAACTTCGTTCTCCGTTCCCGAGACTCTCTCCCCGACCCGATGCCGCGTTCGATCCCGGACGGCGAGTTCACGCAAGCCACATTGGCGACCTATGAGCACTGTAGAGCAGCAACTCGACGATCTCAAAGCACAGATCACGAGCGAGTTACCGAGCGATATCTCGGTCTCCTCGGTGAAATACGAAGGCCCCGAACTGGTGGTCTACACGCGCGATCCGAAGAAGTTCGCCCAGCAGGGCGATCTCATTCGGCAACTCGCGAGCAAGCTTCGCAAGCGAATCACCGTCCGGCCCGACCCCAGCGTCCTCTCGCGGCCCGAACAGGCCCGCGAGGAGATCATGAACGTCATCCCCGAGGACGCTGGCGTCACTGACCTCGACTTCCACGCCGACACCGGCGAGGTCGTCATCGAGGCCGAAAAACCCGGCATGGTCATCGGCCGTCACGGGTCCACGCTCCGCGAAATAACGAAGACCGTCGGCTGGACGCCCGAAGTCGTCCGCACGCCGCCGATCGAATCCTCGACCGTCTCGAACGTCCGGAGCTTCCTCAAGCAGGAACGCGACGAGCGCCGCGACATCTTAGAGAAGGTCGGCCGACAGATCCACCGCGAGGAGATGTCCGACGACGAGTACGTCCGCATCACCACGCTGGGCTGCTGTCGCGAGGTCGGGCGCGCGTCGTTCATCCTCTCGACCCCCGAGACGCGGATCCTCATCGACTGCGGCGACAAACCCGGCGCGGAGGGCGAAGTGCCGTACCTCCACGCGCCCGAGGCGCTCGGCGCGGGCCCGCAGACCATCGACGCGGTCGTCCTGACCCACGCCCACCTCGACCACTCCGCGCTGATCCCGCTGCTGTTCAAGTACGGCTACGACGGCCCGATCTACTGTACCGAGCCGACGCGGGATCTGATGGGCCTGCTGACGCTCGACTACCTCGACGTTGCGGCCAAGGAAGGCCGGAGTCCGCCCTACGAGAGCGAGCAGGTCCGCGAAGCGATCAAACACTGCATCCCGCTCGAGTACGGTGACGTCACCGACATCGCGCCGGACGTCAAACTCACCTTCCACAACGCCGGCCACATTCTCGGCTCGGCCGTCTCGCACTTCCACATCGGCGACGGCCTCTACAACGTGGCCTTCTCCGGTGACATCCACTACGACGACACCCGCCTGTTCAACGGCGCGGTCAACGACTTCCCGCGCGTCGAGACGCTCGTCCTCGAGTCGACCTACGGCGGTCGCAACGACTACCAGACCGATCAGGCCGACTCGGAGCGAAACCTCAAGGAGGTCATTCAGGAGACCTACGAGAGGGATGGGAAAGTCGTCATTCCGGCGTTCGCGGTCGGCCGGTCCCAGGAGATCATGCTCGTCTTGGAGGAGGCGATGCGCAGCGGCGACATCCCCACGATGCCGGTCCACTTGGACGGCATGATCTGGGAGGCGACGGCGATCCACACCACCTATCCCGAGTACCTCCGGGACGACCTGCGGGACCGCATCTTCCACGACGACGAGAACCCGTTCCTCGCCGAGCAGTTCAACCACATCGACGGCGGCGAGGAGGAGCGACAGGACGTCGCCGACGGCGAACCCTGTATCGTCCTCTCGACCTCCGGGATGGTCACCGGCGGGCCGATCATGTCCTGGCTCAGTCATCTCGGTCCCGATCCGGACTCGTCGCTCGTCTTCGTCGGCTATCAGGCCCAGGGAACCCTCGGTCGGCGCATCCAGAACGGCTGGGACGAGATCCCGACCAGCGAGGTCGGTGCCATGGGCGGCGGCGACGGCCGCGGCACCCTCTCGCTGAACATGAACGTCGAAACCGTCGACGGCTTCTCCGGCCACGCAGACCGCGCCGGCCTCGAGAACTTCGTCAAGACGATGAATCCCCGGCCCGAGAAGGTCCTCTGCGTTCACGGCGACGAGCGGTCCACGCAGGACCTCTCGAGCGCGCTCTACCACGACTTCGACATGCGCACCTTCGCGCCGAAGAACCTCGAGACCTTCCGCTTCTTATAAAGCCCTCGGCGTGCCCTGGCGGGCACGCCTCGCCCTTTCAGTCCGCCAGGAGATCCGGGGCGCGGCGCGCGGATCTGCGCGCCGCGCGGTCGGCCTGCCCTCCCCCGTGACTCGAGCGCTCGCCTCGACGATGAGGCGAGCGCTCGAGACGGCCACTGCACTGTTTCTGTCGGGTTTCGGGATCGCTGCGGTCACTTCATCGCAGCGACGAGTGCTCGAGTTACTGCTGAGCCGTGACGGCTGTCGATCGAAAAAAGAGCGGACCGCGACGGCCGATCAGGAGAGCTGTTTCGAGAGCCAATCCAGGTTCGTCGCGATCGTCGCGATCACGATGGCAATCACCGAGATGAGGATGAGGAACGTCGAGACGACGCTCACCATCGGATCCAGCGACTGACGCAGCGCTTCCCAGGCCACCACCGGGATGGTCTTCGTGCTGTGACTTGAGAGGAACAGCGCCATCACGAACTCTTGGAGGCTGACGATGAAGGCGAGCAGCGCGCCGACGAAGATCCCGTGTTTGACGTTCGGGAGGACGGCGTAGACGAACGACTGGATCGGTCCCGCACCGAGGTCTTTCGCGGCGTCGAGCAACTGCCAGTCGAACCGGCTGAACACCGACCGCATCACGAAGTAGACGAGCGGCGTCGCCCACAGCGTGTGTGCGAGGATGATACTCAGGTAGGAGGCGTCCATCCCGGCCCTGACGAAGTAGACGCGCATCGAGATCCCGAGGATAATCGGCGGGATCAGCAGCGGCACGAGGACGAGCGGCGCGAGCAGCTGTCCGGCTCGGCCGTCGTCGAGTTCGTGGCCGAAGGCGGCCGTGACGCCCAGCATCGTCGCGACGACGGTCGTCCCGACGCCGACGAGGAGGCTGTTGTCGAACGCCGAGAGCCAGCGCGTCTCCTCGAGGAACGCGCGATAGTGGACCAGCGAGTAGTTCTCGGGCGGGAAGACGAGATTCCCCGACTCCGCGAAGGAGGTCACGACGACCACGACGAGCGGCAACAGCATGAACGCCAGGATCGCCAGATAGCCCGCGCGAAACAGGGCGTTCTCGACGGTCTCTCTATGCATACTCGACCTCACCTCCGAAGCGGCCGAGCGCGAGGGTGAGAACGGCGACGCTCGCGAGCATCAACACCAGCATGACGACCGAGTACGCGGTCGCGATCTCCCACTGGAGATTCGACAGCAACCGCTTCTCGACCTCGATCGCGAACGCCTGGTCTCGAGCGCCGAGGAGCCCCGGCGCGGCGTACGCGCCGACGCTCCAGGCGAAGGAGATCACCGTCGCGACGATGATCCCGGGCATCGCCTGCGGGATGACGACCTCGAGGAACGAGCGCGGACGGCTCGCGCCGAGGTCGCGGGCGGCCTCGACGAGTCCCCAGTCCATCGTCGACAGAACGCTGTAGATCGCCAGCACGGCGTAGGGGAGGACGATGTAGATCTGACCGACGATCACGCCGACCGTTCCGGGGGCAAACTGGATCGGCTCCGAGACCAGATTCAACGCCAGGAGGACGTCGTTGAGCGTCCCGTTCGGCGAGAGGAGCGGCCGGAACGCGTACGTCTTGATGACGAGGGTCGTCAGGAGGGGCAGGATCACCGAGAACAGCAGGAGGGATTTGATCGGACCATCGGCTCGCCAGATCGCGTAGGCGTAAAACAGCGCGATCACGACCGTGATCCCCGTGGCGGCCACCCCCAGTTTGAACGAGTAGATGATGGGTTCGAGCAACACGCCGTTAGTGAACACCTCGACGTAGCCGTCCAGCGACCACGTTCCGTCGGCGTACCGGAGGTCCGGCGACCCTTCCATGAGGCTGATCCGGAGCAGGATCAGGAACGGGGCGACGAAGAGCAGTAACTCGAATACCAGCAGCGGGGCCATCAGCAACAGCGCCCGTTTCGAGCGCGATCGCTCTCGGAGCGGCTCCCAGAGCCGAGTGACCGGTGCCGGCAGCGACGATTGCGTGCCCGACATCATTACAGATCGACCCTCGAGCCGTCGTCCCGGAACACGAGGAGGTCCGCGCCGTCCCAGCTAATCCTGATCTCGTCGCCGGCGTCGAACTCACCGGAGTCCGAGACGGTGCGTTCGGCGAACACCGACGTGCCCTCGACGTCGACGGAGTACCGAACCGTCGAACCTCGGTAGAGCACGTTCTCGACCGTGCCGACGACGGAGTTCGTCGTACTCCCGTCGGCGCGAACGGCCTGGGCCGTCTCCTCGGCTTCGGATCCCGCCGACTCCGCCGGTTCGATCGAGAGGACCTCGGGACGAAGCGACAGCGTCACCGAGTCGCCGTCCGTGAGCGCGTCCGCGTCGCCGTTCGCTGTCGGGATGACGACCTCCCGACCCAGTTCCGTGTCGACGTGGACGGAGTCCGACGTCGTCCGCCTCACGGTGCCCTCGACGAAGTTCGTATCGCCGAGGAAGCCCTCGATGAACCGGTTCTTCGGGTTCCGGTAGACCTCGTTCGGTTCGCCGACCTGGACGAGGTTTCCGTCGGCCATGATGCCGATCCGATCGGCGAGGGTGAAAGCCTCGTCCTGATCGTGGGTCACGTGGACGAACGTCTCCTCGAGTTCCGCGTGGATCTCGCGGAGTTCGATCTGCATGTCCTCGCTGAGCCGCTTGTCGAGGTTCGACAGCGGCTCGTCGAGCAACAACACGTCAGGGTTGACGGCGAGCGACCGCGCGAGCGCGACCCGCTGTTTCTGACCGCCGCTCAGGTTCATCGGATCGTCGTCGGCGTACTCCGCCATTCGGACGCGCTCGAGCATCTCGCGGGCCCGCTCGCGGCGTTCGTCTTTCCCGACGCCCTGCATCTTCAGCCCGAAGGCGACGTTCTCGAGGACCGTCTTGTGGGGGAACAGCGCCCAGTCCTGAAACACCGTCGCGGTGGTGCGTTCGTAGGCCGGGCGATCGGTCACGTCCTCGTCGCCGATGCGTATTTCGCCATCGGTCGGCGTCTCGAGGCCGGCGAGCATCCGCAGCGTCGTGGACTTGCCGCTCCCGCTGGGCCCGAGCAGACAGAGCAGTTCGCCGTCGTCGATCGTCACCGAGACGTCCTCGACGGCGAGCTCGTCGCCGTACCGTTTCTCGAGTCCGGAAAGCGTGATTTCAGACATGAATATCGTATCGCGACCCGTTAGGAGCTCCGCTGTATCTCGGTGAACTCGTCGGAGAGGTCGCCCTGGTGATCCGCGAGGAACTCCCAGTCGGGGAAGGCGATGGTTTCGGCTTCCTCGCTGTTGCTCGGCAGATCCTCGGCCAGGTCGCCGGCGTACTCGGTGTTCTCGTTACAGAACAGCGTGGGCATCTCCTCGGACCAGGCCGTCTGGACCTCGGCGTCCATGAGGAAGTTGATGAACTCCTCGGCCCGGTCGCGCTTGTCGGTGCCCTTGACGACGCACCAGTGGTTCAGGTAGCCGGTCGTCTCGTCCGGCATCGTGTGGGTCAGGCCGTCGTAGCTGTCGATGTCGTACGCCGTCTGCTCGTAGTACCACTGTGCGACGTCGATGACGTCGTTCTGGAAGGCCTGCCAGACGTCCTCGCCGGAGCTCGCCCAGCTCTCGATCGGCCAGTCGCGGACCGTCTCAAGGACGTCGTCGTGGAGGTCGGCGTCGTGCATCTCCTCGCCGAGTTCCGCGTCGTCCATCCCGACTGCGGCGGCGTACATCGGATACCACCAGAAGCCGGTATCGACGCCGATACCGTTGCTCTCTTCGACGGCCGTCGAGGAGAGGTCGGCCCAGGAGTCCGGATCGAAGTCCATGTCCTCGCGGTGGACGATCGTACAGGGAGCGCCGTCGACCGGCATTCCGTACTCCGTGGTCCGGAACTCCGCGTAGTGATCGATGAGTTCGTCGGCGTTGGGGACGTTCTCCGTCCTGATTTCGTGGAAGAGGTCGTCTTGCCGACCGTAGTAGTAGAAGTTCCCCTCCGTGATCGTCACGTCGTACGGCGGATCGTCGTCCGGTGCCGTCTGAATGTTGCTGAGAATATCGTTCCAGCCGCGCTGGATCTCGATCTCCGCGTCGAACTCGTCTTCGTATCTGGGGACGACCGACTCTTCGAACCGGTCCGCGTAGTTCCCGCTCCAGACGCTGACGCGCAGCGGATCGCCGCCACCGCCGCTGGAGAGCAGTTCCGTACAGCCGGCGAGAGCGGTCACCGATCCGGCCGCCGTCGCCGACAACACCCGTCGACGCGAGGCTGACGTCTCCGCTCGCTCGCTCACCGACGGTGACTCCGACTCGCACTCGCTCGTCTCTGCAACCCGATCTGGGTCTGCAGGCATTGGTACCCCGGGTCTACCCCGACACCGACATAAAACCGTTGTGGAGTCGAAAGAAACCGTTACTAGACACTCATGTCGTCTCGAATACTCCGACGCGCTGAGTTTCGACTCTCCGCCGCATCGTCGACTCGTCGAAATCGGACTGCGAACGCCTCGATGTCGAGAGTCGACGGCCTCAGTCGTCCGCCGCGACCGCCTCCGGCGCGTCTGCGGGATCGACTACCTCGCCCGTTTCGGGGTAGACCCCGATCTGATCGCACAGGTCCGCCATCGGGCAGGCGTCGGGATCCTCGAGACAGGCGGGCTTGCGCGCCGTACAGTACTCGCGACCGAACTGAATCGTCGCCGTGTGGCCGAACCCGCACTTCGCGGCGGGCACGTCGCGCTCGAGGACCGCACGCACCGCCTCGTGGTCGGCGTCGGCCGGCGCGACCCCCATCCGACGGTAGATTCGGTGGACGTGCGTGTCGACGGGGAAGACGCCGCCGCGACCGCCCGCGAACAGCAGGACGCAGTCGGCGGTCTTCGGGCCGACGCCGCGGACCGAGAGCAGCGTCTCGCGGACCGTTTCGGGGTCCTCGCCCTTGACGAACGCGTCGAACGCCGCGGCGGAGCCGAACTCCTCGAGGACCCACTCGGCGGTGTCGATGATGGTCTCGGACTTCTGGTTGTAGAGTCCCGCCCCGCTGATCGTCTCGGCGAGCGTCGACCGTTCGGCGGCCGCGAGCGATTCCGCGAGGTCGGTATCGGGGCCGTCATACCGATCGATCAGCGCGTCATGAGCCGGCTGGCTGGCCTTGTCGCTGGTATTCTGGCTCAGGATCGTCCGGACGAGACAGGTGAAGGCGTCTCGGCCGCCGTACTCCTTCTGCCAGAACAACTCGCCCAGCCGATCGACGACCGTCTCCGCGCGAGTCGCCGCGGTCGCCGGATCGAACTCGGCCGCCGCACCGCCGCCCGTCGCGCCACCGCTGATGTTGACCGCAGGCTCCGGATCGTCGCTCATACGGTCGTCTTCGGGCTTGCAGGACAAAACCGCGACGGAATCCGCGGCGGCTCGAGGCCTCGCCGCGCGACACTGCCGCTGGCGATCACTCGACGCTAATCGTTACCGTTGCCTCGCTCCCCTCGGCCAGCGCGGCGACGAGGTCGCGATCGAACCCCTCGGCCGCGAATTCGGCGTCGTTCACGATCGTCCGGTCGTCTACGTAGTCGCTCGTCCGCCCTACGGCGCTGCGCTCGTTAGTAAACTCGAGGTCGGGGTCACCACGACCCTCGACGGTCTCCGTATAGCCGCCCGCTTCGATCGTGACCGTGATCGTCGCATCGGTGTCCCGGCAGGCCGCGACGAATTCGGGATCGAAGTCAGCGGGCGCACGGTCGGCCTCGATCGCGAGAATGCAGTCGCCCGCGGGGGTGAGATAGTCGTCGGTCGTCACCTCGAACGTACTCGCGTGCTCGGCAGTGACGTTTTCGTGTCCTCGAGCGCGAATGACTTCGTCCATGGACGGCGGTTCGTTGCCGGGCGGAAAACGGGATCGAATCGGATCGGGCGCGGCGGTGGGATTACGATCGTGACGACGACTGGTACCCCGCACGGAACTCGCGAACACCGGCACCGAGGACGGTTCCGAGAACGATGACGAACAGGATCGCGACGAGCCCGCCGCTCCACTCGGCGTTCGGGGATCCAGTCGCGACGCTCGCGATCACGACGAACGCCGCGGCGGCGGCCGCGAGACTCGCCAGGCCGAGTCGAAGCGTCGAGCCGTACCGACGCGCCAGGAGGAACTGTGGCAGCGCGACGCCGACGCTCAGGTAGATCGCGATGCCGACCGGCGTGACACCGAGTACGGCCGGGCTCTCGGTGACGACAGTAGCGAGACCGGCGAGCAGGAACGCGACGACGAGGCTACCGCCGACGAGTCGGGCGTCTCTCATATCAATCGATCGAACGCAGGCGAGAATATACCTACCGACGGTTCGGTCGGCGCTACTCAGACGCTGCTCAGATGAGGCTTGCGCCGTCGAAGTCGCCGCGGCTGTACTCGATGTCCATCAGATCGAGGATCGTCGGCGTGATGTCGAAGAGGTCGGCGTCGTCGATCGTCGCGTCGGGGTGGTCGATGTACAGCGACGTGTCGTCGAAGCTGTGCATCCCGTTACGCGGTCCGGTATCGAAGATTTCCGCGTCGCCCTTGAAGCCGGACTTCAGATCGAAGCCGTTGTTCGGGATCGCGACCAAATCCGGCGCGATGTCGTCGTGGTCGCCGCGGAAGGCTTCCTCCTTCTCGACGACGCGGTCGACGACCGCGTTGCCGTCCGGCCCCTCGAGCGCCTCGAGGTCGGCCTTGAGTTCGTCTCGGACCTGATCGTACTCGTCCTCGGGGACGGAACCGCGCGGTTCCCGCCCCTCGACGTTGATGTAGAACCGACCGGGAATGAACGAGTACGCCTTCGTGTCGTCGGAGATGTCGTTCAGTTCCTCGGGGTCGTCGGTCCGGAAGGAGAGCCAGCCCTCCTCTCGGAGCCACTCGTTGAAGTGGACCTCGTAGTCGAGGCTCGTGAAGCCGTGGTCGGAGGCGACGACCATGGTGACGTCGTCGGGCAGCGACTCCCGGAGGCGGCCGATGTAGTCGTCGACCTTCTTGTAGAACTCGATGAACGCCTCCCTGTTCTCGCCGTCGCGTTCGTAGTCTTTGAACAGGAAGTGGTTGACTCGATCGGTCGTCATGAAGACGCCGAAGAACAGGTCCCAGTCGTCCTCCTCGATGTAGTGCTGGAAGGCCTCGTACTGGGCGTCGATCGTCGCGTGGGCGTCCTCGATGAACTCCGACTTGTCCTCCTGGTGGCCGAGTTTCGGGTTGACGTCGATCCGGTAATCGAGCGTCTCGAGGTAGTCCCGGACGTCGTCGGGGTAGGCGGCCTTGTCGAGGCCGGGCGAGAGAAAGCCCGAGACCATCCGCTGGACGTCGCGCTGGGGCGGGAAGGTGACGGGGACGTTCATCACCGTCGCCTTGCGGCCGTTCTCCTGGACGCGATCCCAGACGCGGTCGGCCTGGACGTCACGGCCCATCGGGACGTAGGTGTCGTAAGTGCCGACTTCTCGGTCCTGGAAGCCGTAGACGCCCGTCTCGCCGGGGTTCATCCCGGTCGTCAGCGACGGCCAGCAGGCGCTGGATTCCGGCGGGACGATGCTCGAGATCTCCGCGGCAGTCCCGTCGGCAGCGATGGCGGCAAAGTTCGGGAACAGTTCCTCGTTGTCCGATAGGAGACTATACGGCACGCCGTCGACCCCGATAAATGCGACCCGGGGATCGCCGTCGCCCCGTAATCGGTCGAACAGACCCATGGGCGGACGTAGTTCGACCGCATACAAGAAGGTTCGTTTCGAGACAGTGTGTTGCGAATGGCTGACACTCCGTGCATCGGTTTGACAGACACCCGCCGCGAACCGCGGCGACGGGCGAGCGACCGATGCAGATGGCGACGGGCAAGTCCCCGGAGTCAGTCCAGTCGAGGACCATCGAGCGGACTCGAGGGCAGGCGGCTACGAGTCGCGGTCGCTCGAGTCCTCGGGATCGAAGTTGGTCGGGACGACCGTGGGGTGGGCCATGCCGGCGGCGGATTCGGCCGCGTCGTCGACCGACGATGCCGTTTCCGGACCGGAATCGGATGCTGCCATACGGGAACGACTACGGCGGGATCAGGGATAAAATTACCCATGCTCATAACGTATGTTCCGGTCGGGCGCGGATTACTCTCGGGAATCCGCTCGCGGCGACGGCGATAGAAGCGATGGCAACAGTAGTGACGGCGACGGGGGCGACGGCAATAGCGGCGATAAAAGCGATGATAACAGAAGCGACGGCGAGAACAGCACACCACAAACGTAGTGGAGTCGTCGGCAACCGCGCCGCCGTCGGTCGGCTCGAGAGTTCTCCGCGTCGCGTCGGCTCTAGAAGTTCTCGTCGTAGAGGTCCTGGGCGTGTTCGATCGCGTCGTAGGCGGCCTGCTTGTCCTCCCAGCCCTGCGTCTCGACTTCCTTGCCTTCCTCGAGGTTCTTGTAGGTCGCGAAGAACTCGTCGATCTCGTCGAGTTGCTGCTGTGGGATGTCGTCGAGATCCTCGATGTGATCGTAACGCGGGTCCTCCGAGGGGACCGCGATGACCTTATCGTCCTGCTCGCCGTCGTCGTCCATCTTCATCAGGGCGACGGGACGGGCCTCGATGATGCAGCCGGGGAACGTCTGGTCCTCGACGAGGACGAGCACGTCGAAGGGGTCCTCGTCGTCGTAATAGGACTGCGGGATGAAGCCGTAGTCGCTCGGATAGTGGACGTTGCTGTGGAGCACGCGGTCCAAAACGACGCCGGGCACGTCCTTGTCGTACTCGTACTTGTTTCGCTCGCCCTTGAGACACTCCACGACGGCGTAGATCTCTTCTGGCGGATTCGGTCCAGTTTCGAGGTCTTCCCAGAGGTTGACCATGTACCTGAGAATCCACGGTCGATCAAAAAGTACTTTCGTAATCGAGTGTCACTATCTACGTGACGGTTGCCAGATCTCAAACAGACTCGAATCGGACACGTACACCAGTGTCCGGCGGTGTTGCCGTCGGTAGCGGTTGTATTACCGACTGATACGAAGGAATAGTTGACAAGTCTTAAATAGTCTGGTGACATTTACACACGTATGTCAGAGGCACAATCAATCACCGGCGAACAGAGTATTGCACGCGAACTCACAGCCTTCCAGAACAACATCCTCGTCATCCTGGCCAAGGAACCGATGTACGGCCTGGCGATCAAGCGCGAACTCGAGGACTACTACGGCACGGAAGTCAACCACGGTCGACTCTACCCCAACCTCGACGAACTCGTCGATCTGGGTCTGGTCGAGAAGAGCGAACTCGACAAGCGAACCAACCAGTACTCGCTGACTGACGACGGCTACGACGCCGTCCTCGACGGCATCAAGTGGTCCCTCTCGAAGATCGTCACGGGCGACGACCGCGCCGACGAGATCCGCCAGATCGTCGACGAAAGCTACTAGAACTGGATCTCCGGGACCCGCTCGTCGGCCGTCTCGAAGACCAGTTTCACCGACTCCGCGATCATTTCCTGTTGTTTTTCCGACGGCCAGGCGTTCCGAACCACGTAGTCGGTTCCGAACTCCGCGAGTTCGTCGCTCGTCAGCGAGTCCATCGGCTTCGCGTAGTGGTTGCCGGCGAAGTCGGCGAGCAACGCCGCGTTGTCGCCGTGAACGTCGCCGTGAGCCTCCCTGACCGCCGCGACGAGGTCCCGGTTGTATTCGTCGACCGACTCCCAGTCGTCCGGATCCTCGGTCCCCTCGAGGGGGATCTCGACCGCCCGGTCGATGTCCTCGATGCGATCGGTCCGGATGACGCCGTCCTCGTGCCACTCCTCGGGATGGCACACGAGCACGTCGTCGCCGTCGTCGTCGCGGATGCGGGCGGTGAAGTCGTGGTCGTCGAGTAACTCGTCGCGCCGGTCTTCGTAGGCCTCGATCTCGTTTTCGTCGATCGCGGTGCGCTCGAGTCGCGTCAGCCGTTCGACTTCGTCGACGGTCTCCGTGGGGAGGTCCCCGCTTCTGTTCTCACGATCGGTGGCGGGGTCTGCGTCCCGCTCGTCGGCCACACCGTCGGCGTCGACTGCGTTCGAATCGGTCATACGAACACGTATGCACTCGAGCGGTTTTCCGCTTGCCGATCCGCTTTCCTCTTTCCCAGCGGGCTCGCTCGAGTCGGTCCGGCGATCAGTTAGGATCGTGAACTGGTAGATCAACGTAGAAGAACCGGACTATCGCGGAGCGTCCTGCCCATCCTGACGGCACGGAGGGCCTCGCCCTCCCCACCCGATTGCGGTCCTCGCTCCCGTGGGTCGCTGCGGTCCGCATCCCTCGCACGACATCATCAGCCGCCCTCGCTAGCGCTCGGGCGACTGATAGCGCGCGCCACCGCACGCCGGTTGATTGGTCCGAAGTGGGATATCGCTCTCTCCACTGAGCGAATTTAGCAGTAGTTAGTAGCGCTATTTCTTTATCCAGATATGCCCTTGAATTTAACCTGACGATTCAGTGAGTATGGGTGCGAATGTTTCGACAATGTTAGGAATTTCCCCACGAGGGATTATCGTCTCTGAAAAGAATATCCGTAACTTCCTCTTCACACGTCAGAGAGATATCGATACAATCACTGGGTTCGCTCTGCTGATCTTCATAATCTTCCGGCAGAGAGAACTGCTCTATCCGTTCCGTCCCCTGGGCGGCGAATAGAATCGTGTATTGAGCGGGATCAGACGGCCACGATTGCTCAATGAGTTCGTAAGCGCCACGGTTTGATCCGTCATCGCTGTACCCGTCTAATTCGATCGTGTTCTGATACACCGTCGTTCCGTCTCGGTCAAGTCGAAGTGTGAGTGCTACAGGGTCCCTCTGCCAATTCTCGATCTCGATGTTCCCCACTTGGATTCCTGTTTCAGAATTGAACGGAAGTTTCCCGGCACACCCAGCTACGCCGGAGATTCCCAGTGTTGCAAGAAGATGACGACGGGACGCAGAGGTATATCTCACATGAATAGTCCGTGAGATATACATATAAACGTACTGCTGAGATTATTACGTGCATAACCTGTACTTGCCGTAAGTTTCGTACTGAAATCTGAATAAAGAAACCGTATTACCAACTACTGTTAGGCTTGGTCCAGCGCCTCGTTCACGAGACCGTCCGCACGATCGTTGACCTCCCGCGGGACGTACTCGAGGGTCCACTCGTCGAACTCACGGAGCAGTTCGTGGACGGTCACGCGCTTCTCGCGGAGTTCGGGATCGTTGGTGTCGTACTCGCCGCGGACCTGTTTGACGATGAGTTCGGAGTCGCCGCGGACGTGGACCTCGTCGTAGCCGTAGTCGCGCGCGGCCTCGAGCGCGGTGATCAGGGCCTCGTACTCGGCCTGGTTGTTCGTCGCCGTCCCGATCGTCTCGCCGCCCTCGGCGACGATGCCGTCGCCGGTGACGATCACCCAGCCGATCGCGGCCGGGCCGGGATTACCCCGGGAGCCGCCGTCGAAATAGACGTGGGCGCGGCCGCCGCCCTCGCGGAGCAGCGCCTCGATGTCGCGCGGGTCCGATCCCTGGATGACGATCTTGTCGTCGTACGCGACGGCGGTCGCGTCGCCGCGACTCGCCCGCCAGCGCTCGTGGTCAGTGTTTCCCGAATCGACGGCGACGCCCGCCGCCTCGAGTCGTTCGCGAGCCGCCTCGACGTCGCACTCGATGACCGGCATTCGTCCGTCTGATCCGCTGGTCCCAGATAAAGGCTTTCCGGTTCTGAATCGTAAACTTCCACTTTCAACTCTCCTAATGGCCGTTTTCGGCAGATTAGATCCAGTGACCGAAACACCCTGCCAAATATTTATATAGCATGGTGATACTACTATAAAAGTGCGATGACACGGTCCACCCGCCAGCGGGAGCGAACGCGCGAGACGGACGAGACCGAGGATCAGGAGGGGGTACGTGCCTGCCCCGAGTGTGAATCGGATAATCTCGTTAAGGACTCCGACCGAGGGGAGCTCATCTGTGAAGACTGTGGGCTCGTCGTGGAGGAAGAACAAATCGATCCTGGCCCGGAGTGGCGGGCGTTCAACCACCAGGAACGACAGGAGAAGTCCCGCGTCGGCGCGCCGACGACCCAGACGATGCACGACAAGGGACTGACGACGACCATCGACTGGAAGGACAAGGACGCCTACGGCCGCTCGATTTCATCGAAGAAGCGCAGTCAGATGCACCGACTGCGCAAGTGGCAGGAACGCATCCGCACGAAAGACGCCGGCGAGCGCAATCTGCAGTTCGCACTCAGCGAAATCGACCGGATGGCCTCCGCACTGGGCGTCCCGCGCTCGGTTCGGGAGGTCGCCTCGGTGATCTACCGCCGCGCGCTCAAGGAAGACCTCATCCGCGGGCGCTCGATCGAAGGCGTCGCGACGTCCGCGCTGTACGCCGCCTGTCGAAAGGAAGGGATTCCCCGCTCGCTCGAGGAAATCTCGGAAGTCTCCCGCGTCGAACGCAAAGAGATCGGTCGCACGTATCGATACATCTCGCAGGAACTCGGCCTCGAGATGCGTCCCGTCGACCCGAAAAAGTACGTCCCGCGCTTCTGTTCTGAACTCGAACTGTCCGAAGAGGTCCAGACCAAGGCCAACGAGATCATCGAGAAGACGGCCGAGGAAGGGTTGCTATCGGGCAAGTCACCGACGGGGTACGCCGCGGCCGCGATCTACGCTGCGTCACTGCTGTGCAACGAGAAGAAGACCCAGCGCGAGGTCGCCGATGTCGCACAGGTGACCGAGGTGACGATCCGGAACCGATACCAGGAACAGATCGAAGCGATGGGCATTCACGGCTAAACGCCGCTCACCGACGCCGCTCGACTTTTTTTATCGCAGAGATCGTCTCCCGCAGCGCTCGCACTCGAGCGCGAGCGAGCGACGGCACTGACCGAGCACGGTACTCGGCCGCTGTCAGGCGAGCGTCCGCTCGAGGAACCGTTCGATCGCGTCCGGACCCGCCGGCGGGATACGTCCGAACAGATCGTCCGTCTCGCCGCCTTCCTCGAGGCGGGCGGTCGCGGTGACCGTTTGCGCGGGCCGCGGGTCCGCGGTGAGTCGCTCCATCGCCGTCCGTTCCGACTCCGCGTCGAACGCGTGGCCCAGCCCGTGTAGTTCGTACGTGGTCGTGTCGGTGCCGGACGCGTTCAGCGCATCGGCCAGCAGCCGGCTCTGCCGAATCGAGACGACCTGGTCCTCGCGGCCGTGCATGAGGAGAAACGGTGGCGTCTCGGGACCGACGTAAGTCGTCGGACTCGCACGCCTGGCCCTCTCCCGGTTCTCCGAGACGTCCCCGCCGAGGAGGAACGATTCGAGTCCCTCCGGTCGACTCGGGAGTTCGAGGAGGTCGTTGATGCCGTACCAGTCGACGACCGCCTGCACGGTACCCGACTGGTCGGGGGCGACGACTTTCGAAACGGCGTCGTCCGGATAGGCGTCGCCGGGGAGGGCGTCGATATCCTCGAGGGTGCCGGCGAGGGCCGCCAGGTGACCGCCGGCCGACGCGCCCCAGGCCGCGACGCGGTCGGCGTCGAAGCCGTACTCGTCGGCGTTCGCTCGGAGCCACCTGATCGCGGCCTTCACGTCGACGATCTGGTCCGGGAAGACGCCTCTCGGCGTCGGATTGTCCGCGATGTCCTCGGACGGGACGTCGGCGTCGTCCGGTATCGGCGCTAATCGGTAACTCACACTGGCCATCGCACACCCCCACTCCGCGGCGTACCGCGCCAGGTCCGGCGCGTTCTTTCGGGTTTCGAAGACCCACCCGCCGCCGTGAATATAGACGACGAGCGGCGGAGTTCCGTCCGTTTCCGGGACGTACAGGTCGAGTTTCATCTCGCCCGCGTCGCGCACTGCGTACGTGACGTCTTCGTGAACTGAAACCGACGCCGAACAGTCTGTATCGCTCATGAGAGGGTTCTCGAGCGATATTCTTTTCGACGGACTATATCAGTGCTGGAACGATTCGCCGGGACGGAGAGTTCCCTGTCGACGGTGACTGCGCGACTTCCATCGAGAACCGGCAGGCGACCGCCGCGCGAGCGATCAGTCGTCCTTGCCGACGCTGATGACCTGCAACAGCGAGTAGACCGGGACGCCCTCGATTTCCTCGAGACCCTGCTTGTCGGCGAGGACGACGCAGGCGAGGGGTTTCCCGCCCTCGGCGCGGATGGCCTCGATGGTCTCGCGCATGGTGGTGCCGCTGGTGATGGTGTCGTCGACGACGTAACACTCGCGGTCGCGGATGCCGGCGAAGTTCCGGCTGAACGTGCCGCCGAGCTCCTCGATGTCGCCCTCCTCCCACTGGTGTTTCGCGGGGGTGTAGGTTCCGAGATCGGTCTCGAGTTCGCGCGCGACGAGGGTGGCGATGGGGCCGCCAGCCTTCTCGATCCCGATCGTGAGGTCGATGTCGTCGCCGTGTTTGGCGAGCATGTCGGCCATCGCCGAGGCGATGGCGCTCATTCGCTTGCTGTCCCGGCCGATCGCGGACCAGTCGACGTGGATGTCCTGTGGCCCGCCGCCGCCGTTTTCCGGCGGGGCGGACGACTGATCGGTCGGCTGCGGAGTCGTACTGCTGCGCTCGACGAGCCAGCTCGCGGTCTCTCGGGAGACGTTCAGCTCGTCCGCGATTTCGCCCTTCGAGAGACCGCGGGCCGCGAGTTCGGCCGCGCTCTCGATGAGGTCGTCGACGTTTTTCATATGTCTTCGAATTCGACCGCCGTTTTTATAGTCGTGTCGTCATCCGAGCCGGCCGTCGAGCCGGGTCCGGGCGTCGCGACGGGGGCGGTCGCCTCCGGAAACGCCCGGTCGAGTTCCGAGAGGCCGTAGACGCCGGAGACGATCTCCGCGAGCGCCCAGTCGGGAAGCGCGGAGAGGGTGTCGATGGCGGCTTCGAAGTGCCGACGGTTGGAGTTGACGCTGCCGACGAGGGACTTGTTGTGGAGCACGAGTTCCCGGTGGAGACGACCGCCCTCGACCTCGAACTCCCAGTCGCCGGGGACGCCCAGCAGGGCGGCGACGCCGTTCGGCGCGAGAGCGTCGATCGATTCGAAGGCGTGCTTCGCGTAGCCGGTCGCCTCGTAGACGACGTCCATCGGCTCGTAGGCGGTCGCTATCTCGGAGACCAGCGTCTCTCGAGAGTCGATGTAGGTCGCGCCGAGTCGCTCGACGATATCGATCGTCGGATGCGGCCGATCCTTTCGGCCGAGACAGTAGACGCGGTCGTACTCGAGGGTCTCGGTGAACATCGCAGCGGTCAACAGTCCCAGTGAGCCGGTCCCGAGGACGAGCGCGGATTCGGGTCTCCAATCGAACGCCGAGCGGGTCGCGCGGGCGTGTTCGATCGCTTTCTCGGTGATGCTGATCGGTTCGACGAGAAAGCCCAACGGAGCCAGCTCGGTCGGGATCGGAACGAGGCAGTCGGCCGGGCTCGTGACGTACTCCGCCATGAATCCGTGGGCCCCGACGATCCCGCGTTCGACGTACTCGCCCTCGGGTGCCATATCGGGCTCACCGCGCTCGAAATACTCGTTGGTCTCGACGCCGGGTGGCGGTCGTCGCACCGTCGGGACGACGTACTGCCCTTCCTCGAGGGGCGTTCCGTTCGCATCCTCGACGATACCGACGGCCTCGTGACCGAGAACCAAACGGTCGTCGCCGTCGGGAACGCCGCCGTGGCTCCCCTCGATGACCTCGTAATCGGTCCCGTCGACGCCCACGCGGCAGATCCGAACGAGCGCCTCGCCGGGAGACGGCTCGGGAACGGGCCGCTCGACGACTTCCGGGACGCCCGCTCCGGGCGCAACTGCGATGGCTTTCATACGCCCCACTAGAGACCATGAGGATAAATATTTATTCCTATTCGAGTAAATGCCCGAAGTATCGAACGGGCGGACTATCGCCGAGACGAGAACGACTCGAGCTCGCGGACCGACGCGACCGTCACTGGAAACGATTATCCGCCTGCCCACGCCTGTAGTTCACATGGAACGGTACGACCTCGTCTATCAGCTCTACGACGAGTACGACACGAAGACGTTGCGGGAGTATCAGGAGTTCGTCGACGTCTTTCCCGCCGTCGACTCGCGGGTCGCCCTTGAGCACTGGCAGGGGGCGACCGAGGAACTCGAGGAGCGCAAAGACGAGATCCGGTCGTCGTTCGCGGCCGGGGAGACGTTCGCGGAGATCGCCGCGCGAGCGACCCGCGATCAGGCGTTTACGGCGCTCGATCTCGAGGCGAAGTACGGCCGCGCGGTCAACGTTCTCGTGTTGGACGTCGACGAGACGCTGCGTTCCGCGGGCGGGACCGACAACGAGATTCCGCGAGAGACGCTCCACCTCCTGACCGAGTTCTACGACGCCGGCGTCCCGATCGTCATCTGTACGGGCCAGACCCTGGAGAACGTCAAGGGGTTCGCGATTCAGGGACTGGGCAGCGAGATCGTCCACTCGGGGTCCCTCTCGATCGTCTACGAGGCGGGGACGGGCGTGTTCACGCCGGGCCACGGTGCGGAGACGAAGCAACTGCTCTACGAGGACCTAGAGGAGTCGATCCGGACCGTCTTCGACGACGTGCGCTCGCGGGTGCTGCCCGAAGCTCCCGAGGACCTCCGCCGGGGCTGTCACCTCCAGGGCAACGAGTTCAACGTCACGATGAAGCCCAACTACGAGACCGGTTCCGCGGACGCCCGCGAGATCATCGACGAGGCGCTGGTCTATCTCATCGACCTGCTCGCCGACGCCGTCGGCGCGACGCTCGCCGGAGACGAGAGCGACGCGGGTGATGCGGGCAGTGAGGCGACGGACGACGAGGCGGAGGGAGACAACGGCGAGACGAAACTGGCCGGCGAGACGGTCGTCAACTGGACCCGCGCCTTCTACGCCGCACAGGACCCCGAAATCAGGGGCGTGCTCGAGGGCGAGGGCGCGTATCCGGCCCTCGACGCCGCGGACGTGCCCGACTCGCTCGCTGCCGTCCTCGACCGCATCGACGTCGCCTACTACGAGGCCGACGCGGCCGAGATCGGCAGTCTCGAGTTGAACAAGGTCGTCGGCGTCGAGCGCGCGCTGGACGTCCTCGGGGTCGACGACCCGTTCGCGCTCGTGATGGGCGACTCCAAGAGCGATCTGCGGGTGATGGAGTGGGTCGCCGACAACGACGCCGGAATCGCGGCGGCCCCGGAACACGCCTCCCGAGACACCTTGGAACACGTCCTCGAGACTGACGAACTCGTCTTCGATCGCGGAAAGAGCGTCGACGTGCTCCAGACGGTGTACGCGCTCAATCGGCTGGCTCGGCTCGGATGAAGCGGGTCGTTCGACCGCCGATCCGTCGCTATTGCCGGTCTTCCACGCGATTCTGACCGTCACTGGGGACGACGGTCTCACTTAAACGGCCAGAACACAAAGGCCCGCTCATCAACCGTATTCGAGTCCTCCCTTCTATCAGCACGATCCGACCGAACGCGGTCTGACGACACCGAGCGGATCGGCTGGATACTTATGAGACGATTCGAGTCCACGCCCCTCCACGACAGCGGTATCGTTCGCCGACCGGACTCGAGTCAGCGCTCCGAGGTGACCTTCCAATGACGACGATCGCAGAACTCTCGCTTTCGACGGACGAGTTCGCACTCGCAGAGACCTTCCAGCAACTACCGGCCCTCGAGGTCCGCGTCGAGAGCGTCGTCGCGGAGGGGCCGGTCCGAACGGTGCCGCTCGTCTGGTTCTCGAACGTCGGCCGCGACGACCTCGAGACGGCCCTCGAGACGGATCCGACCGTCGAGGAATATCGCCAGTTACTCGGCGATACCGAGGACGGCGAACTGTTCTACCGACTCACGTACACGGAGGAGGTCGCCTCCGTCTGTTGTTGTGTCTACAGACACGGCGGCACAGTGCTCGACGCACAGGTATCGGACGGCCAGTGGACGCTCCGTCTCCTCTTCCCTCACCGCGAGGAACTCTCGAGCGCCGTCTCGGACGTCGAGGAACGCGGCGTCCGGATCGACGTCAAGCGCATGGTCGAGGCCGGCCAGGACGAGGACCTCGAGACGACGGCCGCGCTGACCGAGCCCCAGCAGGAAGCCATCGCCGAGGCCTATCGACAGGGCTACTACGACGTCCCCCGGGAAATCTCGCTCGAGGAACTCGCGAACGAACTCGACATCTCCCATCAGGCGCTCTCCGAGCGGCTCCGCCGGGCGAACCGCGTGCTCGCGGGTGAACAACTGGACGATCCGACGGGCGAGATGGCGACTCCGGACTGACGCGAGCGCGACGACGGTCCGTCGGTGACCGGTAGCGGCGCGAGGCCGACAACAGGCGTTTTTTCACCGTCCCCGGCGGAGGATCGTCCATGGCGAATCACGATCCCGGTAGTGCCGATCCCTTGTCGCTTCGCGGCGTCGTCCCGCCGACCGTCACCGCGTTTCACGAAGACGAGTCCGTCGACTACGAGACGACGGCGGACCACGCCCGGTTCGTCGTCGACCGCGGCGCCCACGGCGTCTTCCCGCTCGGGACCAACGGTGAGTTCCCGCTCCTTTCGGGCGCGGAGCGCGACCGAGTCGTCGAGGCCGTCGTCGACGAAGTCGGCGACGAGGTCCCGGTCATCGCCGGCGTCGGCGCGCCGAGTACCCACCAGACCGTCGCTCACGCCGAACACGCCGAATCGGTCGGTGCGGACGGCATCGTCGTCGTCACACCCTACTACTACCCGCTGGATCACGAGGGGGCCCTCGAGCACTACCGACGAGTCGCCGAGGCCGTCGACCGCCCGGTCTACGTCTACCACATCCCGAGCAAGACCGGGAACGAACTGTCCCTCGAGACCCTCGCCGATCTCGCGGCCATCGACAACGTCGCGGGCGTCAAGGACTCGAGCAAGGACGTCCCCTGGCTCGCACAGGCGATCGACGCCCATCCCGACCTGTCCTTCCTCGCGGGATCGGACTCGCTGCTCTTTACCGGGCTCGAGATCGGCTGCTCGGGGCTGGTCAGCGCGGTCGCGAACGCGTTCCCGGAACTCGTCGTCGACTGCTACGAGGCCTACGACGCGGGCGACGAGGACCGCGCACGCGAACTGCAGAGCGAGGTCTTCCAGGTTCGAAACGCGTTCAAGAGCGGCGGCGCGTACATGTCCGGCGTCAAGACCGCGCTCCGATTGCGCGACTTCGACGCCGGTCCGCTGCGCAGTCCGCTCAGACTGAAAGACGACGAGTCGGCGGAGGAGATGCGCGAGACGCTTCGAGCGCTCGATCTCGACGGGATTTAAATTCCCGCCGGTTGCGGCCGATTCCGACGTGGGGACTTTTGCCGCGGCCGTCGAATGGCCGCCATGGAACTCACCGCGGAACAGGAAGCGGTCCGCGACGTCGTCCGGGAGTTCGCCAGCGAGGAGATCAGGCCGACCGCACTTGAGGCCGACGAGGAGCAGGCGTTCCCCGAAGACGTCTGGGACGGGCTCGCCGACCTCGACCTGACTGGGTTGACGGTGCCCGAGGAGTACGGCGGCTACGACGCGGATCCGGTCACGGCGGCCGTGGTCAACGAGGAAGTCGCCTACGGGATGTTGGCCGTCGCGACGGCGCTGTCGGTCCACTCGCTGGCGACCTCCTGCATCGCGGAGTTCGGGAGCGAGGACCAGCGAGAGCGCTGGCTGCCCGAGATGGCCGAGGGACGGCCGGTCGGTGCCTTCGCGCTCTCGGAGCCCCACGCGGGATCGAATCCGGCGGAGATGAGCACGGAGGCTTCTCGAGACGGCGACGAGTACGTCATCAACGGCGAGAAGCAGTGGATCACGAACGGCGAGCGCGCCGGCGTTTACGTCCTCTTCGCGAAGACCGACCGCGACGACCCCTCGACGGTCACGCAGTTTCTCGTTCCGGGCGACGTCGACGGGCTGACCGTCGGCGAGACGGAGGACAAACTCGGCCTGCGCGCGAGCGACACCACGAGCCTGACCTTCGACGACGTTCGGATCCCGGCCGAGAATCGGCTCACCGAGGAAGGGAAGGGGCTCTCGGCCGCGTTTCACATCCTCACCGGTGGCCGGATCGCTATCGCGGCCCAGTCGGTCGGACTCGCACAGTGTGCGCTCGACGAAGCGATGGCGTACAGTCGGGAGCGCGAGCAGTTCGGCGGCCCCATTTCGGACATCCAGACGATTCGACACAAACTCGCCGAGATGGCCACCCGCGTCCGGGCCGCGCGGCTGCTGACCCGGGACGCCGCCCGGAAGCGAGCGGCGGGCGGTGCAGCGCTCGAGGCGAGCATGGCGAAGTACTTCGCGAGCGAGGCGGCGATGTTTACGACGAACGAGGCGGTCCAGATCCACGGCGGCTACGGCTACGTCACCGAAGGCGAGGTCGAGCGCCTCTATCGCGACGCCAAGATCACCGAGATCTACGAAGGGACGACGGAGATCCAGAAGACAGTGATCGCGCGGGAACTGCTCGACTGAGCGACGGCGGTCGGACGGCGATCACCCGGCTCGGCGGCTGCCGTGACCGAAGTCCCTATTCTGCTGCCGCTCGTATCAGCGGCCGTGACCGAGTACGACGCCGTCGTCTACGATCTGGATGGGACCCTCGTCGACCTCGACGTCGACTGGAACGCCGTCGCCGTCGACGTCCGCGAGGTGTACGACAGCGCGAACGTCGACCCGCCGAGCGACGGCCTCTGGGACATGCTCGAGGCCGCGGCGGACGTCGGACTGGCCGCCGAGGTGGAGTCGGCCATCGCGGCCCACGAACACGATGGCGCGCGAACCTCGAATCGACTGGCCCACGCCGACGAGTTGCTCGAGCGGTCGCTGCCGGCGGGCGTCTGTTCGCTGAACTGCGAGCGGGCCTGTCGGATCGCGCTCGAGGAGCACGCGCTGACGACGGCGGTCGACGCCGTCGTCGGCCGCGATACGGTCGCGACGTGGAAGCCGGATCCGGAACCGCTGCTCGCGACCGTCCGCGAACTGGGAGCCGAGCCCGAGCGGGCGCTGTTCATCGGTGACTCCGCGCGTGATCAGCGGACGGCAGAACGTGCGGGCGTGGACTTCGAGTACGTCGGCGAGGGACCGTCCGGTGTCTGAGTCCGAACTCCGGCTCGCGTAACCGAGTCGACTACGTCTGGTTTCGTTTGGCGTACGCGAAGACGACGACTGACGTGACCAGCCAGACGGGAGCGCCGACCCGGATCGCGAACTCGACGCGGTCGGCCCACGTGGGGAGGGTCGCGGTCGTCGACAGGACGGCGACCAGCGGCGCTCCGACGAGGATGGTGGCGACGAACGTCGTCTGCATTACCCAGCCGTAGTCGACCCCGTCGGGCGAGGTCGTTCCGACGCGTTCAGGCACGCGTGAGTATGGCGACCGATCCCTCTTAAGCGCGCCGGGTCCGCGCGAGAGACGCGGGAACGGTTGCCGAAGCACAATGAGGTTTAATCGTGGGGGGCCAACCTGTGCGTATGCCTAGCGTACGGGATCTCCGATCGAAGGCGGGCGAGGAATCGATCACGATGCTGACGGCCTACGACGCGCCCACGGCGTCGATCGTCGACGAGGCCGGCGTCGACGTCATTCTCGTCGGAGACAGCCTCGGAAACGCTAGCCTGGGCTACGAGAACACCCTCCCAGTGACCGTCGACGACATGGCTCGCCACACGGGCGCGGTCGCGAGAGCAACCGACGAGGCCCTCGTCGTCGCCGATATGCCGTTCCTCTCGGTCGGCGTCGACGAGTCGGCGAGCGTCGAGAACGCGGGCCGGATGCTCAAGGAGGAAGACGCCCACGCGGTCAAACTCGAGTGTGGCCCTCACACCGTCGATCTCACGGAAAAGCTCGTTCAGCTCGGGATTCCGGTGATGGCCCACCTCGGACTGACGCCACAGCACGTCAACCAGTACGGCGGCTATCCCCGACAGGGGACGGACCAGGTGGCCGCGGAACGCATCCTCGAGCTGGCCCGGTCCCACGAGGAGGCCGGCGCGTTCTCGCTGGTCTTGGAGCACGTCCCGTCGAACCTCGCCGCCGACGTGACGGCGGCGCTGGACATCCCGACGATCGGAATCGGTGCCGGGCCGGACTGCGACGGGCAGGTACTCGTGGTCGACGACGCGATCGGGTTGAGCGAGTGGTCTCCCTCGTTCTCGAAGCAGTTCGGGAACGTCCGCGCAGAGATGGAATCCGCTATCGACGGGTACGTCTCGGCGGTCGAGTCCGGCGAGTTCCCCGCCCCGGAACACAGCCACGAGGAGAGCGACCTCGAGGACATCTACTGATCGTCGACGCGGTGGAGTATCGCTACTCCGATTCGTTCGGTTCCCTCGAGCGCCGCGGAGGCCGCGGCGGTCGGATCACTGCCTCGTCGAAACGGTCGCGTTTCCCTCCGCTCAGTACCAGTCTCGATTCCTATCCCCAGCGATTCCCCCCAGGAACTCCTCGACGACGCCGTTGAACGCGGTCGGCCGCTCGGCCATCGCCAGGTGAGCGGCGTCCTCGATCTCGGCGAGGCCGGCCCCGTCGATTTCGTCTGCGAGATACTCATGGAACCACGGCGGTGTCAGTTGGTCGTACTCACCGTACACCGCGAGAGTCGGAGCGTCGATCTCGGCGACGCGATCGCGGACGTCGAACTCGTGGCAGGTCAGGAAGTCCCGGCGCGTGACCGCCTGTCCGGTGTCGTACATTCGTTCCATCGATCGCTCTCGGAGCTCGGGATCGGAGTCGTGAAAGAGCCGATCCTGCCCGTGGAGGAACTCGACCGCCCGCTCGAAGTCTGACCTGAGCCACGCCAGCAGATCCTCGAGCACGCCGAGTCGCGCGCCGGTCCCCGTCAGCACGGTGGCTTCGGGATCGAACTCGCGCTCGAGTAGGATCTGGAGGACGACGGCACCGCCCAGCGAGTTGCCGACGAGGATTTCCGAATCCGTCGCTTCAGCGACGGCCAGCACGTCGTCGGCGTAGGCCGACAGCGTCGAGTAGCCGGCGCTCGCATCGATATCGTCCGAGTCACCGTGGCCACTGAGGTCGATCGTGACGACCGGATGGTCCGTCGCCAGCGGCCGCTGACCCGCCCAGACGTCGCGCGATCCCCCGCTCCCGTGGACGAAACAGATCGGCGGACCGTCCCCGCCTCGGTCGACGACGTCGTACGCCGTCTCTCGACCGTGGTGTGGTACCGTTTCCATACGGAACGCCACATCGGGGACGGGCATAAAGACTCGACTCGACGACGACCGGAGAACGCCGGCAACGGGGCTATGATCAGTCCGGCCTAACTCTCGGTACCGTCTCCAGACGAATATTCGCGGTGATATCGCTGTGAACTGCGAACAATCACTTCATCTCTCACCCCTTCGCCCTCCTGCGGTTATCCGGCGAAAGTCTTAAATAGCAGGAGTGCTTACCTTGGGTTAGTTACAGCATGACTCTCGACCAATTCACCCCCGAAGAGGGACAGGTGGCCCGTCGGTACGAATACGACGACAGCACGGTGATGGCTGTCGACTTCGGTACCGAGGAGGCCGACGCGTCGGTCGACGTCGTCGACGACACGGTTATCGTCGTCCTCGCCGACGACCAGTACGAGATCGAACTCCCTGCAAACGCCGAGAACCCGCACACGTTTATCAAAAACGGCGTTCTCACTGTCGAACTGGAGGAGGAACGATGAAACTTACTGTCAAACCACTCAAACAAAAGGACGCCGGTCGCGGACTGGCCGCGATCGATCGCGTCTCCATGAACGAACTCGACCTCGAGAACGGGGACTACATCGTCATCGAGGGCAAGAGCGACAGTCAAGCCGTCGCTCGCGTTTGGCCCGGCTACCCCGAAGACGAGGGACGCGGTATCGTCCGAATCGACGGCCGCCTGCGCCAGGAGGCCGACGTCGGGATCGACGACAACGTCTCCATCGAACCCGCCGACGTCAAACCGGCCAAATCGGTCACCGTCGCACTGCCCCAGAACCTGCGGATCCGCGGTGACATCGGGCCGCTCGTCCGTGACAAGCTGTCCGGTCAGGCCGTCACCGAGGGCCAGACGGTACCGTTCTCGCTCTCGTTCGGCCCGATGGCCAGCTCCGGCCAATCGGTGCCGCTGAAGATCGCGAGCACCTCGCCGTCGGGCACCGTCGTCATCACGGACTCGACGAGCATCGAGATCTCCGAGACTCCCGCCGAACAGGTCCAGTCCGGCGGCGGCGCGTCCGCGGAGGGTGTCCCGAACGTCGCCTACGAGGACATCGGCGGCCTGGACGACGAACTCGACCAGGTCCGCGAGATGATCGAACTGCCGATGCGCCACCCCGAGCTGTTCCAGCAGCTGGGGATCGAACCGCCGAAGGGCGTCCTCCTGCACGGCCCGCCGGGCACGGGGAAGACCCTGATGGCCAAGGCCGTCGCCAACGAGATCGACGCCCACTTCGAGACGATCTCCGGCCCGGAGATCATGTCGAAGTACTACGGTGAGTCCGAAGAGCAGCTCCGCGAAGTCTTCGAGGAGGCCGAGGAGAACGCCCCCTCGATCATCTTCATCGACGAACTCGACTCCATCGCGGCCAAGCGCGAGGAGGCCGGCGGTGATGTCGAACGACGCGTCGTCGCCCAACTCCTCAGCCTGATGGACGGTCTCGAGGAGCGGGGCCGCGTCACGGTCATCGCCGCGACCAACCGCGTCGACGCGATCGATCCCGCGCTCCGGCGCGGCGGTCGCTTCGACCGCGAGATCGAGATCGGCGTCCCCGACAAGGGAGGCCGCAAGGAGATCCTGCAGGTCCACACCCGCGGGATGCCCCTCGACGAGGGAATCGACCTCGATCAGTACGCCGAGAGCACGCACGGCTTCGTCGGTGCCGACCTCGAGTCGCTGGCCCGCGAGAGCGCGATGAACGCGCTCCGTCGCATCCGCCCCGAACTCGACCTCGAGTCCGAGGAGATCGACGCCGACGTGCTCGACTCGCTGGAAGTGAGCGAGCGCGACTTCAAGGAGGCGCTCAAGGGCATCCAGCCCTCCGCGATGCGCGAGGTCTTCGTCGAGGTCCCCGACGTCACGTGGAACGACGTCGGCGGACTGGGCGATACCAAAGAGCAGCTCCGCGAGACGATTCAGTGGCCGCTCGACTACCCCGAGGTGTTCGAGCAGATGGACATGCAGGCCGCCAAGGGCGTCCTCATGTACGGCCCGCCGGGCACGGGGAAGACCCTGCTCGCCAAGGCCGTCGCCAACGAGGCCCAGTCGAACTTCATCTCGATCAAGGGCCCCGAACTGCTGAACAAGTACGTCGGCGAGTCCGAGAAGGGCGTCCGCGAGGTCTTCGAGAAGGCGCGGTCGAACGCACCGACCGTGATCTTCTTCGACGAGATCGACTCGATCGCGGGCGAACGCGGCCAGCGCCAGGGTGACTCCGGCGTCGGCGAACGCGTCGTCTCCCAGCTGCTGACCGAACTCGACGGCCTCGAGGAGCTCGAGGACGTCGTCGTCGTCGCCACGACCAACCGACCGGACCTGATCGACAGCGCCCTGCTCCGTCCGGGTCGCCTCGACCGCCACGTCCACGTGCCGGTCCCCGACGAGGACGCTCGCAAGGCGATCTTCGAGGTCCACACCCGCAACAAGCCCCTGGCCGAATCGGTCGACCTCGAGTGGCTCGCGGGCGAGACGGAGGGCTACGTCGGTGCCGACATCGAAGCGGTCTGCCGCGAGGCCTCCATGGCCGCCAGCCGCGAGTTCATCAACTCGGTCGATCCCGAGGAGATGGGTGACACTATCGGGAACGTTCGAATCAGTCGCGAGCACTTCGAACACGCGCTCGGCGAGGTCAACCCGAGCGTCTCCCCCGACACCCGCGAGCAGTACGAGGAGCTCGAAGACGAGTTCCAGCAGGCCGAGCCCGGACAGGACGAACAGCTCGGTCGCACCTTCCAGTAAGGTCGCCGACCGCGGCACGCGCGCTGATCGCTGACTCGTCGATCGCGACCGCACCGCTCATTCTTCGCACGCCGTCCACTCCGCGTTCGGATCGCACGGCTCAGTCGCGTCGCCGGTTTCGAACTCGAGCGCCGCCAGTCGTCCCTCGAGAGTGTACTGGAGCCAGACGACGAGTCCGTGCCCGCGCTCGCTGGACCAGACCCCCGTTTCGGTCGTTTCGCTCGGGACGAGTCCCTCCGTCAGCGCGCTCAGGACGACCGTTTTCCGATCGACTAACAGCAGTCGACCGAGCGTCCGGTCCGGTTCGCTGTACGAATCGAACTCGAAATCGGTGATCGCGACGTTCGCCGCCGGGAGCGTATCGTGGACCGTCCGTCGCACCGAGACGGTCGGCACCTCGACGAAGACCGAAACGTCGCGCTCGCGGGCCGCGGCGAGCCGCTCGAGCAGTGACCGTTCGAGCAGGTCCGCGTCCGCGACGAGCAGATAGATCTCGCTCGCGGCGTCCTCGATGGCTGCCTCCGCCCGGTTGCGGATATCTCGATCGCTGGCGATCTTCCAGACCCCGTCCTCGTCGGTCGTCCGTTGCTCGAGTTCCCGGAGGTTCGTCGTCGCCGTCTCGAGGTGGCCGCGGTACTCCTGTCGGAGCCGCTTTCGGGCGACGTCCACGGGGACGACGCTGTATCTGCGCGGCTCCGATTCTTGAACGTCGACGAGGCCGAGTCGGTGTAACTGCTCGACGACGTCGTAGACGCGCGATTGGGGGACGTCGGCGACCTGACTGATCTCCTTCGCTGTCCCGTCCGAGAGTTGTGTGAGCGCGACGAAACACTGCGCCTCGTACGTGCGAAGCCCCAGCTCCACCAGTGCATCGACGGCATCGGCTTCAGACATGATCGCTTCGACCCTTCGTTGCGGGAGCCATCGTGTGCGAGGAATGGTCACGAAATGTGGAAAAGCTGTCCCACTTCTTCACTCCGTAGGAACGAATCAGTAAGGACTGCATACTCGAGTCACGGGGCGGTTCACGTGAGTGCAACTACCATCGTGACGGGGCCGGTACGTCGATCGAACTCTCCTATTCAAGGCAAAGCTTCGTAGTGGATGCTCGGGAACCACTGGTAATGGTCGGATCACTGATCGACTGGGACGAGGAAATCGACGATCGACGATCGAGACGCAGGAGGGCGAGCGACTGATGCCCGGCTCCGATCGCGATCCCCCAGACGAACGACCCCTCCTCGCCGAACGGACGTACGACGAGACGACGCCGGCCAGTATCGCCGTCGTCTACGCGATTTCGGCCGCGCTCGAGACCGATCCGATCGACTGTTCGACCGAACACGGATTCACGCTGTACGACCACCTCGACCCGGAAGCCCTCGACGCGCTCGTGACCGACGATCGACGGGACGGAACGGTCACTGTCGAACTCTCGGTAAACGATCATCTGCTCCGAATTACGGACGGCGGTCGCGTCCGCGTGCTCGGCCCGTCCGAACCCGACTCGTAAGCGGACCCGGGCGAGTGAAACCCGCGTATCGATGGAACCCACCTGCGTCAGTGTGTAACGTCTGCCGGCTCGAGATCGGCGAGCACCTCGTCGGCGTGGCCGTCCGGCGAGACGCCCTCGTAGACCGCCTCGATCCGGCCGTCCGGGCCGACGACGTAGGTGTTCCGGAAGACGCCGTCGAAAGTATTTCCGAACATGTGCTTCTCACCGTAGGAGTCGTACAGTGTCGCGACCTCGCCGAACTCGTCCGACAGGAGGTCGAACTCAAGGTCGTAGTCCGCCGCGAAGTCGGCGATATCGTCGACGGGGTCGTCGCTAATGCCGACGACCGCAGCGTCGCGGTCCGCGAGTTGCGAGAGTGCGTCGTTGAACCCGCAGGCTTCGGTCGTACAGCCCTCCGTGTTCGCGCGCGGATAGAAGTAGACGACGAGCCGCTGCCCCTCGAAGTCGGACCGCTTGACAGTCTCGCCGTATTGGTTTTGCAGTTCGAACTCTGGTGCCTCGTCGCCGACATCGAGCATGCATGCGAGTTAGCGACCGGTGGTGTATACGTTACGGTTTCTCACGGCATCGGATCGGCGGTGAGAACGAGGCGAACCGATAGGAAAACGAGAGACCGGCGGGCGAGAACGCAGTGGACCACCGAGGCCGACTCACTCGAGCCGCTCAGCGGCCTCTCGCTCGACGAGCGGGGCGGCGTTTTGTTCCGGCAGCGTGACGACGTCGTCGCTCGTCAGGGTGTACTCCCGATCGTCGACGCCGAGAATGGAGCCGATGTCGCTGGTGATCCGAACGGTCGTGCGGTCGACGTCGGCGGCCGCGTCCCGAGCCTCGCCGGTCGCCGGGGCGGCGTCGCCGTCCGCGGCCGGTGAGTCGACGGCGCGGTCGGTACCGGAGTCGGACTCCGACGAAGTCGCGTTCCCGTCGCGAGCACCGGGGCTTTCGTTCGGCGGTTGGTCCGACGGCCCGTCCGATCGGCCGCTCGACGGTCCGCTGTCATCGGTTCGTTCGGCCGTATCCCCGCCGTCGGTCGCTCCGACCGACGGCTCGTCCCCGCCCATGACGTCCGCGGGGGAGACGCCGCTCGAGTCGTCCGTTCCCGCGGCCGCGTCGGCTGCAGGGTCGACGTTCGACGACGGTGCGTCGGGCGGTGCCGGCGGTACGTCGTCCGCGGCCGCGTCGCCGGACGGCGGATTCTCGGCTCGCGGCTCGATCTCACCGGGCTCACCGTTCGATGGGGAATCGGACGCAGCCGTCGAGCCAGCGCCCGCGCCCGAACCGGAGACCGGGTCCTCGACGCCCTCGAGGACGTCGAGGACGCGGGACTTGTTCGAGCCGATCCGCTCGATGAGATCGTCGAACAGGTCGGCTTCCTCGGCGGTCAGTCCCTCGTCGTCGGCCGGCATCCCGGCCGCGGCGAGGCTGGCCTGTTTGACGAGTTTGCCCATCCGGCGCTCGTAGATCGCTTCGACGACGTCCTTGGCGGTCTCGATCTCGTCAGTCAGGCGACCGACTTCGGGCGCGGAAAAGGGATCGTCCGCCTGATCGGCGACCCGGTCGCGTTCGTCCTCGAGATCGGCGATGTACTCGCCGACCTCCTGGTAGAACGAGGGGCGCAGGTTCTGGAGACTGTCCTTCTGGCGCTCCTTGCTCTGGACCGAACGCAACTCGTCTAGATTCATTGATCACTCACACTACCCACCCCGGCGGGACGGTCGTAGTGAACTCCTGACCCGAGTGAACAGTCTCAGGGGTTGTAAACATATCGTCGTGGACGCGACGGCGGGGCGCAATCGGCGACCGACGGCACAGGTCCAGAGATCACCGAGAGGACCGCTATCGGACGGTAAACGTGCCCTCGAGTCCGAGCGTCTGGTGGGGGGCACAGAAGTACTGGTACTCGCCGGGCTCGTCGAACGTGTGGCCGTGTTCGTACCCCTCGTCGTAGGTGTCCGATGCGGTCCCCGGCGTTCCCTCCCAATCCGATCCGGCGGGTTTCGATCGGACGCGGAGATTGTGTCCCGAATCCATCCAGATCCAGTGAACGGTGTCGCCCGCTTCGATTTCGAATGACTCAGGATCGAACTGGAACCCGTCCGGTGCGACCTCGACGATCTGTGACGGTTCCCGCTCGAGCGGCAGAGTCTCCGTTTCCTCGGTCTCCTCCGGATCCGTCGTCTCTTCGTCGTCGGTCGCGTTCTCGGACGAGTTGGACGGTGGATCCGTTTCGTCAGTGTCGCCGCCCGACGTTGTCTCGTCACCGTCGCTCGGTTCCGGTCCCCAGGGGTTAGTCAAACAGCCGGACGCACCAATCGCGAGTGCCATCGCCGTCGTCGATAGCAGTGATCGTCTGGTTCGGCCCGAATCGGTCGATCGGGTACGGTCCGGGAGGGGGTCACCGTCACTGTTCGATTCGGCGCTCGAGCGTCCGCCGTTGCCGCTGCTGTGTTTCGTGCGTTCGGTCATGGGTTCCTCGCTGGTTCGGCGGGTTGGTCGGGCGGTGACGGGTCGGCGGACGTGAGAGCAACGTCGGCGAGTACCGGCCCTGCGTGGACGACTCCGGTAAGCGCGAACATCCAAGTACGACTCTCGAGCGGAAACGCCGCCCACGATACGAAGGCGATCACCGCCAGCAGGCACCCGACGAAATACGCCAGTCGGGTGCGGTCGACGGCGACGATTCCCATCACCAGATAGCCCGCCGCGTATACCCCGATCCAGGGATGCCAGAGCCCGTATCTGACTACCGATTCCGGAACCAGCCCGGTGACGACGGCGGCGTTGCTCGTCATCGCGACGGCGACGAGAATCCCCCACAGCCAGAACGGCGGGCCGTACTTGACCGCCCGAGAACCGGCCCCGAGAATTACGGCTGCAGTCGCCATCGTCGCCAGCAGCCAGAATAGGAGCACGAGTACCGTTCCCTCCACGCCGACTGTCCCGAGTGTACTGCCGGGATTCCAGGCGACGTACTGGGTCAGGCCCCAGCCGAACAGGCCGACGATCGCGACGAGAGCGAGCACCTGATCGACGTTCAGTCCGTCGTGGAGCGTCGAATCGACCGTTCCCGGTTCGGCGTTCGTCATCGTTCCCCCGCGGTCGAGGCGCTCTTCGAGGTGCCGCCAGTTTCACTGCTGGTCCCGGGCTCGAGTTCGTATTCGAAGGTCCCGTCGTACTCCGCCTCCGTCACGGTAATCGGTTCCGGCGGTTCCTCGTCGACGTCGGTTCGGTCTTCGACGTGTTGGCCCCAGAGGCCGCCGTGTTTGGTCACCTCGAGGTCGCCGCGAACGCACGTTTGACAGGAGAGTCGAAGCCCGTCCGATTCCTCGTGCGGTGGCAGGCTGAGTCGCCGCTGCTCCCTCGAGCCCAGTTGGTCGGTCTCACCGTCGACCTCGACCGCACAGGTCCCACAGAGACCGTTCCCGCCGCAGTTCGCGACCTGGGTCATCTCGTTGTGCGGCGAGTACCCGTCGGCTCGCAGGAGGGCGTCTCGCAACGTCGCCCCCTCGTCGCACTTGAGTTCCCGATCGCCGACGGTGACCGTCGGCATGCGGCGAAACGAGGGGCTCACGCCGTTGTAGATCAGATCGATCGAGTCGGTCATCCAGCACTCCGCGTACTTCCCTGCGGATTGTTCGGTGAGAACGAACTCGTACGTTCGATCCCCCGCCGGATGGCGCGCGAGCACCGTCAGTGTAACGCGGCCATCCTCGTACTCGAGGGGGCCACGTTCGATCGACTCGGCGGCGAGCAAGCGGTCGTGCATCGGTCCCGAGAGCGTCGCTGCGAACGTCTCGAGCGAGCCGTGACGGGTTCGAAACTCGGGGCTCGCGAAATCGAACAGTGTTCGCAACGCCGGCGAAACCGATTCGTTCGAGCCACCACCAGCGTCCGTCTCGCTGGCTCCGAGGATCGACTCGACCTGTGCACGGACGACCTGCTCCGGCGTCAGAGACGGAGCCGGACCGGGACTGGTGACCGGCCAGTCCCCGTCTGTCGCGGACGCGGTGTCTGTAGCCTGATCGTCGGCCGTCATTGCGTCGCACCTCGGGGCGAGTCCCGCGAAACCGATGATTCACGGACCGTGAACCGCTCGAGACGGCTCTCGAGGTCAGTCGCGGTCGACGAGAGCCAGTCGAGTCTATCCTGAATCTCGTCGACCGTCGTCTGTTGTTCCGCAGCCGCTCTCGCGGCCGTCGATGCTTCGGTCGCGGTCTCCGCGCTGATCTCCCGAACCGCTTCGACCGACTCGAGGGCGTCAGCCGTTCGGGCCGCCTGCGTGTCGGTGGCCTCGTCGATCGCGTCGATCTCGTTCGACGTCGCCGTGACGACCGATTCGACGTCCTCGAGCGCGCCGAGCGCTCCCTCGATCGTTTCCGCACTGCGTTCGATCGCTGCCTCTGTCTCCGTGATCTCGGAGACCGCGGCGGCAGTCTGGGACTCGATTCCGTCCACGATGCGTTCGATATCCGTCGCTGCGCCGTCGGTGTCGGCTGCGAGTTTCTTGATCTGTCGAGTCAATCGCTTCGAGATCTCGCCGTCGCCGTCCCGCGAGGCTTCGATCTGCGTGTTATTCGCCAAGTGGTTCGTTCGCTTCGTCATCTCGGAGATGAGATCGGTAATCTCGCCGATCTCGCCGACGAGTTCTGCGAGCGTCCGTATCTCCTCGACCGATCGGTTCGTCTGGGCACGGATCTCCGCGAGCTGCTCGAGTGCATCTTCCGCCGCGGCCGCCCCTTCTCGAGTCGTGGTAGCGGCGCGCTCGGAGCGTCTCGCGACGGAAACCGTTTCGGCAGCGATCGAATCGACGCTGTCGGCGAGCGTCTCCATCGCCCCTGCCGTTTGCTCGAGGCGGGCGTACTGCTGGTCGACGCCGTCACTGATCGACGCCGTCGAGTCGGTCACTGCCATCGCGGACTGGTTGACGCGGCCGGCGTGGTCGGTCGTTTCGGCGGCGGCCGCCGTGACCCGCTGACTGTAGGTCCTGATCTCGGCGACCATCGTCTCCGTCTCGTCCATCATCGCGTTGAAATTCGTCGCGAGGGCCTCGAACTGCGGAATGTCGGTCTCCGTCTCCATTCGCCGAGTGAGGTCGCCGCGGCGACAGGCGGCGAGCGTCTGGGAGTGGCTCGTCGCAACCGTCGCGAGTTCCCTGTTCAGCGATTCGACGGTCTCGACCTGCGTCTCGAGTTCGTCTCGGAGCGCTGCGACCCGCCACGAGAGCTGTCCGATCTCGTCCTTCCGGGCGGTCGAAAATTCGGTTCCGTGGGTTCCCTTTTCGACGATGGCCCGCGTCCGCTCGTCGAGTTCTCGAAGACCGCCGACGAGCGATTGGCGGACGACTGCCAGTGCGACGAACTGCCCGGTAAGCAGGACCAGGAGTGTGAGAACGCCACCGCGGTAGACGACCTGCGCGCCCTCGAAAGTCGTGACGAACCGCGACGTTAGCTGCCAGACCGCGATGGCGACGGCGGCGGTAGTGAGAACGGCCATCGTGACTCCGATGGCTGCCAGCTTTCCGGTGATGCTTCGGCGCGGATCGAGTTGCCGGGCGAGCCTTCTCCCTCGCCGTTCGACCCACGACCGAACGAGTGACGTATCCATACGAACACTGGAGACATATCGGTAAAGAGGGTTGTCCGGATTGTCACCCAAATTCGACGGAATTTCGCCACAGATGTGCGCCTCCGGGCCGCAGTCGACTGATTCGAATTACTCCTTTTCCTTCTCGGCTCGGCCGCGTGCCATCAGGAACACGGCGACGTACTCAGGGAGCGTTTGTACGCCCGCCGAAACCGAGTGTGTCTCACCGGCCAGTTCGACCTCGCCACCGTCGGTGACGTCGACCGTGATCTCGTGGCCCTCGAACGTCTCCGGGACGGCGTCGACCAGCGGGTCGAAGTCCGCGATCTCGTCGCGCTCGAGTCGCACCGTTTTCAGCCCGCTCCCGCCGTGGAGACTGCCGGGGAGGCGGATGAGCCGGTTCGTGTCCGTCGTGACCGGTTCGTCGATGGGCGCGTTGTCCCGCTCGACGGCCGTGCTCGCGAACCGTTCGGCCAACTGCGCGACGGCGGTGTGGACGGTGACGTTGCCCGCCTCGAGCTGCTCGCGGTTGTTGCGGGCCGCGTTCAGCGTGGCCGTCGCCTTCCCCTCGCCGATGCCGTCGAAGGCCTGGAGCCGCTCGAGGGCGGCGTCTTCCTCGAGTTCGAGCAACTCGTCGACGAAGGCCATGAAGTGGTCGTGCGTCCGAGCGCCCCACCCGCCCTCGATCTGGAGCGTGCGCCGTTCAGTCGGGGTCTTCCGTCCCAGCCCGGCCACCGTCTCAGTCTCGATCAGGTCCTCGAACTCGAGGCCGATGCCGCGGACGTAGTCGACGATCTCGCGGCGGTGCTCCCGCTCCAACTGCAGGACGTTCTCGTCGCGGACGTGGACGTGATACCCCCGGCCGCCCGAGAAGACGATCTCGAGGTCCTCGAAGGCGAAGTCCTCTTCGAGAAACTCGAGTAGTCGGAGCAGTGCGGCCTTACACTTCGCGAGCATCTCACCGTAGCTGTCCTCGCCCAGCGTGACGCTGGGCAGGTGGTCGGCGTCGAGATCGAAGACGAGATCCGCGGACTGCCACTCCTTTTCGGCCATCGAACTCGCGCCGGGGTCGCGAAACCGGCCGGCGGAGAAGTAGACGTGTCGCGGGCGCTTTCGGACGAGGAACTCCGAGAGGTTGCCCAACTCGAGCAGCGAACGGTGGCGGACCATCGTCGTGTCCGGGCCCTCCGTCCAGGGGATAAAGCCCCACTCGCGTTCGTTGGCCGCGGGCGGCGGCGTGATCTCTGTGCGTCGATAGTGATCGCGGAATCGCCCCCGCAGATAGGCCCTCGTTCGCTCCTCCATACGACTCGAGTGGTCGGGGGTGGGTCCGTATAATCCTGCCGAAAGTTCGACTCCGCGGGAGAGGGTCTCGAACTGTGGTGCGTGCGGTCGGTTCGAACCGGTACAGAAATGGGGATTCCGATCTCCGAAGAACACGTGTCGCGCCGTTACCGCCGAATCAGGTCCGAAATCCGGTCGGCGATGCCGACGTCGGCACCGAGTTTCAGATAGTACGCGTCGCCGCCGTCCTCGTAGTAGTCGTCGATCCGGCGCTTGATCTCGAATCCGAGGTGTTCGTAGAACTGCAGGGCGTTCTCGTTGCTCGTGCGGGCGTGACACGTGATCGTGTCATGGTCGTCCGCCACGTGGGCGACGAGTCGTTTGCCGATTCCTTCGCCCCGAAATTCCGGACTCACTGCCAGAAAGAGAATATATCCGTCGCGTCGAACCGCGGCGAATCCGATGAGCTCGTCGTCTCGGACATAACAGTGGACTTTCGATCGTCGATACGCGTCAGTAAAGAAGTCGTACCGCTGCTTGAGCACATCCTCCTGACGATTGATCGTCTCCTTGAGCCGCCAGGCGTCGTCGACGAAATCGTCGCTCCCCGGCGCGACGACGCGGCTGTCGATGTTGACGCTCACTATCACAACGTACCAGCGTCGTCAATATAATTCCACCGGCAGCCAATCCTCGGGAACGTCAGGTACGACCGACATGTCGGACTGATTCATGTTCTGGCCGACGGAACGCTGGATCGGACTCGCGCGAAACGACGGGCATAGGTCCCTAGCCGGTGAAGGGGGATCCAAGATGAGGTTCGAACTGCGCGACCACACTGCCGACGTCGCAGTAGCGGCGACCGGTGACTCGCTCGAGACGGTCTTTGCGGCGGTGGCCGACGGTCTCGCGGCCGCGTCGTGCGACGAGATCCCGGCCGACACCGGCGATCGCTTTCCGCTCTCCGTGACGGCCGAGAGCCGCGAGGCACTGCTGTTCGACTACCTCGACGAACTGATCTACCTGCGGGACGTTCGAGCGGAGTTGCCGGTCGATCATCGCGTCGAATCGATCGAGACCCCCGCGGCGGACCGGAGACCGGACGCGACCGACGAATCGGACGAGTGGCACCTCGAGGCCAGCGCCCGCGGCGTCCCGCTTTCCGAGATCGACGCCCGCGAGGTGAAGGCGGTGACGTACTCGGAGATGCGCCTCGAGCGCGTCGACGGAAACGACGGCGACGAGGGCTGGGAAGCGTACGTCGTCTTCGACGTTTGAGATCGGATCGACCGCAGTCGCCCGGACGCGTGCGAGGATCGCTACGGGATAGTCGCCCGTCGGACGGGCGTATTTTCACTGCGCCGGTCGTACGTCGCAGTGATGGGGGGTGAATTTCGGCGGATCCGAGACCGTCGACTCGTCGGCGCGGTCGTGCTCGGGCTCGCAGTCCTGCTCGGGACGGTCGGAACGGCCCGCGCACACGAGGAGTACGTCGTCGACGAGGAGCGGGACGTCGCCGTCGGCGAGTTCCTCGCCGAGTCGCTGACCGATCCGCTCGTCGTTGGCCCGCTGCTAGCGGGTGGGATCGCCGTCGTCGCCGCGATCGCGATATATCTCGTCGTTCGTCCGCTGCAGCGGGACATCGCGTCGTTCCGGGCCGCCATGCGGGAGTACACCGAGTACGTTCCCTGGCTGCTCCGAATCTCCTTCGGCATCCCGCTGATCGGTGCCGGGTTCAGCGGCTACTTCATCAGCCCCGCCCTCCACGTCGAACTCCGGCTCCTGCAGGTCGCGCTCGGCTTCTTCCTCCTGTTCGGCCTGGCGACGCGCGTCGTCGCGTTGCTCACGCTCGCTGCCTACCTCGTCGGCCTTGCATTTCGGCCGGTTCTCGTGTTGCAACTCGAGTTCGTCGGCGGCATGCTCGCGCTCGCACTGATCGGCAGCGGGCGTCCGAGCGCTGACCACGTCCTCCAGCGCGTCGCCGGAGCGCCGGGGACGGTCTACGGCCGGTTCGATCCGGTGTACGACCGTTCCCAGGCGCTTCAGGCACGGATTCGACGGTACCGCTCGCTCATGCCGACGATCGTTCGCATCGGTCTCGGCTGCACGTTCGTCTCCCTCGGCCTCGGTCAGAAGCTCCTGCGACCCGGCATCGCGCTCGCGGTCGTCGACCGGTACGACCTGACGGCGGTCGTCCCCGCCAGCCCGGAGCTGTGGGCCCTCGGCGCGGGGCTGGCCGAGGTCGGTCTCGGTCTCGCGCTCGTCGTCGGGGTTTTCACGCGGGCGAGCGCAGCGACGGCGATCGGCGTGTTCACGCTCACCCTCTTCGCCCTGCCCGACGACCCCGTCCTCGCCCACGTTGGCCTCTTCGGGCTTGCGTCGGTGCTGCTCATCACCGGGAGCGGCCCGTATGCACTCGATCGTCGGCTCGAGACCGTCGAGGCCGACGAGCGCGCCGACGCGGTACCGGGTCCCGCGTGAGCGAGACGCGACCGCCGAAACCGCGATCCGACAGTGGTAGTGACTGTCGCAGACGCCGGAGAGACGAACACCTTTCATCGCTGCGGACCGATTTCCGACTATGACTACCTTCGACGCAAACGGCATCACGTTAGAGCGGGTGCGCGAGTACGTCTGGGAGATCCCACGCGAGGGCGACATGCGCGTCCCCGCGCGGGTACTGGCGAGCGAAGCGCTGCTCGAGGAGATCACGGAAGACAAGACCATCGAGCAGATCAAGAACACCACCCATCTGCCCGGCATTACCAACCATGCGATCTGTATGCCCGACGGCCATCAGGGGTACGGGTTCCCGGTCGGCGGCGTCGGGGCACTCGACGCCGAAAACGGCTGTATTTCCCCGGGAGCGGTCGGTTATGACATCAATTGCGGCGTTCGGATGATGCGGACGAACCTGACCTACGATGAGGTACAGGGCCACGAGGAGGAACTCGTCGACTCACTGTTCGCCAACGTTCCGTCGGGGCTCGGCGGCGGCGGCATCGTCGAGGCCGGCGTCGATACCATCGACGAAATCCTCGCCCGCGGCGTCGACTGGGCGCTCGAAAACGGCCACGCCGTCGAGGAGGACCTGCTGCACTGCGAGGACGAGGGGATGCGCGAGGGCGCGGACCCCGAGAAGGTGAGCCAGAAGGCCAAGGACCGCGGGAAGAACCAGATCGGCTCGCTGGGGTCGGGGAATCACTTCCTCGAGGTCCAGCGCGTCACCGACGTCTTCGATTCGGGCGTGGGCGAGGCCTACGGGCTCTCCGAAGACCAGATCGTCGTCCTGATCCACTGCGGCTCCCGCGGACTGGGCCACCAGACGTGTAACGACTACCTGCGGAAGATCGAGCAACAACACAAGGGACTGCTGGACCAACTGCCTGACAAGGAACTCGCGGCCGCGCCCGCGGGCTCACAGCTCGCCGAGGACTACTACGGCGCGATGAACGCGGCGATCAACTTCGCCTGGGTCAACCGGCAGCTGATCATGCACCGCACGCGGCAGGTCTTCGAGCGCGTCTTCGATCGGTCGTGGGAGTCGATGGAGATGGAGTTACTCTACGACGTGGCCCACAATATCGCGAAAAAGGAGACACACACGGTGAACGACGACGGCGACGAGCGCGAACTCTACGTCCACCGGAAGGGTGCGACGCGGGCGTTCCCCGCCGGCCACCCCGAGGTCCCGAAAGCCTACCGCGACGTCGGTCAGCCGGTGATCATCCCCGGCAGCATGGGCGCGGGCAGCTACGTCCTCCGGGGCGGCGAGAACTCGATGGACCTCACCTTCGGTTCGACCGCCCACGGCGCGGGCCGACTGATGAGCCGCACCCAGGCGAAGAACGAGTACTGGGGCGGGGACGTCCAGCAGGACCTCGAGGATCAGCAGGCGATCTACGTCAAGGCCCAGTCCGGCGCCACGATCGCCGAAGAAGCGCCGGGCGTCTACAAGGACGTCGACGAGGTCGTCCGCGTCTCGGACGAACTCGGGATCGGCGACAAGGTGGCGCGGACGTTCCCCGTGTGTAATATCAAGGGGTAATCGGATCGCGTCGTCCGCCCACGGGAACCCGTCCGTTCCGGTATCCGATACCGCGGGAGGTCGACGGTGACCCGACCGGGATCACGGTTCGACCGCCGGTCTGCTTCGAGATTGGACGGCGAGATACAGGACGAGTATAATCGCTTGCACGACTAACACGAGTAGAATCTCGCCCATCGCGACGGCCGCAACGATGCCGAAAACGAACGTGGCAATCGCCAGAATCGACGGTGACCGACGGTCGTGGCGTTCGGCTTCTCGGTACACGTAGCCCGAGAGGACCGCCTGAATCCCGGCGTAAATCGGGGTACCGATTCCAATTGCAACCATTTCGTTCCGATTACGACAGCAGGTATATAAGATTTGTTTTATGAAAACTCCCCTATCATTCCCGGCTACCTTATATGATCGAATCGTCATCGCTTCGTGGGCCGAAAGCGAGGTGACCACGCTTCGCAGCACACCCTTCGTCGCTACTTCAGCCGATACGGGCTCTCGTCGTCGCCGTCTCCGTCGTCCTTGCTCTCGTACGGTTTCCGCGCGGTGATCGTCACGGTCGCTTCGGGGTCGTCCTCGTCCGCCCACGGGCTGTCGTAGGCCGAGAGCTCGAGGTCGGTGACGTCCCAACCCTCGTCTTCGATGAGTTCCACGAGGCGACGCTGGTCCGCGAGCATGTCCTCGTCCATAGTCCCTCGTTCGAGCGTCGCCGGGGTAGGTCTTCCGCCGGCCGGTGTGGCGGCCGCTCCGTCCGTCACCCGCCCTCGTCCGATTCGCCGACGTCGACGACTTCCTCGACGAGCGTTCGATGCGCGCGCCGGAGTCGCTCGGAGAGCGCCTGATGGGAGATACCGAGTTCGTCCGACAGATGATCCATGTCCATCTCGCGGGGAATCTCGTAATAGCCGCGCTCGAGGGCCGTAACCAGCGTCTCGTACTGGGCGTCGGTGAGGCCGAACCGCCCGTGACGGTTCTCCTCGAGTCGGTGGATCTTCTGAATCTCGATGGAGAGCCCCCGCTCGGTCGCGAAGTCGTAGGTCCGAGAGAGCGCCTCTCGTTCGGGGAAGAGCACACGAAACCGCCACGTTTCGTTCTCGACGTGTGCGTCGAGGACTGTCGCCTTCTCCTCGGTCAGCAGGTGGAGCATCATAGTGACGTCGTCCACCCAGTTCATCCGGTAGAGACGCTCGTCGTCCAGATCCGTCAGCGATTCGCACTCGTCGACGCTGGGATCGTCCGCCAGCGCGTCGTCGGCGGTCGCGAGCGTCGATTCGTCGCCGGCGAACCAGACGTACGGCATGACGTGATCCGGATCGTACGCGACGACGCGTTCGATCTCCACGTCGAGGTCGTCCGTCGCCGCGAGTGTGTGTCGAAGCGCGAACTCCGTGGCGGGAACCGAGAGTTCCGCGATGGTACTCATGGGGAGAGCCACCACGCCGACGACCAAGATACCGCGCCCGGTCGGACGGCGGAGCGATCTCGATAGCGCGCTGACACCATTCGGAAACCGAAATCGGTTACGCGACGTCGAAATCCCCGGCGCGTTTAAGCGGATTCGACTGCAAACGAGTGGTATGCTCACCGACGAATTCGGGCGGGAGGTAACTGGGGTTCGGGTCTCCCTCACCGATCGGTGTAACTTCGACTGCGTCTACTGTCACAACGAGGGGCTCGGGGACACTCGGGGACCGATGGACCCGCAGGACGACGAGATGTCGACCGACGACGTCGTCCGGTTTCTCGAGGTCGCCGCCGAGTTCGACGTCGACGCGGTCAAGTTCACCGGTGGAGAACCGATGCTTCGACAGGATCTCGAGGAGATCATCGAGCGCACGCCGGAGCAGATGGAGGTCTCGCTGACGACCAACGGGACGTTCCTCCCCGGCCGCGCCGAGGACCTCGTCGACGCCGGCTTAGAGCGGGTCAACGTCTCTCAGGACGCGCTCGACCCGGAGGACTTCGCCGCCGTGACGAAGAGCGGGGCGTACGAGAAGGTGCTCGAGGGCGTCGAGGCCGCGCTGGACGCGGGGCTCGACCCGGTCAAACTCAACATGGTCGTCTTCGAACACACGGCGGGGTACGTGCCGGAGATGGTCGACCACGTCGCGGCAAACGACGGGCTCCAACTGCAGTTAATCGAGTACATGCCCGAACTGACGGGCAAGCCGGAGTGGAACATCGATATCCAGCGGGTTCACGACTGGTTGGCCGAGCAAGCCGACGAGGTCGAACACCGGGAGATGCACGACCGGAAGCGCTACTGGATCGGTGGCGACGCGGCGAGCGAAGACAGCGGGATGGTCGAAATCGTCGACCCCGTAGAGAACCCTACCTTCTGTGCGAACTGCCACCGCGTTCGAGTCACCCACGAGGGCTACCTCAAGGGCTGTCTCAACCGCAACGACGATCTCAAGTCGATGGGCGAGATGTCGAAAGCCGAGATCCGCAAGGCCTTCCGCGATACCGTCGCCGACCGAGTCCCTTACTACGGCGAGTACATGATTCAAAACGACGAGGGCCAGTGGGAGATCAACGAGAAGTACATCGAGGAGTACGCCGGCGCGTAGCGCCACTACCGACCGCACGTCGTCGGTCGTTTGTGCTTTGGCTCGAGCGGGAGTAACGTGGGAGTGAGAGTCATACGAGACGCTGCGCCCTTTCGTTGCCCTTAAGTAGTAGACGGGGGTAAGTCCGGGTGCAATACGTGTAGGGGAGCGATCCCCGAGTCCGAGAGGGCGATGATAGACGAACGGTGTTGTGGTAGCCAAGCGGCCCAAGGCGCATGGTTGCTAACCATGTGGCGTCAAGCCTCCGGGGTTCGAATCCCCGCCACAACGTCGGACACTTCACTGGCGTTTTCCCGCCAGTCATTTGCAACGCGCGCAGACCAGACACAGATACACGACAATATGAGCGCCGAAGAACCTCAAGAACAAGAAGACGACGAAGATCTTCGATACTTCGTTCGCATCGGGCAAACCGACCTCGATGGGACGAAGTCCGTCGAGCGCTCGCTCTCGGAGATGAACGGGATCGGTCGCCGAACCGCCCGGCTCATCGCCGAGGAAGCGGGTGTCGACCGAACGGCGACGTTCGGCCGACTCGACGACGACGTCATCGATGGCGTCATCGAAGTCGTCGAGAACTACGCTGACGAAGTCCCGGACTGGCTCAACAACCGTCAGGACGACTTTTACAGCGGCGAAACGACGCACGAGATCGGCAACGATCTCCAGTTGACTCGACAACACGACATCAACCGGATGAAGATGATCGACTCCTACAAGGGCTCTCGCCACAAGCGAGGCCAGAAGGTTCGCGGTCAGCGAACCAAGTCCACCGGTCGTACGGAGGGCACCATCGGAGTCAACGTCGAAGAGATCCGCGAAGAACAGGCCGAAGAGGCCGCCGCCGAAGAAGAGGACGAGGGTGAATAATGCCACTCGGCACTGACACCAAGCAATACGAGACGCCGAACCACCCCTACCAGGGTGAGCGCATTGCCTCCGAACACTCCCTCGTCGACCGCTACGGGCTTTCCAACAAGGAAGAGCTCTGGCGCGCTCAGTCCGAGCTTCGCTCCTACCGGCGCGAGGCTCGAGAACTGCTCGGCCAGGCCCAGGACGACGAAACCGTCATCCGCCGCTCCGACGAGTTCCTCGGTCGGCTCAAACGCGTCGGCATCCTCGACGAGACCGACGAGCTCGGCGACATCCTGTCGCTCGAGGTCGAAGACATCCTCGAGCGCCGACTCCAGACGGTCGTCTATCGCAGCGGGCTGGCGAACACGGCCCAGCAGGCCCGTCAGTTCATCACCCACGGCCACATCGTGGTCGACGGGCAGCGCCACCTCGTTCCCTCCTACGTCGTCGATATGGACGAAGAGGATCTGGTGGCCTTCGACGAGAACAGTCCGCTCGCGGACGAACTCCACCCCGAACGCGCGGAGGGTCAGTAACATGAGTCAGGACGACGAAAAATGGGGCATTGCCCACGTACACGCATCGTTTAACAACACCGTCATGACCGTGACCGACCTCACGGGCGCGGAGACGATCGCCAAGTCCTCCGGTGGGACGGCGGTCAAGCAGAACCGCGACGAGGCGTCGCCGTACGCGGCCATGCAGATGGCCGAGTCCGTCGCCGAAGAGGTCAAAGCGGCCGGCATCACGGGCCTGCACGTTCACGTGCGCGGCCCCGGCGGCAACCTCCAGAAGTCCCCCGGTCCGGGCGCACAGGCGACGATCCGTGCGCTCGCCCGCTCGGGTATCGAGATCGGGCGCATCGAGGACGTCACGCCGATCCCGCACGACGGATCGCGCGCTCCGAAAGGCAAGGGCGGCTACTAGATCATGACTGAGGAGTACGACGTCGAGTTCGTCGAACGCGAGGATCGCGAAGCGCGGTTCCTCGTTCGCGGCGTGACACCCGGATTCGCCAACGGCATCCGTCGAGCGATGGTCGCCGACGTGCCGACGATGGCGATCGACACCGTCCGGTTCGTCGAGAACTCGTCGGTCATGTTCGACGAGCAACTCGCCTTGCGGCTCGGGCTCGTCCCGCTGACGACGCCGCCGGTCGGCGAGTTCGGTGACGACGACACCGTCACGCTCTCGATCGACGTCGAAGGGCCGGACACCGCATACTCCGGCGATCTCGTCTCCAGCGATGATCTCGTTCAACCCGCCGAGGAGAACGTCCCGATCATCGATCTCAAGGACGGCCAGCGCCTCGAGGCCGAGGCTGACGCCGTCATCGACCGCGGGAAAGACCACGCCAAACATCAGGGCGGGGTCGCGGTGGGCTACCGGCATCTCCAGCGCGTGGAGGTCGACGGTGAGCTCCCCGAGTTCGAGGACGAGGAGAGTCGGATCATCCGCGGTGTCATCGAGGACGACGGTGAGCTCGTTTCGACGAGCGAATTCGACCACGACCTCTCGAACCGCTATCCGGGCAAGGAGGTCCGGGTCGAGGACGTGCCGAACGCCTTCGTCTTCCACGTGGAGACCGACGGCTCGTTCCCAATCGAGGAACTCGTGACGCGGGCCGCAGATACGATCGCGGAACGCGCGACCGAACTCGAAGACGCAGTACAGCTGTAGACATGAACCGACGCCCCCAACCCACTCAGGACGCGCCGCTCGCCGCTGCCGTGAGCGACGAGACCGGCGATCGCGCGTTCGCTGGAATCGAAAGGGGTTTGAAGGGGCGACGGGTAGACGGAAGTGCGAGCAGGGATAGCCAAGTTAGGCCAACGGCGCAGCGTTCAGGGCGCTGTCTCGTAGGAGTCCGCAGGTTCAAATCCTGCTCCCTGCATCACTTCTCTACGACCGAACGAGAGTCGGAGAACGGTCGCGCAGTACACGATCGTTTCACGACACGGTCCGTTCGGCAGTACAACAATTTCGATTCCACAGTCGACGGTGCAATTCCTCGCGTCGTCGATCAGTTAGCAGTTGGAGGATACCAATGAGTAGCAAGACTAATCCGAGGCTCAACGATCTTATCGCCGAGCTGAAGTCGACGTCCCGCGAAGCGGACGCCGACGTCTGGCGAGACGTTGCGGATCGACTCGAGAAGCCCCGGCGCACCCACGCTGAGGTGAACCTAGGCCGCATCGAGCGATACGCACGCGAAGAAGAGACTGTCGTCGTTCCCGGCAAAGTGCTGGGATCCGGCGCACTACAGAAGAACGTCACCGTCGCCGCCGTCAACTTCTCTTCGTCCGCAGAGACGAAGATTGATCAGGTCGGTGAATCGGTATCGCTCGAGCAAGCGCTCGAGGACAACCCCGAAGGGGCTGACGTCCGGGTGATTCGATGAGTCTCGCAGAGTTCGACGCAGATCTCGTCGTCGATGCACAGGACTGTATTCTCGGTCGGGTCGCGAGCGAAGTCGCCCAGCGCGCGCTGGACGGCGACCGCGTCGCGATCGTCAACGCCGAGGACGCGGTCATTACCGGCGACAAGGAAGACATCTTCGAGACGTACCGCACGCGGCTGGAACTCGGCTCGGACCGCGGGCCGTACTATCCTAAACGACCGGACACGATCTTCAAGCGGTCCGTTCGCGGGATGCTGCCGTACAAGAAAACCCGTGGCCGCGAGGCACTCGACAGCGTCCGCGTCTACGTCGGCAACCCCTACGAGAACGACGACGATCACGAAACGGAAGTGCTCGAGGGAACGTCACTGGATCGGCTGTCGAACATCCGCTTCGTCCACCTACACGAAGTGTCCGAACAGTTAGGTGCTAACGTCACATGGTAACCAACACGAGTGGCAAGAAAAAGACGGCCGTCGCTCGCGCCACGGTGCGCGAAGGCGAGGGTCGCGTTCGAATCAATTCCCAACCCGTCGAACTGGTCGAACCGGAGATGTCCCGGCTCAAGATGCTCGAGGCGTTCCGCATCGTGGGCGAGGACCTCCGCGACGAGATGGATATCGACGTTCGCGTCGAGGGTGGCGGAATCAGTGGACAGGCCGACGCCGTCCGGACCGCCATCGCACGCGGGATCGTCCAGCACTCGAACGACGCCGAACTCCGCGACGCGTTCATGGAGTTCGATCGGTCGCTGCTGGTCAACGACGTTCGCCAGTCCGAACCGAAGAAGTGGGGCGGCCCGGGCGCTCGGGCGCGCTACCAGAAGTCCTACCGCTAAGGTGATTCAAGCATGATGGTACCGGTCCGGTGTTTCACCTGTGGCAACGTCGTCGCCGAACACTGGGAGGAGTTCGACGAGCGAGCGAACGAGGGCGACGAGGACCCCGAGAAGGTCTTAGACGAGCTCGGCGTCGAGCGCTACTGCTGTCGGCGCATGCTCGTCAGTCATAAAGACCTCGTCGACGTCGTCTCCCCGTACCAGTAACAATGCAACAACAACAGCACAACCGCTACGAGAAGGCACGCATCCTCGGCGCTCGAGCGCTGCAGGTCTCCTACGGCGCGCCGGTGTTGATCGAGACGGAGCAGACCCAACCGATCCTCATCGCCGCCGAGGAGTACGACGCCGGTGTGTTGCCCTTTACCGTCAAGCGGGGGTACGACCGGAAATGACGCTCATCACCGACATTCGGCTGCGCCGGATCCTCGACTCGCGAGGGAATCCGACGGTCGAGGCAGATGTCGTGACCGAGAGCGGCGGCTTCGGCCGCGCCGCAGCACCGAGCGGTGCCAGTACCGGCGAGTACGAGGCCGTCGAGCGGCCGCCGAGCGAGGCGATCGCCGCGGCTCGGGAACGCGCCGTTCCCCGGCTCGTCGGCGAGGTCTACGCGGGTAATCAGCGCGACGTCGACGCCGCGCTCCACGCCGCCGACGGCACCGACGACTTCTCGGAACTCGGCGCTAACAGCGCGGTCGCGATCTCGATGGCCGCCGCGAAGGCCGGTGCCGACGTGCTCGGCGCGCCGCTGTTCCAGCACCTCGGCGGCACATTCCGGGGCGACAACTTCCCGATTCCGCTCGGTAACGTCGTCGGTGGCGGCGAACACGCCGCCGACGCGACCGACATTCAGGAGTTCCTGGCCGCACCCGTCGGCGCACCCAGCGTCGCGGACGCCGTCTTCGCCAACGCGGCCGTCCACGCGGCCGTCGCCGATCTGCTCGAGGAACGCGACGTTCCCTGTGGCAAGGGCGACGAGGGCGCGTGGGCGCCGTCGATCGACGACAGCGAGGCCTTCGAAATCGTCGCTGAGGCGGTCTCGATGGTTCAGGACGAGGTCGGCTTTAACATCGGCTTCGGACTGGACGTCGCCGGCGCTGAGCTGTACGATTCCGAGTCGGAAACGTACGAGTACAGCGATCGGAGCCGTGACACCGACGAACAGATCGCATACATCGCGGACCTGGTCGAGGAGTACGACCTCGTCTACGTCGAGGATCCGCTCGACGAGGACGATTACGACGCCTTCGCCGACCTCACGGACGAAGTCGGCGATCAGACGCTGATCTGCGGTGACGACCTATTCGTCACCAACACCGACCGTCTCGTCGAGGGGATCGATCGCGGCGCGGCCAACAGCATCCTGATCAAGCCCAACCAGATCGGGACGCTGACGGACGCGTTCGACGCGATCGAGCTCGCGACGGGGAACGGCTACGACTCGGTCGTCTCTCACCGGTCGGGCGAGACCGAAGACGCGACGATCGCACACCTCGCCGTCGCGACCGACGCGCCCTTCATCAAGACGGGTGCCGTCGGCGGCGAGCGAACCGCAAAGCTCAACGAGCTCATTCGAATCGCAGACGACGCGACATGACAGAGAACGATGCAACCCAGGAAGGGCTCGACGCCGCCGAGGAGGCGATCGACGAGGAGCCAGCCGAAGGGGCTGGCCCCGCCGCCGACGCCGACGACGTCGAGCCAGTAGACGAACAGCCCGCCGACGCCGAGGGAGCGCCCGCGGCCGACGCCGAAGAAGCCGACGACGTCGACGAGGAAGCGGACGCCGGTCCGACCCTCGACGACGACGTCATGTCCGACGAGGAGGCGGACCTGCTGATCCCCGTCGAGGACTACCTCGGCGCTGGCGTCCACATCGGGACCCAGCAGAAGACCGAGGACATGGACCGGTTCATCCACCGCGTCCGAACCGACGGGCTCTACGTGCTCGACGTCTCGAAGACCGACGGCCGCATCCGTACGGCCGCGGACTTCCTCGCGAACTACAATCCCGAGCAGATTCTGGTCACGTCCTCGCGCCAGTACGGTCGGTTCCCGGCGGAGAAGTTCGCCGAAGCCGTGGGCGCTCGCGCCCGCACCGGCCGCTTCATCCCGGGCACCCTGACGAACCCGAAGTACGACGGCTACATCGAGCCGGACGTGCTCGTCGTCACCGACCCGATCGGCGACGCCCAGGCCGTCAAGGAGGCCATCACGGTCGGCATCCCGGTCATCGCGATGTGTGACTCGAACAACCAGGTCAGTAACGTCGACCTCGTCGTCCCGACGAACAACAAGGGTCGCAAGGCCCTCTCGGTCGTCTACTGGCTGCTGGCCAACGAGGTCCTCGATCGGCGCGGCGCGGAGCCGTCCTACTCGCTCGAGGACTTCGAGAGCGGCGTCTAATTCGGTCGGTTTCGACACTGTTCGTTTTCTCGTTGCCCCGTCGCGAACAGCCGTTGCGCTCGAGTACCGGGCACGGCTATCGACCCGAGGGCTCGTCCCCGGATCGAATCGGTTCGGGCAGTAGGCGGTGAGTGACGGCTCGATCGAACGACCGGAATTACCAGTTTATCGAAAGGTATGTCAACTGGAAACAATGGGGAAGGTTTACTGTGTGACAGCCGTTCCCATAGTGGTATGGATAGCGTCTCGTCACGGCGACCTGCCGACGTGATCGCTCGGTGGGATCGAGTGTTTACCGTCCTCTCGCCGAACCGCGACGACGGATCGTCGACGAGTTGATGGGCGTCTCCGCCGGTGAGTCCGTCCCGTTGCCGGAAGCGGCGGCGAATTCGAACGGGTCGACGGATCTCGACCGATTACGGCTCCGGTTGCGCCACCAGCATCTCCCGCTGCTGGAGGCGGCGGGATTCGTGGAGTGGGAAAGCGATCCGTTACGTGCGTATCGCGGTCGGGAGTTCGAAGCGGTGAGCGTCGTTCTCGAGAGCCTGTACGCGAACATCGACGCGATTCCAGACCGGCTGGTCAACGGCTATCAGACGCTCGAGCGAGAACGCGACCGCGACAGTTCGGAGTGCGGGCTCCGAGGCTGAGCGTCAGGAAAGCGGGTTCGACGACGAAACTCGAGCCGTCGGGTGTCGAGACCGGCCACGGGGAGACCGCAGAACGTCAACGAGACGGCGTCATCACCGTGACGGTGTTTCCGCGAGCAGCGTTTCGATCCGTTCGGCGGCGTCGGCGGCCGTCGCACCGAAGACGTACGTCGCGGGTTCGATGCCGAACGCGCCGCGGTGGTAGGCGACGGCCGGAACCCGCCCCCGGTCCGCGAACCGGCTTCGGAGGTGCGCGCCGCGGTCCTCGTAGTCGGCGTCGAACTCGAGCGGATCGAGACCCATCCCCCGCGCGGCGTCGAGCAGATCGTCGTCGGTCGCGACGTTGATCGCGCCGCGGATTTCGGCGTCGACGCCGTTGGCGGCGAGGACCGCCGTCGCGACGTGTTTCGAGGCACCGAACTCGGGATTGGCGGGGATCTCGATCCGGCCGTTCATCGCGTAGATCCGGCCCGGAACTGCGGCGACGTCTGTCTCGTCGCGGGGATCGGGCAGGCACATCCCGACGTTCGTTCCGACGTTCGGGATGTGGGCAGCCATGCCGGGAATCGAGGCGAGCGTCCGCGCGGCCGTTCGTACGTTCGCGAGGACGTCCCGTTCGGCGCGCACGTCGGGATCGAGACCGCGAACGCACAGATCACAGCCCAGCCCCTGCAGTTCGGGCATCTCCTCCTCGTGGAGTTCACAGATCGGACCGCGGTCCTCGAGGCTGCGGACGAGCGAGAGGAGTTCGGCGAGGGCGTCGTAGCCGTCCATCTTGCCGCTGGCGAGTCCGTCCGCGATGCGGTCGACGGTGGCGACGGTCTCGGGGTCGTCTCGAAAGCGATCGTCACCGCCGCTCTCACCGCCGACGTACTTGCTGACCGCGGCCTGGGTCACGCCGAGTTCGGCGGCGATCTCCCGCTGGGTCAGCCCGCGATCGGCGAGGCGCGCGGCCAGCATCGCCCGGACCGTCGGCAGGAACCGATCGACGACGAGTTCGCTGGGCAAGACGAGCGACATACGACCGACGTTCGGCTGGAGGGACATAAGTCCGCCTCTCACACGCCGCCGTAGCCGATCCACGTCCGTTTCGAGGACGACCATCTGTGCCGGTACCCACTCACAGTCCCTCTATCGGCGTCTCACGCTCGAGCGGCCCGGCGGTCCGCGTCGAGGTAGCTCCGAAGTCCGTTGGCCGCTGTCTCTACGCCGACGATGAGGACCAGGATGATGACGATGGCCGCCATCACCCGAGTGTAATTGCGGGCCCGGAACGCCATGATCAACGGATACCCGATTCCGCCCGCGCCGACGATCCCGAGTACCGAACTCTTTCGCGCGTTGAGCTCGAGGTAGAACAGCGTCCAGGCCACGTACGCCGTCGTCACCTGGGGAAGGCGAGCGGCGGACGTCGTCGCGGGGATCCCCGCCCCGCTCGAGCTGACGGCGTCGACGGGGGCGCGGTCGATTTCCTCCATCTCGTCGGCGAAGAGTCGGCCGAGGTCACCGATCGTTCCCATCGCGATCGCGAGCGCTCCGGCGACGGGCCCGAGTCCTGCGAGGATCACGAACAGCAGTGCGTATACCATGCTCGGAACCGCGCGGATGCCGCCGAGAAGGAGCCGCATCGGACCGTAGACGGCCCGCGGCGTGACGTTGCTTGCCGCGAGGACACCGAAACACAGCGCCAATGGCAGGCCGATCGTGGTCCCGACGGCGGCGATGGCGAGCGTCTCGAGCGCTGCTGGCAGCAACGTCGGTGCGTCACCGTGTAACTGCTCCCAGAGCTGTGATGGGGCGAGCATCTCCTCGAGCAGGACCGACGCGAAGTTCCCTCGATGGGCGTAGAGATAGGCGAGATCGAACCCGAGCCACCGCGCGGTCGCGACGACGCTTAGTACGAGCCCGACGAACACGGCGGTCCGAACGACCGTGCGACGACGCCACTGCCGCTGGAGACGGTCGAACTCGGCGTCGATTTCGTTCGTATCCGGGGTGTCGGTCGCTCGTTCGTCGTTCTGGTCTGCAGTCGCCGTCTCAGCACCTGCCGGCGTCCCGTCTACCGGATCCACGTGATCGTCGGCACCCGCGTCAGTCATCGTACACCGCTGCGATGGCCGCTTCGTCGGTAACGCTGGCTGGAGCGTCGAGCGCCACGCGGTCGTCGGACAGACCGAGGTACCGGTCGGCGAGGTCGCGAGCGAGCCGGGGTTGATGGAGACTGACTAGTCCGACGAGCCGTCGCTCGTGAACGACGGCGGCGAGCAGTTCGAGCACCGAGCGAGCCGTCGCGGGATCGAGGGAGGCGACCGGCTCGTCCGCGAGCAACACGCGGGGTTCCTGCTGGAGCGCGCGAGCGATACCGACTCGCTGGCGTTCGCCGCCCGAGAGGTCGCCGACGCGCCGATCCGCGTCGCCGGCCAGTCCGACGGCGTGCAACCGCTCGATCGCTGCGCGCTTTTCGTCGGTTCCGTGCCAGCCGAGCAGTTCCCGCCAGGCCGGTTCGTGGCCGAGCGCGCCGTCGAGGACGTTCTCGAGTGCGGACTTGCAGTCGATCAGTGCACCCGCCTGAAACACGAGCGCGACGTCCGTCGGCTCGGCCCGTCTCCCGTCGAGTCGGATCGTCCCCGAATCGGGGCGTTCGAGTCCGTTCACACAGCGCAGCAGCGTCGTTTTACCGGCACCCGATCGGCCGATCAGAACGGTCAGTTCGCCGGGTTCGAGCTCGAAATCGATGTCGCTCACCGCGATCTCGTCCCCGTATCGCTTTTCGACGGCGGTAGCGCTGAGCATCGACGCGGGCTTAGTTGTCGTCCGTTTCCTCCTCGAGGTCCGCGACCTCGACGCCCATCTCCTCGGCGACGCTCCGAACCGGGTCGTACGTTCCGGGCTCGACGGGACCGTACCGGTCGACTCGATGGTCCTCGAGCGCGTCGTCGGGCGCCTCGATCAGCCGCTCGCTCAGTCGTTCGCGGACGGACTCGGGCGTGTCCGGTTTGGCGACGACCGGATCGAACGGGATCGGATCGCTCTCGGCGAGCTTGACGATCGCGTCGTCGTCCGGATGCTGGAAGTCGCCATAGGCGGCCGCGTCGACGTGGCCGTTCTCGAGCGCCTGCAATGCGGCGTCGTGGCCGAACGACCACTCGATGTCGAAATCGGCCGGTTCGGTATCGATATCTCCCGCGTCGAGGCCGGCCTCGGCGAGCATGTACCGCGGGAACATCCCCCCGCTCGTACTCAACGGATCGACCATCGCGACCGTCGTCCCGTCGAGGTCGCCGAGTGTCTCGATATCCGTTTCGTCCCGGGTGGCGATGTAGGTGTGATACGCGTCGCTCCCGTGAGACCAGTTGATCGCCAGCGGATGGATGCCGTCCTCTCGTGCGAGAACGTAGATGATCGGCGAGAGATTCGCCAGTTCCGTGTGGCCCTGGACGACGCTCTCGACGACTGCGCTGTAGCTGGTCGTCGGCGTTCCCTCGACCGAGTCGACTTCCTCGAACCCGTTTGCGAGCCACTCGAAGGTCCCCGCGTACTGCTGCTCGAGTTCCTCCGCATCCTGAAACGGCGGAAGAGCGAACTCGATTGTCCCGTCCGCCCAGGCACCAACCGGGTGTTCGTCGCTGTCAATATCCGTTCCGTCGAGGTCGGCGAGACAACCCGCAGCGCCGACGGTAGCACTGCTCGCGAGGAGTCCGAGATACGTTCGTCGATTCACAGCCGCAATCAGTACCACCCAGGTATAACACCAACGAATACGTCGCGTACTGCCCGAGTTGCGGCGACCGGGTGCACTCTCGCTCGAGCACAAAGATAGCTATTAACCGTCGTCGGACGAACGGCCGGGCATGACACGCTCGAGCGCTCCCGGGAAGGTGTACCTGTTCGGGGAGCACGCGGTGGTTTACGGCGAACCCGCCGTTCCATGTGCGATCGAACGGCGGGCGCGAGTGGCGGTGCACAGACGCGACGACGGACGGCTGCGGGTCAACGCCGAGGACCTCAGCCTGAACGGGTTCACGGTCGAGTACGGAGCCACGGCGGACGGCCGACCCGATGTCGACGTGCCGGAATCCCTGGTGACGGCGGCGACGCAGTACGTCGACGGCGCGATCGAACAGGTCCGGGACGTCACCGGGAAGGACGACGCCGGCTTCGACGTCACGATCGAGAGCGACATTCCGCTGGGTGCCGGCCTCGGTTCCTCGGCGGCGGTCGTCGTCGCAGCCATCGACGCGGCGACCCGCGAACTCGGCGTCACCCTCGAGCCCGAGGAACTCGCCGAGCGGGCCTATCAGACGGAGTCTAAGGTCCAGGACGGGCAGGCCTCGCGGGCCGACACGTTCTGTTCGGCGACCGGCGGCGCGGTCCGCGTCGAGGGCGACGACTGTCGCTCGCTCGAGGCACCGGATCTGCCGATCGTGATCGGGTTCGACGGCGGCGCGGGCGACACCGGCCAACTGGTCGCGGGCGTCCGCGACCTGCGCGAGGAGTACGACTTCGCGGCCCACACGGTCGAAGCCATCGGCGACGTGGTTCGGAACGGCGAGGACGCGCTCGCCGACGGCGACGTCGATGAGATCGGGCGGCTGATGGACTTCAATCACGGGCTCCTCGCCGCGCTGGGGGTCTCCTCGCGCTCGCTCGACACGATGGTCTGGGCGGCCCGCGACGCGGGTGCCCGCGGCGCGAAGCTCACCGGTGCCGGCGGGGGCGGCTGTATCGTCGCGCTGGACCCCACCGAGGAGACGGAGACGGCCCTCTCCTTTACCCCGGGCTGTGAGGACGCCTTCCGCGCGGAACTCGCCGAAACGGGGGTGGAGCGACTCGAATGATCGTCCTGAAACTCGGCGGCAGCGTCATCACGGAGAAGGACCGACCGGAGACCCTCGACGGCGAGGCGCTCGAGCGGGCGGCGGACGCGATCGCGGCGGCGCGGGACGGCGGTCGCGAAGACCTCGTCGTCGTCCACGGCGGCGGGAGCTTCGGTCACCACAACGCGAGCGAACACGGCGTCAGTACGACCGACGGAACGCGCGACGCGAGCGCGGCGCTCGCGATCCACGGCGCGATGAAGACCCTGAATCAGTTCGTCCTGAGACGGCTGCTCGAGCGCGACGTCCAAGCGGTGCCGGTACACCCCTTCTCGGCGGGCCACCGCGACGGCGAGGGGGAACTCGACCTGCCGACCGGACAGGTCGAAACGATGCTCGAGGAAGGGTTCGTCCCCGTCCTTCACGGCGACGTGATCGCCCACGCCGGCGCGGGTGCGACCGTCGTCAGCGGCGACGAACTCGTGGCGGCCCTCGCTCGGGCGCTCGAAGCGGACCGGGTCGGGCTCTGCTCGACGGTTCCCGGCGTGTTGGACGAGGCGGACGCCGTGATCGATCGAATCGACGACTTCGAGAGCGTCGCCGACGTGCTCGGGGCGAGCGAGGCGACCGACGTGACCGGCGGGATGGCCGGCAAAGTGCGGACGCTGCTCGCGCTCGAGGCCGAGGCGTCGATCTTCGGGCTCGAGTCGCTCGAGTCGTTCCTCGGCGGCGAGAATCCGGGAACGACGATCGATTGAACGCGAGAGCGGAGGAGAGCGAGGGCCGAGGACGGACGGTCTTTTTTTATCGGGTCCAGAACCCGCCGGTGAACATGACGAGGACGGGGATGATCTCGAGGCGGCCGATCCACATGAGGAAGATCATCAGGAGTTTCGAACTCACCGGGAAGTTCAGGTAGCTCCCGAAGGGGCCGAGAGAGCCGAAACCGGGGCCGATGTTCCCGATCGTCGCGAGGCTCGCGCTGAACGCCTCGAGCGGCGTCAGCGAGTAGCCGATACGGTTCGCGTCGAGTGCGATGAGAAATGCGGCGATACCGAAGATGAACAGGTAGAGAAAGGTGAAGCCGAGCACGCCGCGGATGGCGTCCTCGTCAACCACGTTGCCGCCGAGTCGAATCGGGCGGACGACTTCCGGATGGGAGGCCGTGAACAGCTCCCGACGCAGAACCTTGAACACGATCAGCCACCGAACGACCTTGACGCCACCGCCGGTCGAACCGGCACAGCCGCCGATGAGCATCGCGAAGAGGAGCACGATTTTGCCCGTCGAGGACCACTCGGCGAAGTCGCTGGTCGCGTAGCCGGTCGAATTCAACAGGGATCCGATCTGGAAGGCGCTCTGCCGCAGTGAGTTTTCGAACACGCCCTCCGTCACGCCGCCGAGACTCTGCAGTGCCGGGGCGGCGCCGGTATAGAGGACCCCTGCGAGCAAGATGGTTAGCCCGATGATCGCACCGATGTAGGTGCGAAACTCCGAGTTGCGAACGAAGCGGTGGCCCTCGCCGCTGAAGACGTGCCAGAACAGGGCGAAGTTCGTCCCGGCGATGATCATGAACGGGATGACGGTCCACTGCACGATCGGGGAGAACGCCGCAATGCTGTCGGCCTCCGGCGAGAATCCGCCCGTCGGGAGCGTCGTGAACCCGTGGGCGATCGCGTTGTAGAGGTCCATATTGGGGGCCATCCCGGCGAGATGGAGTCCGTAGAGAATGCCGATGTAAACGACGGTGAACGCGAAGTAGACGAGCCAGAGGATGCGCGCCGTCTCGGCGATTCGCGGCGTGAGTTTCTGTAACTGCGGTCCCGGGGCTTCCGACTCGACGAGCTGTGCCCCGCTGACCGCCAATTCGGGGAGGATCGCGACCATCAACACGATGATCCCCATCCCGCCCAGCCACTGGGTGAGCTGTCGCCACATCAGGAGGGCGTGCGAGTGGCGCTCGAACGAGATCTCACCGAGGACGGTCGCTCCGGTCGTCGTAAAGCCGGACATCGACTCGAACAGGGCGTTGACGGGATGAGCGAGCGTCGATTCGGTCCCCCAACCCGCGATCACGTACGGCACCGCGCCGATGACCGCCACTGCCAGCCACGACATCGCCACGAAGAGCATCGCCTCGCGGATCTCCAGGTCCGGTTCGGGGCTCAGTCGCTCGAGGCCGTAGCCGACGGCGATCGTGAGCGCGATCGTCGCGACGAAGGGAAACACGGGGTCGCTGTAGATGAGCGCCACGACGATCGGGATCACTAGCGGGACGGAGAGGTACTTGAGAACGGTCCCGACGAGCGCGACGCTGGCGCGCCAGTCAGTACGGATCCGCATAGAACACCCCACTCGGGCAGTGACGTCTGGACACGGTATGTAACGGCATTTTGGCTGGATCCTATTAATCCATCGTAACGTGACACTCCCTGAACGACCTCATTGTAGACCAGCAAAAACGGGCAGACCGGCGAAGAGCGGATTGGAGCAGGAGAACCCGTTCGGTCAGCTGTGCCGAGAGTCTATATATGAACCGTGCGTACTGTAAACTATGAGCGTTCGAGTACCAAGCGTTCGCCACCCGCACTCGTTTTACGACGTCTTCAGCGTCGTCGCTGCCGCGGTGGCGATCATGGCCCTCGTCCTCGCCGTCCGGTACGGGTCTGTCGTCCGGCTCGAGATGGCCGTCTTCATGGCGATCGTCTTCCTGTGGGTCGGCTGGGCGATCGACGGGATCCTCGAGCGGTCCGAAGAGCGATCGGTCGGCGAACGGAGAGCGCTCCGGAACGGCAAACGGAGATAGCGCGAGTGCACTGTTCTGCGGCCACTGTTTCCGATCGCGGGCGGAGAGAGAACGAATCGCTGTCCGTTCGTTGAAGCGATCCAAGAGAGGGAAAGACCGCGAGCCGAATAGTCCGACGATCGAGGCGGCGGGTGCGAGGCCGACGACGGATATCGACCGGAGCGCCCTCAGAGCAGTTCGATGACCTCGTCGAGGGCGGCCGCGGCGACGAAGACGATCACGTGATCGCCGGGTTCGACGACCGTCGACCCGCGGGGCGTGATGTGCGTCCCGCTCCGGGAAATCGCTCCGATCACGACCCCTTCGGGGAGGTCGTCCGTCGAATCGGCGATCTCTCGGCCGACGAGGACGCTGTCGGGGCCGACCTCGATCTCGATGACCTCGGCGAGGTCGTGCTCGAGCATCGCGACCTTCTCGGTGTTGTCCGCTCGGGTGAAGCGGACGATCTCTTCGGCGGTCTCCTCGCGGGGATTGATGGCGACGTCGACGCCGACGGTCTCGAAGAGGTCGGCGTACTCCGGGGTTTCGATGACGGCGACGGTGCGTTCGACGCCGAGGCGGTCGGCGAGCAGGGAGACGAGCAGGTTCTTCTCGTCGCTGTCGAGGGCGGCGATCACGACGTCGGCCTCGCCGACGTGCTCGCGGGCGAGGAACTCCTGATTGGTCGCGTCGCTCTCCATGACCATCGTGTTCGGGAGCGACTCGGCGACCTCGCGAGCGCGGTCGTGATCCTGTTCGATCAGCCGCGGACGAAAGCCGTGGTCCTCGAACTCGCGGGCCGTCTGGAACCCGATCTCGCTGGCGCCGACGATGACGACCTCTTCGGCCTCTTCGGGCGTCGTGGCCACCTCGTCGGCGAAGTCGTTGATCGAATCCGGGCTCCCGATGACGACGATACGGTCGCCGCCCCGAATGACCGTATCACCGCGGGTGACGACCATCTCGTCGTCCCGAAAGATCGCGGCGAAGGTGAGCGAATCGTAGCAGTCGGCCTCGCTGACGGTCCGGTCCGCGATCGCGCTGTCCGCCGGAATGTCGAACTCGGCCATCCGGATGAGACCGCCGGCGAACGTATCGACGTCGTGGGCGCTCGGCAACCCGGAGATCCGGAAGATCGCCTGTGCGGTCAACAGGTCGGTACAGACCATGAAGTCGACGCCGAAGGCACCCTGGGAGCCCTGCCACGTCTCGAGCAGCGTCCGGCGTCGGACTCGTGCGATCGTGAACGCGTCCGAGGCGGCCTTTGCCGCACCGCAGACGACCGCGTTCGTCTCGTCGTTGTCCGTACAGGCGATGACCAGGCCCGCTTGCTCGAGCCCCGCCTCGCGCAGCGTCTCGAGGTCGGTGCCGTCGCCGCGGATCGTGAGCACGTCCAGCGAGTAGGTGAGTTCCTCGGCGACGTCGGCGTCGCGGTCGATCAGGGCCACGTCGTGGGTCTCTTCCAAGTTGGCGGCGATCGATCGACCCACCTCGCCGGCCCCGACGATGATCACGTACACGACGATCCCTCCGAAATCATAGTTACTGACACTCGTTTCGGAGCGACAGGCAAATGAATTGCGGTGTCAGAAGGGGTCCCCCTATCCACCGCCGAGAGATCCGAGACTACCGAGACGGCCGGTATCAGGGCTGACGATCCAACCCACTGCGTTTTTAACACCCGGGCGTGTACAGGGCACTAGCGAAACCCGCGGGCAAGTGCGTTCGGGGCTTGCGATGTCGCGAGCTATCGAAGACGGAACCGCCGTCGCACCGAGCGCATAGCGGGATGGCCGACGCGCTGCAAGACGCCGGGGCCGTACGACTAGGCGTCCGCGGACCGTTTCGATGAGAGTCCATTCAGCGGCTTTCAGTGCTACGAACCATGGAAATCGAAATCGCAACCATTGGCGGCTACGAAGAAGTCGGACGGCAGATGACTGCCGTTCGCGCCGGCGACGACGTCGTCATCTTCGACATGGGTCTGAACCTCTCGCAGGTCCTGATCCACGACAACGTCGAAACCGAGCGGATGCACAGTCTCGACCTGATCGACATGGGCGCAATCCCGGACGATCGGGTCATGAGCGACCTCGAGGGCGACGTGAAGGCCATCGTGCCGACCCACGGCCACTTGGACCACATCGGTGCCATCTCGAAGTTGGCTCACCGGTACGACGCGCCGGTCGTCGCGACGCCGTTTACGATCGAACTGGTCAAACAGCAGATCGAGGGCGAGCAGAAGTTCGGCGTCGAGAACGACCTGATCAAGATGGAGGCCGGCGAGACGATGTCGCTGGGCGACTCCGGCGAGGTCGACCTCGAGTTCGTCAACGTCACGCACTCGATCATCGACGCGATCAACCCCGTCCTCCACACGCCGGAGGGGGCGGTCGTCTACGGGCTGGACAAACGGATGGACCACACGCCAGTCATTGGCGACCCAATCGACATGGAGCGGTTCCGTGAGATCGGCCGCGAAGGTGAGGGCGTCCTCTGTTACATCGAGGACTGTACCAACGCGAACAAGAAGGGACGGACCCCCTCCGAGAACGTCGCCCGCGAACACCTCCGCGACGTCCTCTACAGCATGGAGGACTACGACGGCGGTATCGTCGCCACCACGTTCTCGAGTCACATCGCCCGCGTGACGAGCCTCGTCGAGTTTGCCAAAGACATCGGCCGCCAGCCCGTGTTGCTGGGCCGCTCGATGGAGAAGTACTCCGGGACGGCGGAACGACTCGACTTCGTCGACTTCCCCGACGATCTGGGGATGTTCGGCCACCGCAAGTCCGTCGATCGCACGTTCAAACGGATCATGAACGAGGGCAAGGAGAACTACCTGCCGATCGTCACCGGCCACCAGGGCGAGCCCCGCGCAATGCTTACCCGAATGGCTCGCGGCGAGACTCCCTACGAGCTGGAAGACGGCGACAAGGTCGTCTTCTCCGCCCGCGTGATCCCGGAGCCGACCAACGAGGGGCAGCGCTACCAGGCGGAGAAACTGCTCGGCATGCAGGGCGCTCGAGTCTACGACGACATCCACGTCTCGGGTCACCTCAATCAGGAGGGCCACTACGAGATGCTCGATGCGCTCCAGCCCCAGAACATCATCCCGGCTCACCAGGATATGAGCGGCTACTCGAGCTACGTCAATCTCTGTGAGAGTGAAGGGTACAAGATGGGCCGAGACCTCCACGTCACGCGCAACGGAAACCTCATCCAATTAGTCGACTGATATGACGAGTCCCGAGGCACGCGAAGAGGCGGTGCTCGAGGCGGTCCGGCAGCGCCGCGAGCGGGTCAACGACGCGATCCCAGAGGAGTTGCCGATCAAACGGCCTGAACGACTCTACGAGGCCTCCCGCTACCTGCTCGACGCGGGCGGGAAGCGGCTACGGCCGGCCGTTCTGCTGACGACCGCGGAGGCATTGGCCGACGTCGAACCGCTGTCGACGGAGTACCGCTCGTTCGACGCACTCGATGGGAGCGGGCCGGTGGACGTCATGGCCGCCGCCGTCAGTGTCGAGGTCATTCAGTCGTTCACATTGATCCACGACGATATCATGGACGACGACGATCTCCGCCGGGGGGTTCCCGCCGTCCACAAGGAGTACGATCTCGAGACGGCGATCCTGGCCGGCGATACGCTCTACTCGAAGGCGTTCGAGATCATGCTCGATACGGGGGCGGAGTCGGACCGCATCGTCGAGGCGCTCGACGTCCTCGCGACGACCTGTACGAAGATCTGCGAGGGTCAATCGCTGGACGTCACCTTCGAGGAACGAGCCGACGTCTCGCCCGACGAGTACCTGGAGATGGTCGAACAGAAGACGGCCGTACTGTACGCCGCATCGGCGTGTCTCCCCGCAATTTTGCTGGGAGCCGACGACGAGACGATCGACGCACTCTACGGCTACGGGCTCGACGTCGGTCGCGCGTTCCAGATCCAGGACGACGTCCTCGACCTGACGGTCCCCAGCGAGCAACTCGGCAAACAACGAGGGAGCGACCTCGTCGAGAACAAACAGACGCTGATCACCGTCCACGCCCGCAACCAGGGCGTCGACGTCGACAATCTGGTCGACACCGACGACGTCGACGCGGTCACCGAGGCGGAGATCGACGACGCGGTCGCCGAACTCGAGGCGGCGGGCTCGATCTCCTACGCCAACGAGACGGCCCGCGATCTGGTCGAGCAGGGGAAGAATCGCCTCGAGGTCGTACCGGACAACGAGGCCCGCGAGTTGCTCTGTGAACTCGCGGATTACCTGATCCAGCGCGGGTACTGAGAGGGACCGTCCCCATCGAGTCGGTCGCGGACCTCGGACCCGCGGTTTTTGGCCGTTCGTCGCACTCGAGCGACGCGTGTCGTCTCACGGCGCGAAACCGAGAGCGACGATCAGACACTGAGACGCTGCGATGGTCCCTACGAGCGCTATCTGCAATGCTCGAGCGAACGGATGATCGGATAATAGAGACGGGACGAGGGCAGATCGCGACGGCGAACGTGGACCCGGCCGACACCCCGAATCGCGAGGGTTTTGGGCCGGGCGCGAATACCGGTCGATAATGGAAGACGAGTTACGCGAGCGCGTCGAGCGCGAGGCCGAGAAGCACGCGCTGTTGAACGCCGTCAAACACGAGAGCGACGCCGCGGTCGGTGCCGTAATGGGGCCGCTGATGGGCGACAACCCGGACTTTCGAGAGCACTCCGACGCCGTCCCCGGCGTCGTCGGCGGCGTCGTGAGTCGCGTCAACGACCTCGCGTACGAGGAGAAACGAGCCCGTCTCGAGGAACTCGCACCCGAGGAACTCGCCGAGATCGAGGCCGAGGAGGAGGAAGACAAACACGACCTCCCGGATCTCCCCAATGCGGACGACTACGACGAGATCCGGATGCGGTGTGCGCCGAACCCGAACGGGCCCTGGCACGTCGGCCACGCCCGGATGCCCGCCGTCATCGGCACCTATCGCGAGCGCTACGACGGCTGGTTCTGCGTGCGGTTCGACGACACTGACCCCGAGACCAAGCGACCCGACCTCGAGGCCTACGACGCGATCCTCGAGGATCTCGACTATCTCGGCTTCGAGCCCGACGCGACCTACAAGGCGAGCGACCGCCTCGAGACCTACTACGACCACGCCCGCGAACTGATCGAGATGGGCGGGGCCTACACCTGCTCGTGTTCGGGCGAGGCGTTCTCGGAGCTGAAGAACTCGGGCGAGGCCTGTCCCCACCGCGAGAAGGACCAGGAGACCGTCCTCGAGGAGTTCGAGGCCATGATCGACGGCGAGTACAGCAGCGGCGAGCTGGTCCTGCGGGTCAAGACCGACATCGAACACAAGAACCCGGCGCTGCGCGACTGGGTGGCCTTCCGGATGATCGACACGCCACACCCGCGCGAGGAGGCCAGCGAGTACCGCTGTTGGCCCATGCTCGACTTCCAGTCGGGCGTCGACGATCACCTGCTCGAGATCACCCACATCATCCGCGGGATCGACTTACAGGACTCCGCGAAGCGCCAGCAGTTCGTCTACGACTACTTCGGGTGGGAGTATCCGGAAGTCATCCACTGGGGGCACGTCCAGCTCGACGACTACGACGTCAAGATGAGCACGTCGACGATCGCCGAGCTGATCGAGGAAGGGAAACTCGACGGTTGGGACGACCCGCGAGCGCCGACGCTCAAGAGCCTGCGCCGGCGCGGCATCCGCGGCGAGGCCATCGTCGAGGCGATGACCGGACTCGGCACCTCGACCACCGACGTCGACCTCGCGATGAGTTCGATCTACGCGAACAACCGCGACCTGATCGACGAGGAGACCGACCGCCGCTTTTTCGTCCGCGACGGAAACCAGATCCCGCTCGCCGGCGATCCGCCCGCCGAAGCGAACCCGCCGCTTCACCCCAATCACGAGGAGCGCGGTGTTCGCGAGATCCCCGTCGGTGACTCCGTCATGCTCGAGCTCGGGGACATTCCCGACGGAGACGAGAGCGAGGAGCAGCGCATCTGGCTGAAGGGATTCGGCTGTTTCCGGTTCGACGACGGCGTCCTCCGATACACCGGCGACGATATCGACGTCGTCCGCGAGGGCGGTGTCGACGTCATCCACTGGGTGCCCGCCGACGGGAGAGTCCCCGTCCGCATGCGAACGATGGACGGCGACGTGACGGGGCACGCGGAACCGGGCGTCGCCGACCTCGAGCCCGACGAGATGGTGCAGTTCGAGCGGGTCGGCTTCGCACGAATCGATCGCCACGACCGCGACGAGGACGACGAGGAGACGGTCGCGTACTACGCGCATCCCTGATTCGAGCGCTCGAAGCGCTATCGACCTCGAGTCGGGAGCAGTCCGCGGGCGTTACTGTGAGTCGCGCGACCGGAGCGTGACGGTCAGTCCCGTCGTCCGGCCGAACTTGACCTGAACGTCGCCCGCGACCCGCTCGTATCCCGCCGCGGTCGTCACGATGCGGTGTCGACCGTGCTCGAGCTCGAGTTCGAACTCGCCGTCGTCATCGACCGCCGTTCGCGCGCCGTCCGTCCAAACGGTCGCGCCGTCGACGGGGGTTCCGGTCTCGTCGACGACGGTGCCGTCGATCCGTCCCGTCTCCGCGATCTCGTCGTCGCCCTCGGCGAGCTGGACCCAGCCGAAGGCCGTCTCGCCGTCTTCGACCAGTACCTCCTGATAGCCGTCGCTGTATCCCTCGGCGTTCGTGACCAGGATCTCCCACCAGCCCTCGCTCACCTGAAATCCCTTCTCCCAGTTTTCACCGTCGGGAGCCGATCCGAGCGGTGCGGTAACGCCGTATCGCTCGTCACCGAAGACCGTGATCTCACACGGGATCGTCCGACCGCCGCCGACGGGCGTCGCGGAGACCTCCAGATCACCGCTGCCGGGACCCCACTCGCGCTCGAGGCCGACGTCCATCGAGACCGTCTCGCCGTCCGCGACGTTGACCGCGATCGATCGAGACGCGTAGCCCGGCGCAGTCACCGAGAGTGTATACTCGCCGCGATCGATCTCGAGGGAGTACGACCCCGACTCGTCCGTTCTGGTACTGTTCTCGTCAGCCGTCACCGTCGCGTCTGCGACCGGGCGTCCGAAGTGCGTTACCGTGCCCTCGATGCGAGCGCTGCCGGTCGCGCCGGTCGAATCGGTGTCGGCCGCGCCGACTCCGGTCGCGGCTCCGATCAGTCCGGACCCGACGAGGGCCGTCCGCTGAAGAAACGTTCGGCGATAGTTCGACATCTGGTATCGACTGGACGAGAGGGCGATCGGTTCATAACCCTTCGGTCCGAGAAAACGGCCATTGAGGCTGAGAAACCCGAAATATTGTATTATAGCCTCAATCGAATATCCCTGAAACCGGCCCGGTTTGCCGTCGAGGACTGTGGGAGTAGTCGGGCGATGAACGACTCGAGCGGCGGTCGCTATCGATCCCGACTACTCGAGCAAGTCCTCGCTCCGGTCGGGGAGCGGGTCAGCGACGACACCGTCCCGTCGACCCAGTACGCGGGCGTGGGCGGCACAGACGAGGCGGTTCTCGTCCCAGGGAATGTGTAGCTCGACCGCGGCGGGGCGCTCGCAGTCGGACTCGGAACACTCCATTCGTTCGTGTGAACGACACCCACGGCTTCAGTCTTTCCCGCGATCAGAGCACGAAGACGGCCACGACGAACCCGAGCAGGACCGACGCCGTCAGCAGGACCTGCACCGCCGTCGACGCGAGGGTCCCGACGGTCGTGTAGACCGCCGAGCGCGCGCTCCCCTCGAGTTCTCCGTTCCGAACGAACTCGAGGACGAAGACGGTGCCGAAGAGGCCGGCGAGCAGCCCCAGCGGACCGGTGACGAGCATGAGGACGATCCCGACGACGGCAGCCGCCGCCGTCGTCACCCACGATGCGCCGCCGGCGCGTGCGGCGATCGAGCCGCCGAAGAACTCGACGAGTGCGGTGACGACGGCGATAAAGACGAGGACGGCGAAGGTGAGGGCGCTCAGTTCGGCGAGTCCGGAGCCCCACCAGTAGACGGCGAGACCGGCCAGCGAGAGGAGGCCGCTCGGTACCATCGGGACGGCCGCGCCGACGATTGCACCGACGAGCAACGCGATAGCGACGACGAGAGCGACATCGACCATACCGGGGCGACGACGGACCGCGGCAAAGGCGTACCGCCTTCAGGAGCATCTACGGAGGCCACTGACCGTCACTGTATCCTGATCGCGCGGTAGCCGTATAGCTGTCCGATCAGTACGATACTCGTTTCAGTGGCTACTATAGGCGGACGGCTCCGAACCGGAGATATGACGCACTCTCGCGGGGCGATCATCGTCGGCGCGTCGTCGGGCATCGGAGAAGCGCTGGCCCGGCGACTCGCAGCGGACGGCTACGAGATCGGCCTGACGGCGCGGCGGACGGAACGACTGCGGGCGATCGGCGCGGAACTGCCGACCAAATCGTACGTCGCGACGATGGACGTCACGGAGCTCGAGAACGCTCGAGACGGCTTTTTCGAACTGGCAGAGGCGATGCCATCGGTCGACCTCGTCGTCATCAGCGCCGGGGTCGCGACCGTCAACCGGGACCTCGAGTGGGAGCCCGAGCGGCAGACGGTCGACGTCAACGTGGGCGGCTTCACCGCCGTCGCGACGGCGGCGATGGAATACTTCGAGCGCGATTCGAATACCGCGAGCGAGACCGATGGGCATCTCGTGGGCATCTCTTCGGTCGCGGCTCACATCGGCAACGGTGACGCACCGGCGTACAACGCCTCCAAGGCCTACGTCTCGACGTATCTCGAGGGGCTTCGCTATCGACAGAGCGACCGGGACGCCGACGTGACGATCACGACCATCGAGCCGGGGTTCGTCGACACCAAGCTCTCGCTGGGCGGGTTCTGGGAGTGTTCGCCCGAGACAGCGGCCGAGCAGATCGCTCGAGCGATCCGTAAAGAGCGGAGCCACGCCTACGTGACGCGGCGGTGGCGGGCCGTCGCGTGGGTGCTGGATCTCGCTCCGGAACGGCTGCTCCGGCGGCTCTTCTGAGGCGTTTCCGGAAGCATCCGTCTCGGAGGAGAACTATCAGGGCCGCCCGTTACGGATGCGATTCGCCTCGCGGAGCCCGATCGGAGATCGACCTATTCGTCATTAAACCGCTCCCGAACCTCGAGCGCCGCGTCCGATCCGTAGCGGTCGACCAGCGGGCGAAACGCGTCGCCGAGCGCTCGCATGCACTGGCCCGACGAGTGGTACTTGAGGTGGTTCGCGACCGTCTCCCAGTCGTGACCCTGGAGGGTGCGCAAGACGAGCAACCGTTCCTCGCGGTCCGTCAGGGCGACGGTCTCGGGGTCGTCGACGAGATAGCGGACGACGAGGGCCCTGAACGGTCCGGGATCGACGTCGAACAGCCCCGGCCCGTAGGCGGCACCGGCGACGACCCGCCACTCGTGGTCCGTTATCGAGAGCGGGGGTCCGGCGTCGGCGTCGACGCTTCGGAGGAGCGCTCGAGCGACGTCGGGCGCGAGATCGTCGAGCGCGTCCGAACTGAGCGCGGCGAACCGGCGGGCGAACCAGTCGGCGTGGCGGTCGTGGAGCGCCCGGCCGTCGTCGCTGGTCGGCGCGAGCATGAGCGCAGAGTACTCGCCGCTGGCGTCGTTGCGGGTCGTCGAGACGTGGACCGTCCGATAGCCGTTCTCGCGCCAGAACTCGAGGAGGCCGGGTGTCGCGCCGAAGCCGGTGCCGAGCCAGTCGACTCGCTCGCGGGACCGACGGTCCCGTTCGTCGTCCGAGACGCGGGGCGTCTCGCTGTCGGCGAACTCCTCGCGGATGCGCTCGAGCAGGCGCGAGCCGAGTCCCCGGGAGCGGGCCGCGTGGTGGGTCGCGATCCGGACGACGCGGCGGCCGACGGGTTTGCTCGCCGCCTCGTCGCGCAACTGGCTCGTCAGCACGTCCGGGAGCATGTTGCCGCGAACGCGGCCGCCCTCGTACATCATCGCGCGAGTGTCGGCGGGTAACTCCCCCTCGCGAGCGAGCAGGGCGACGCTGACGACGTGGCCGTCGTGGAGTAACGCGCGCGCCGCGAGATTGGGCGCGTCGAGCAAGCGCGCGAGGTCGTTGGGTTCGGTCCGGTAATGGGCGAGGACGAGCAGCCCGAAGGCCTCCCGGAGCAGTCGGTCGTCCTCGAGCAGGTCGTCGGGCTCGAGCCGTCGATACGTGACCGTCTCGGGCGTCGCGTCGGCCACGAGCGGCTCGACCGGCGGGCGAGCGTCGAGCAGCAGTGCCCGGAAGGCCCACACCTCGACGGGGTCGCCCGCCGCGTAGCGGATCGGCTCGACGAGCGTGCGGTCGGTCACCGCGTGATCGCTCTCAGCGAGTCGGTCCCGGAAGCGGACCGAGAAGCCCCGCCCCGCACCTTCGTAGCCGTGGATCGTCGTCGCGAAGGCGACCCGATCCGCCGCGAGCAGCGACTCGAGCGTCGCGACGGGCAGCGCCGCGGCCTCGTCGACGATGACGACGTCCGCCGATTCGAGCCCCTCGACGGCCGCGGTCGGCTCGAGGAATTCGATCGAGCCGCCGGCAGGCGTCTCGATCCGACGGGAGTCGACGATAGCGGCGTCACCCTCGAGTGCCTCACAGAGTTCTCCCGCTCGGTCGAACAGTTCCGCCGCGTTCCGCGCGGCGGGAGCGGTTACCAGGACGCGCTCGCCCTCGAGGGCGAACGCTCCCGCGGCCAGCCCGGCGGCGCTCGACTTGCCGCGGCCGCGATCGGCCTCGAGCACGACGGCCCGTTCGGGCTCGCGAAGCGACTCGAAGGCGGCGACCGCGTCGACCTGATCGGCCGTGAGACAGGCCTCGTAGGCGGCGGCCGGAAATCGGTGGTCCGGCGGCGGAGTCGGGGTCTCCGTCGCCAGCCGCGGGGCCGGGTCAATCAGGCCGTCGGCCTCGAGCCGATCGGTCTCGAGGTCGACGATCGCGATGCCGCGGTGGGTCCGCAGCGTCTCGACGAGGCGGCGTTTGAACCGGCCGGTGACGTCGGCCAGTTCGAACGGCGGGACGGCGAGCGATTCGTCGAACGCGCCGCGGCGGTCCGGCCACGCCTCGAGCGGCGGCGTCAGCAGGACGAAGAGTCCGCCGCCGTCGACCGCGCCGGTGACTTTGCCGAGCGCGTTCGGCTGGAGTTCCCCGTGGGCGTCGACGGCGATTACGTCCCGCGTGGTCCCGAGGAGGTCGCTCGCGTTGACCTGCGGGAGTTGTTCGCAGCGGAGTCGGTCGTCGGGACCGACAAGCGTCGTCCCGGTGATCGGAACTGAGAGTGCGTCGAGGATCGACTCGAGGGCCTCGTATCCGCGTTCGCGATCGCCGGCGAGAACGAGCAGTCGGCGCTCGTCCGCGCGCTCGGCTTCCTCGCGGAGCGACTCGGCGAGGCCGACGATATCGACGTCCATGTGTTCGGCTTCGGGTCTCGAGAGTAATAGGCAACGGAACGCCGACGCCCGGATCGAAAGTCAGGACCGACCGTCGGCGAAACCGGTCACGGCCGTCGCGAGGAGGGCATGACGGAGGCGTCGGGGCATACGCCCACCATGTGTCGGAACTGAAACATATCTATGGATACCTCGTCACGGCCGTCCTCGAAACCGAGTTCAGTCCAACCGATCCGTCTATGCGGATGGATCGCACGGCTTCGTGCGTTTGAACACGCTTTTAAGGGGGGCAACGCTATTCGAGTGTACACCCTACGCGGGGTTGATGATGCTCCTAGCTTCACAGGACTTCCGCCGGGATCGGCCCGGCACGGGTACCCAGTGCCCGGACGGCAGGGGAGCGCGAGCCCACGTGTAGGAGAGGTGAACAACCAATGTCAGTCTACGTCAATACCGACATCCCAGCCGACCTCGCCGACGACGCTCTCGAGGCGCTCGAGGTCGCACGAGACACAGGACGAGTAAAGAAAGGAACGAACGAAACCACGAAGGCGATCGAGCGCGGCAACGCCGAGCTCGTTTACGTCGCCGAGGACGTCTCTCCCGAAGAGATCGTCATGCACCTTCCCGAACTCGCTGAGGAGAAGGGCATTCCCGTCGTCTTCATCGAGACCCAGGACGACGTCGGCCACGCCGCCGGCCTCGAGGTCGGCTCGGCCGCCGCGGCGATCGTCGACGCCGGTGAGGCAGCAGACGACGTCGAGGACATCGCCGACAAGGTCGAGGACCTCGACTGAGGTGATCAGAGATGAGTGCTGAAGAGGAAGAAAGCGGCTCTACGCCCGCCGAGGTCATCGAGGTCGTCGGCAAGACCGGCATGCACGGCGAAGCCATGCAGGTCAAATGCCGAATCAAGGAGGGCGAGAACCAGGGACGTATCATCACCCGTAACTGTCTCGGGCCGGTCCGCGAAGGGGACGTACTCCAGCTTCGCGAGACCGCCCGCGAGGCCGACTCCATCGGAGGACAATAATGGTCGAGAAACGAACCTGCGACTACACGGGCGAAGAGATCGAACCCGGCACGGGCATCATGTACGTCCAGACGGACGGCACCGTGCTCCACTTCGTCGACTCCAAGGCGGAGAAAAACTTCAAGCTCGGGCGCGAACCGCGCGATCTCGAGTGGACCGAAGAAGGTCGTCGCGGCAAGGGTCCATCGCAGGCCGACACGCCTGCTGACGAGGAAGCCGACCAGACCGAGCAGGTCGAGACCGGCGAAGACGAGGACCTCGAGACGGAATCCGAAGCCGTCGACGAAGATGAGGAAGACGTGCCCGCCGGGGACGAAACCGTCGACGAGACCGAGGAGACCGAGGCCGAGGAAGCATGAGCGATCACGAGCGAACCTTCGTGATGGTCAAGCCCGACGCCTTCGCACGCGGACTGGTAGGCGAAGTCGTCTCTCGACTCGAGGACCGCGGGCTCAAGCTCGTCGGGATCAAGGTCGAGAACATGCCCCGTGCACGGGCGGAAGAACACTACAGCGAACACGAGGACAAGCCGTTCTACGACGACCTCGTGGACTTCATCACCTCGGGACCGGTCGTCCCGATGGTCTGGGAGGGCCAGGACGCGACGCGGCAGGTCCGCCAGATGATCGGCGAGACCGACCCGCTCGAGGCCGACCCCGGAACGATCCGAGGCGACTACGCGCTCGATCTCGGTCGGAACGTCGTTCACGCCGCCGACCACGAGGACGAGGGCGCGAACGAACGCGAAATCGGCATCCACTTCGACGACGACGAGCTGATCGACTACGATCAGCACGACGGCGAGTGGCTCTACGAATAACTCCCTCGACGTACCCTCGGTTCTGACGGATCGGACGTCGACCGGGCTGCGTTGCGACGAGGATGATTCGCTCCATCGATTCTTCTCGACGGACTCGCTTCGGGAGTGGGAACGCTGCGACCGGGCGCTCTCAGCCGATTGTCCGTCCTTCTCTCGGACTCTGGCCTATATTCGACGCGAGGAGGAACCCGGTTTCTTCATTCGAAACATACGCTGCGTGGAACGCGGAATGAAACGGATCATTTAGACAGATAACGAACCGATCGGATTGGGAACCGGTTCAAATGGAGAGTCATGGATATCGTTCTCCCGTCATCTGCTTTGCTAAAATTCATCAATACATCGTTTTACGGCTTCAACAGTCGCATCTGTGATGCCCAACCGTTAGGATCTCGAACATTATATACAGATTTAACACAGGTATTTTTCTAGGGAGACGTAAGGTCTAATGTGGCGGCTGTCGAATAGTAGCTTGGTGGTTTCGAATGGTAACACACGGTAGGTGGTTCGTGGATGCGTGAAACGGAGGGAACAGCCGCGTTGACGGCGGGCGTGATGCCGTCGCTCGACCTCGTTTTCGATCTGCTTTCGAACAGTCGACGGCGATACGTCCTCTACTACCTCAACGACCAGCCGGACGGCGTCGCCACGATCGAAAACCTCGCCGAGAACGTCATCAACCTCGAGGAGGCGACGACGCGTAGCGATGCGGACGAAGAGTCGACTGCAGGTCTGGCAGCCGGTCGCGACTCACCGGACCGGCGAGCCGAGATCCAGATGGAACTCCAACACGTCCACCTGCCGAAACTGGAGGACGCGGGGGTTCTCGAACACGATCGGCGCAGCGAGACGGTTCGCTATTGGAGCCAACCGTCGCTCGAGGAGTGGCTCGAGCACGCACACCACAAGGAATTCGAGTGATTCGGGGAGAGCGGTGCCGTCGCTAGCGGTCGCACGACGGTGGGAGACGCCGTAGGGGGGGATCGCTGAAAGGTTTAAGATTCAGCCCGTGGTTGGTCCACTGGAGCGTCGGTAAATCGCAAGACGGGACGGTCGTGACTTTATGAGGTGTGATATCGTCTCACTCCTCAAAACTTAACAAGCGAGATACCGATGCAGAACGTGAGGTGCATACTATGGCTGATCACGAACTTCCACCATTACCGTACGATTACGACGCGCTCGAACCGGCTCTGTCCGAACAGGTGCTGACCTGGCATCACGATACGCACCACCAGGGCTACGTCAACGGCCTGAACTCCGCCGAGGAGACCCTCGCGGAGAACCGCGAGGAGGGCGACTTCGGCTCGACCCCCGGAGCCCTCAAAAACGTCACCCACAACGGCTGTGGCCACTATCTCCACACGCTGTTCTGGGAGAACATGTCCCCCGACGGCGGCGGCGAGCCGGAAGGCGACCTCGCCGACCGTATCGAGGAGGACTTCGGCTCTTACGAGGGCTGGAAGGGCGAGTTCGAGGCCGCTGCCGGTGCCGCCGGTGGCTGGGCGCTGCTGGTATACGATCCGGTTGCGAAGCAGCTTCGCAACATCGCGGTCGACAAGCACGACCAAGGCGCGCTCTGGGGCGCGCATCCCGTGCTCGCGCTGGACGTCTGGGAACACTCCTACTACTACGACTACGGTCCGGACCGCGGCGACTTCATCGACGCCTTCTTCGACGTCGTCAACTGGGAGAAGGCCGAAGAGGAGTACCAGACCTGCCTCGGCCACTTCGAGTAAGTCGGCAGTCGAAGCGACGAGCCAGTCAATCCTGACTTTTATCGCCGACCGCGACACGGAGAGCGCTGCCACTAGAGGGGTCACTGAACGCCGATCCGCACCCGATCGCACGACGACCGTGCGAGCGGCGCGGAAATCGGTCAGGTGGGACGATAGCCGTCATCCTTGCTCGAGAACCGGGCGTTCGCGAGTACTCGGTCGACGGACCGCCGTACGCGACATGTCCGCCGAGTGACTATCATGGTTTAACTTCGCGTGGATAGATCACACATGCCATATGGCCGCCGAGGACAGCAGCGTCGACGCGACGGTCGAGAATCGGGACCAACAGCGACAGCGATCGCCGCTCGAGACGAGCGCAGGGAACGCCGGCGAGGCACTCGCGGCGGATCTCCGGGCCGCCTGCAGCGGAGACGTGCGATTCGACGAGTACACGCGTGTCCTCTACGCGACCGACGGCAGTATCTACGGCGCACAGCCCGCCGGCGTCGTCTTTCCCAGAGACACCGATGACGTCCGCGCGGCGATGCGCGTCGCGGCCGACCACGGCGTGCCGGTCTTGCCCCGCGGCGCGGGGTCGTCGCTCGCCGGGCAGACGGTCGGTCCCGGCTGCGTCGTCCTTGACCTGTCGCGACACATGGACGATATCCTCGAGATCGATCCGGACGAGCGAACCGCCGTCGTCCAGCCGGGCGTAGTCCAGGACGATCTCGACGCCGCACTCGAGCCCGATGGTCTCCGGTTCGCGCCCGATCCGGCCTCCTCGAATCGAGCGACGATCGGCGGCGGGATCGGGAACAACTCGACGGGCGCACACTCGGTTCGGTACGGGATCACGGACGCCTACGTCGACGAGTGCGAGGTCGTCCTCGCGGACGGCTCGTTGATCCGGACGCGAGACGTCGTCCTCGATAGCCCGGAGTGGGATCGGATCGTCGCCAAGGACGACCGTGAGGCCGAACTCTACCGGACGGTACGCGCACTCGTCGAGGACAACGCAGCGGAGATCGAGGAGCGGTATCCGAATCTCAAGCGGAGCGTCAGCGGCTACAACCTACAGAAAGTGATTCGGGAGGACCCCGAAGGGAACCGGGTACTCAACCTCTCGAAACTGCTCGTCGGCGCGGAGGGAACTCTGGGAGTCGTCGTCGAAGCGACGCTCTCGCTCGTGACCCGGCCCGAGGAGACCGCGCTGGCCGTCTACTGTTACGACGACCTGCTCGAGGCGCTCGCGGCCGTTCCCGAGGCGCTCGAACTCGAGGCCAGCGCGGTCGAGCTCATGGACCGGGAGGTGTTCCGGCTGGCCGCGGAGTCGGCCGAGTACGCCGAATACGCGGAGCCGATTCCGGACGGAACTGAGGCGGCGCTGATGCTCGAGTTCGACTCCGAAGTCGTCGACAATCTGCCCGACGCGATCGCCGGTGCGACGACCGGGCTCGTCGACGAGGGTTCGGCGTTCGGTTCGATCGAGGCGTTCTCGCCGACGAAACAGGATCGGCTCTGGAAGCTCCGGAAGGCCGCAATCCCGCTGTTGATGAGCATGGAGGGGGATCCGAAGCCGTACCCGTTCGTCGAGGACGCCTCCGTTCCGCCCGAAGAACTCGCGGAATACGTCGCCGGGTTTCAGGAGGTCCTCGAGAAACACGACACGACGGCGGCCTACTTCGCCCACGCCGGCGTCGGCACGCTCCACATCCGGCCGGTTCTGAACCTCAAGGAGGGCGACGATGTCGAGAAGATGCGCGCTATCGCCGACGACGTCACCGACCTCGTCCGCGAGCACAACGGGTCGTTCTCGGGCGAGCACGGCGACGGCCTCGCCCGGACGGAGTTCAATCCCAAGCTGTACGGGCCGGATCTCTGGGCCGCCTTTCAGGACCTCAAGTCGGCGTTCGATCCGGACTGGCGGCTGAACCCCGGCAAAGTAGTCTATCGCGAGGAGGATCCGACCGACATCCGCGAACACCTCCGCTACGGGCCGGACTACGCCTCGCTCGAGCCGCGGACGACGCTGGACTTCGACGACGAGGGTGGGTTCTCGCACCTCGTGGAACTCTGTAACGGCTGTGGCACCTGTCGGCAGACCGACGGCGACGTGATGTGTCCCACGTACCGGGCGACCGAGGAGGAGATCGCGACCACCCGCGGGCGAGCGAACCTGCTCCGGGCGGCGATCAGCGGCGAAATCGACCCCGAGGAACTCTACGGCGAACGGTTTCAGGACGAGGTGCTCGACCTCTGTATCGGCTGCAAGGGCTGTCAGAGCGACTGTCCCACCGGAGTCGATCTCGCGAAGCTCAAGGCCGAAGTCAAACACCAGTACCACGACCGCGAGGGGACGAGCCTGCGCGAACGGCTCTTCGCGAACGTCGACCGGCTCGCGGCGCTCGGGAGCGCGTTCGCGCCGATAGCCAACCGCGCGACGGCGCTCCCGGGCGCGCGGACGGCCCTCGAGAAGACCGTCGGGATCGCGGCCGATCGGACGCTACCGACGTTCCGGCGGGAGTCGCTCGTGGACTGGTTCGCGGAGCGAGACGCCGACGGCGTCTCGGAAACGCGAGCGGTATCACTGCGAGCGCGGGGCGGATCGACGGTCGACGCCGAAACCGCGACGGCTGGCGTCGTCCTCTATCCCGACACGGACACGAACTACTCGAATCCCGAGATCGGGAAAGCCGCCGTCGAGGTCCTCGAGGCCGCGGGGATCCGCGTCGCGATCCCCGATCTCGGTCCGACCGGACGAGCGGCGTATTCGACCGGGATGCTCGACGTCGCCGCCGAGCAGGGCCGGGCGCTGCTCGACGACCTCGAGCCGTTCCTCGAGCGCGGCTGGTCGGTCCTGTTCGTCGAGCCCTCCGACGCGGCGATGGTCGTCGACGAGTACCGATCGCTGCTCGAGGACGATCGGGCCGACGCGCTCGCGGCGAACGCGTTCGGCGTCTGCGAGTACCTCGACGCGAACCGGCTGGACGAGGAGTTGTCGTTCGACCAGTCGGCGACCGCGGACACGCACCTGACGTTTCACGGTCACTGTCACCAGACGGCCCGCGGCGCGGACCACCACGCGGTCGGCGTGCTCCGCCGGGCGGGCTACGCCGTCGATCCGGTCGACTCGGGCTGCTGTGGCATGGCCGGTAGCTTCGGCTACGAGGCTGAACACTACGAGCTCTCGACGGCCATCGGCTCCTTGCTGCGCGAAAAACTCGAGGCCAGTGCGGCCGATGAGGAAGGCGGGGACGGCGAGCCGACCGTCGTCGCACCCGGCACCTCCTGTCGGACGCAGGTGGGCGACTTCGAGGGCTACGACCGGCCCGCCCACCCCGTCGAACTGCTCGCGCGGGGACTCGAGGAGTAGCCGGGGGACGCGTTCGCCGGTTCGAGAGTGGACGCAACGTGAGTGTCCTGCTCATCGTGGCAACACGGAGTAGCCACGCCCTCCCCAACCGACTCACTCGGTCGCGTTGCTCCCTCGCTCGTCCAACGGAAGGCGCAAAGCGCCTTCCGAGCCTTTGCTCACCCCGTTCGCAAAGACCTCGCGCAGAGTCGCGCCGCGGTTCGCCGTCGCGGCGAACCGCGTCTCAGCGCGCGCCACCGCACCGTGGGGGATCAGCTCTCGTCGTCGACGCCGGCCGCCCGCAGGTACTCCTCGAGCAGCGTCGGGAACTGCCCGCCGCGGACGTAGCGCAGCCCGAACTCGTCGGCCCAGGAGATGATGCCCCGGTCCTCGGTGACGACGCCGGCGTCGAGTTCGCGAGCGAGGATCAGCAGGTCGAAGTCCTCACGGGAGTCGAGGACGCCCTGTCGGAGCGCCCGGCGATACTTGTCGCGCATGTCCGAGAGGATCCGGTCGGCGTCGGTCATGTACTCCTCTTTCCCGTCGTCGTTCGAACCGCTGGCGAGCGCCTCGGGATCGAGCTGTTCGACCTCGCGGATCGCCTTTTCGGAGACGCGGAGCCCGCGGTCGACCCGGTCGCTCATCTCGTCGATGAAATTGTAGACGATGTTCGCCGGAATCGTGACGCCGTACCGGTCCGGGCTCTTGCGGACGACCCACGTATCGAGCCGCGAGAACACTGCCTCGTCGACGTCACGCTCGCGCAGCATCGTCGCGAGTTCGTCGTGGATCGACGGCGGCACGTAACAGGAGATGTTGAGTTCGAGCCGAGCGGTCGCGACGAGGTCGAGCAACCGGACGACGGCGTCCTCGAGCGATTCGTCGTCCTGACGGATCTCCTCGGTGATGAACAGCGACGTGTCGAGGACGAACTGTTGGCGCGGCAGTTCCCCGGGCATAGTCGTCAGTTGGGCGGGAATCCACATAGGCCTCATCCCGCCGGGGGTCCGCACAGGGAGATGACCGACCCGACCGCTGATCGATGGCCGGCCCGGTGTTTTTCACCGGGAACGTGGTCGGACGAGGCATGGACCGCAAGGACTACCTCGAGCGGCTCGAGGCCACCACCGACGAGCCCGACGATTTCTTCGAGCACGTCGAGCAGCGGTCGGCGGCGGGCCGGACACACTACGTTCTCACCGCCGCTCGCCACGGCGTCGAGCGCGGGACGGTCATCGTCGAGGAGAGCGAGAGCGTCGTCCGCGGCTATCCGAGCGTTCCGCGGATCCTCGTGCTGGACCCGGGTATTCCCTCGTTCTTCGAAGCGGGCGACACCGTCGCGATCGAGGAGAAACTGGACGGGTTCAACGTCCGGGTCGCGGTCCCCGGAGACGAGGAGAGCGACCCCCTCGCGTTCACCAGAAGCGGCTACGTCTGTCCGTACACGACGGATCGGGCGCGCGACCTGCTTCCGCTCGAGGACTTCTTCGCGGACCACCCGACGAAGACCCTCTGTACCGAACTGATCGGGCCGGAGACGCCATACACGACCCACGACTACGAGGGAGTCGACTCCCACGAGTTCCGCGTGTTCGACGTCCGAGACCGCGAGTCCGGCGACCCGCTGTCCGTGGCCGATCGACGATCCCTCTGTGCGGAGTACGGGTTCGCCCAGCCCCGGTTTTTCGGGCGCTCGGAGCCGTCCGCGGCCGTCGAGACGGTTCGAGACGCGATCGACGACCTCGATGCGGCGGGCCGGGAGGGCGTCGTCCTGAAGTCGGCGGACGGCGAGTCGATGGTCAAGTATACCACGGAGTCCCAGCATCACGACGAACTCGCCTACGCGTTCTCGCTGCCGTTCGAGCACGGCCGCGACTTCGTCTTCTCCCGGATCGTTCGCGACGCGTTTCAGGCCGCCGAGTCGGACGAAACCGACGACCGGCTCCGAGAGCGGGCTCGAGCCCTCGGCGAGTCGATTCTCCGGCCGATGGTCTCGACCATCGAGGACGTCCGAGACGGCGAACCCGTCGGCGAACGCCACACCGTCAGGGGCGATCCCGACGCGATCGACGCGCTGTTCGAGCACTTCGACGAGCAGTCGCTGACGATCGACCGCCGGTCCGACCGCCGCGAGGACGGCGAGCGGGTCGTCGAGTTCGTGAAGGTAGCCGAATCGAGCCGGGACCGGATCCGGTACTATCTCGACGGGGGGACGCGAGACGAGTGACGGGCAGCGCTCGCACACGCGATCGACCGCGAGTTACCGAACGGATCAGGGCTGCGACGATTCGGTCACGCCGGCCGACGCGTCCGATTCGGAGTCGGCGTCCGAGGAGATCGCGCCGGCGGCCGGTTCGACGCCGCGGAACTCGAATCTGGCACCGCCGGTGTCGCTCTCCGTGACGGTGCCGGTCCAGTCGTGGGCCGTCGCGATCTCGGCGACGATCGCGAGTCCGAACCCTGTCCCGTCCTCGTCGGTCGTGTAACCCCCCTCGAAGACCCGATCGCGCCGGGACGACGGAATTCCGCTGCCATCGTCCGCGACGTAAAACCCCGCGACGGATCCGTCGCGGGCGTCGCCGAGCGTTCCCACCGTGATCTCGAGGCCGGCGCCGTCCGCACGCTGAGCCCCGTGCTCGAGCGAATTGCGGAACAGGTTCTCGAGCAGTCGCGTGGTTCGCTCCGGATCGGCGAGGATCGTGACGTCGGCGTCGATAGCGATCGATGCCGCCCCGGTCTCGACACCGTTCCACGCCCGTTCGGCGATATCTGCGAGCGCGACCGGCTCCGGCTCGGTCACGTCCGCCCCCTCGCGAGCGAGCGCGAGGACGTCCTCGATGATCGTCTCCATTCGCTCGTGGGATCGCTCGATCTCGTCGAGATACGCCGCGTTATCGTCGGCTTCCCGAGCGAGGTCGAGGTAGCCGTCCGCGACGTTCAACGGATTACGCAGATCGTGAGAGACGAGGTCGGCGAACCGCTCGAGACGGTCGTTCTGGCGCTGTAACTCGGCTTCCCGGCGCTTTCGCTCGGTGATGTCGCGGACGACGAACAGCCAGCCGACGTGGCGATCGCGGCCGTCCTCGATCGGGGTCGTCTTCACGAGGTAGTGCTCGCCGTCGACCTCGAGTTCCCGTTCGGCCGGTTCGCCGGCCGCGGTCAGCGTTCGGAACTCCTCGCACAGCGCGGGCCAGTCGGCCAACAGCGAGTCGACGGTGGCACCGATCGGCGAGCCGTCGACGTCCGCGAGCAGGCTCCGGGCGACGGGATTGGCGTCGATCAGTCGATTGTCGTCGTCGACGACGAAGACGCCGTCGGTGACGCTATCGAGGACTCGATCCCGGGCGATCGGGACCACGTCGGTCAGCCGGTAGCGGACGATCGCGATCGCATACAGCGCGCCGGTCGCGATGAAGCCGATCGGCGTCGTGTCGACCTCGATCGGTCCGAGGGTGTAGACGCCGTTCGCGACCCAGGCCGCGACCGTGCCCGCGAGCAACGCGGCGCTCTGGCCGCGGTACAGCGACCGCGATCGGTACAGGAACTCGCCGATCAGGCCCGTCGCGACGGCGAGGACGGTATAGGAGTACGCCGTATGTATCCAGAACGCGGGACCCCACTCGACGACCCCTTCGTGCAGGGTATAAAAGAGGGCGTCCGGGTTCACGACTACGAAGAGGGCTGCCAGGAGCGGTTCGATCGAGAGCGCAGCCAGGATCGTCGGCCGGGTAAAGCGCTCTCGCCCGGTGTACTCGAGCGTGAACACGAGCAGCGTCATCGTCGCGAATCCGATGCCGAGAAACATGAGCGCGAACAGCGCGCGGGCGAGCGGCCCCGACTCGAGCCGCATCAGTGCGAGCCCGGTTCCGGTCCACACCGCCGCTGCGAGTACGTTCGCGAGCAGCGGCGCTGCACCGGGGCGATCGCGATGTCGCCACAGCACGCCGGCGAGGACGACGCTGTTGAGGACTGCAATCACGTAGACCGCCTGTATCGCGTCGCCTCCCGTACCCAGTGCCATCGCTCTCAGTCGAACGGCGACTACATAAAGTGCAACGGCCGTCCCGGCGGCAGTCGCGGCTCGCTCTGGACGGCGATCGTTCGACGCGACCCCCCGTCAGACCCCCGGTACAGGGCCGTAGCGAAGGATACTGCCGGTAGGGTCTCACGAGCGGTCGCAGCCGATTGCTATCGACACCGCTCCCGCGGAACGGTACGACGTGCTGTGGCCACCGGCGTGAACCCAGGCTCGAGCGTGGTCGAGCTCCGGAAGTCGGGCGCCACGCGGCCGCACGCGAACGAATCATTTAGGCGTCGCCCCCCAGTACGGACGACACATGCCCGTACCCAAATCCGAATTCGACGAACTTCCGCCGTGTGACTTCTACACGCCGGCGGAGCTCCTTGAGGACGATCAGATGTACACCGTCTACGAGATCGCTCGTATGCTACAGGGCGTCGAACCCGACGCCGAACTCGAGCCCGAGACTGAGGACATCCTGCTCGACTGGGCGATTCCGTGGGTCATGACCAACGCCGACGATCTCGTGGTCGCCGAACCCCGCGACGAGGACGAGCCCGGCTACTACGGCCTGAGAGAATGATCCTCCTCGTGGTCGGTGCCGATCGCGTCGACGCCGGCAAGACCACGTTCTCGGCCGGCCTGCTCGAGCGAACCGGCGCGGTCGGCTACAAACCCCGCGCCGGCAACGACTTCTGGTTCGATCACGACGACTGCCGGCGAGCGCTGGCCGACGGCCGACTCTACGGCAAGGACGCCGCGCGCCTCTCGACGGCGGACGGCCGCGGTCGGTCACCGGAGCGATTGAATCCCGTTCATCGACTGTGGCGACCCGCCCCCGACGGTGGCACCGGACTGCTCGGTCGAGCGGACAGGGAATTTCTCGTCGACCGAGTCGGGCGCGACGGCGACGACCCGCTGTTCGTCCGCAACGCGACCGCCGAAGTGCCGGCACGGGTCGCCGAGGCGCTCCCGCTCGAGGACGCCGTCCACGTCGAGAGCGTCGGCGAGTTCAACGACCTCGCCGAGGAGCGGTACCTCCCCGCGTTCGAGCGACTGGCCGCCGAGATCGAAGCGGCCGACGTCGCTGTCGTCGAATCCTACAGCGACATCGCGCGGCCGCTCGAGGCGCTTTCACCCTCCTCGATCGCCGCCGTGGCGGCCGTCGAACCCGGTCGCGCGCGGATCTATCCCGGCGATCGCTACTGTCGGGCCTGCGAGATCGCCAGCTCGAGTCCCAGAGACGGGGCCATCGAAAAACGCGTTCCGGACGTCCTCGACTATCTCGACCCCATCGACCGCGTATCACTCCCGGCGCTCGGGAGCGACCGACAGAACGATCCCGCGCAGGTCGCACGCGCGTACGACGACGCCTACGAGGCGTTGCTCGAGGTCGCCGGACGAGTCTGAGTAGCCGCCGTGTTGTCGGAAGCGACGAATAGGACTGTGAATCGAGGGGCGTGCTGCCCGAACTCAGGCCTGCCGCGCCATCTGGGCCGACAGTTCGACGTGATCGTAGGGATCGGTCGTCACGCTCGGCCCGTGGCCGGTGTGCATTTCCGCGAGACCGGGATCGATCCGCTCGAGCACCCGATCGATACTTTGTATCAGAGTCTCGCGATCGCCCTCCTCGAGATCGGTGCGGCCGAAGCTCCCGTTCTGGAAGACGAGATCGCCCGCGAACAGTACGCTCGCCGTCTCCGAGTGAAAACAGAGGTGGTCGTTCTTGTGGCCGGGCGTGTGGAGCGCGACGTACTCGTCGTCGCCCAGTCGAACCGTCTCCTCGTCCGCGATAGCGTGATCGACGCCCTCGATTGCGGTGTCGTACCCCCACGCGTCGACGTCGAACGCCTCTTTCACCGCGGCGAGGTTACCGACGTGATCGCGGTGCGTGTGAGTGAGGATCACCGCCTCGAGGTCGTCGACTCGGGAGCGGACGGCGTCGACGACGTCGAAGTTCGCGCCCGTATCGACGAGCACGGGTCGGTCCCCGGTCACCAGAAAGACGTTACTGGTAAACGCCTGCACGCCCTGCGCGAGATTAGCGATCATGCGATCCGGTAGGCGGTCGTCGGGTTTGTGGGTATCGACACGGATCAGTGACCACCGGACGGCGAACTGCCCCCGTCGAAACGAACTCCTGAGGGGCTAAGACGGCACATATCTGCCGATTTGGAAGTCAGATCGACTGATCCGTGTATTCACAAGGATTTTTAGCTGCGGCACGTAGTGGTAGACGAATGAATCGGCCGGTCTCTGTCGGACTCGTCGTTCTCGTTATCCTCGCGTCCGTTGCCGGCGTCAGCGGGTCGGTCGCACTGACGACCGCCGGACTGGCCGCCCAGTCAGCCGCGGACCCCGCGACCGCGGATCCGAGCCCCTTCGTTTCACAGGAACGAGACTGGGACGACACGACCTTCGACATCACGGTGTACGAGAACGGGAGCGCGACGTGGACCTTCCGTCACGAGCGACTGTTCGCGAACGAGGAGAACGCGACCGAAGCCGAACGGAACTTCAGGGCGTTCGCCGAGGCGTTCGAGGCCAATGAAACCGGGCGGTACGAGGCGTTCATCAATCAATCGAATGAACTGGCGGCGGCCGGCTCACAGGAGACCGGCCGAGAGATGGACGCGACGAACTTCAACCGGTCTATCCGTGTCGACGAAGGACGGATCAATCCGCGCGGTGTCGTCGAAATGTCGTTCACGTGGACGAACTTTGCCGCCGTCGAGGGCGAGACGATCGTCGTCGGCGACGTCTTTCGGGACCTCTATCTGGCACCCGACCAGTCGATCGAACTCGAGGCGGGTGGTGACCTCCAGTTCCGTTCCGTCGCCCCCGAACCCGACGGCCGGTACGATAGCACCTCGCTCGAGAACACGGGGTCAGTCGAGTGGAGCGGCGAACGGCAGTTCGCCGACGGCCGCCCGCGTGCGGAACTCACCAGCTCGACCGGTGGGGCCGTCGGGAACGACAATCAGGGGTTAGTCGGTGCGATGAGCGGTGACATCATCTGGTATCTCCTCGGTCTCCTCGTTACCGGAGCCGGGATCGCGGCCGTCGTCTGGTACCGCCGATACGGCCCCGGTGCCGGCGATACCGCCGTCGGCACTGCGACCGATCGCTCGGCCGAATCGACGGCACCAGCAGCCGACGCGACCACCGACTCGAGCGCGGACGCAGGGGCGACGGCCGTGGACGACACCGGCGCCGGCGCTCCACTCTCCGACGAAGACCTCATGACCGACGAAGACCGCGTCGTCACGCTCATCCGAGAGAACGGCGGCCGGATGAAACAGGTCAACATCGTCGAAGAGACCGGCTGGTCGAAGTCCAAGGTCAGCATGCTCCTCTCGGACATGGAAGACGAAGGAACCATCAGCAAACTCCGCGTCGGTCGCGAGAATATCATCAGTCTCGAGGGCTTCGAACCCGAAGCGACGAAATCGCCGTTCGAGGAATAACGGCGACCGCTGTCAGCGGCGTGCTGATAGGTTCTCGCGTGGGACTGTTCGACACTCTCGGAACGAAACGGAATCCTTAAACATCGTACTGCGCTACGATTGAGTGAAGACGAAGCCCGCTCCGGTGTCCTGCGGGGCGACGTAATGCAGGGCGCGGAGAGAGGTGATGCGTCGAGCTCCGATGGTGTAGTCCGGCCAATCATATTGCCCTCTCACGGCAATGACCTGGGTTCGAATCCCAGTCGGAGCATCTCACTTTTCCGCTTCGTCGATTCTCGCCGAAACGGTATCTCCTATTTGAGTGCTAAAAAGCGACAATTCATTCCGGAACCGGCGTGCCGTTCGTCTCCGCTGGTAGCGCTTCGGAAACGTGAGGGACCGATATTGCGCCGCATTTATATGTGATATCTGAGTTGTCACGGACGGAGCACACTATCTAATGGGAATTCTCGACTCGTTTGGCGGCCTCGTCGGCAGTATTATCGCGGCAATCGTCATGCTCGTCTTCGCGATCCTCAGCTTCTTCGTTACGGTGTTCATCGTGCAGATGGGTGCCGGATTGGCCAGTTACTCGCCGAGCGGCGACTTCGTCGTCCTCGCCGCCGCGATCCTCGCGGCCAGCGCGATCATGGCAGGGTCGTCGCCGATGGCGAGCCTCGGCGAGACGCAGTAACACCGCGCGATCGGTCGACACGCTATCATTTTATTGGAGAAGCCGGGTCGACGCAGTCCCGACTCTCGCCGCGAGAACTGATCGATCGACTCCGTTGAGGAACTAGAACGCTCGAGCCGAGACCGGTATACCGGGAGGGTGAGCCGCTGCGGCCGAAATCGCGGGTCGGTCACTCCGCTTGCTCGCCGTCGCCCATCCACCGCACCCCGAGCATCTGATAGCCGTCGAATTCGCCGCGATCGATCTCGGCGTCGATCTCCGCGTGAGTCTCCGAGTCGATGCGAGCGAGAGACGAGCGTACCGTGGAGGGCCGCCGGCTCGTATCGATCGGCGACTTCCTGAAGCACTTTCACGCCGTTCAGTTCGTCGCCGTGGAGCGCCGCTGTCAGGAACACCGTCGGACCCGCGTGCTCGCCGTTGATGATCGTCACCGGTATCTCGACGGGGTCGCCGAGATACGTCTCGCCGATTTCGTAGCGAACGTGACGCCGCTCGCCCGGCTCGACTTCCGCGTCGTATCGGAACGGTTCCGGCGAAGTATCAGCCATATACACCGTCATCCGCGCCGAAATCGATTAAGCCCGCCGGTCGGCAACGCGGCGGATTTAATCGCCTTTGTATCGACTCGGCACGTACTCGTCGACCGGTTCGGGGACGGACCCGAACACGACCGGCGCGATGGTCGCGAGCCGCCGCCGAAGAAGGACGTACGCCGCGCCGACCAGCAACGCGGCACCAACGAGCCACCGGAAGGGACCCTCGAGAAGGAGCCAGAGCGGGACGCCGACGGTAATCGTGAGCAGGAGGTCCTCCGGTGCGCCGTCGTATCGAATCCAGCGCTTCGGCGCTCGCCAGCGGTTTCTGACGTGGTCGTAGACCGCCCGGTCGGAGGTGCCTTCCCACGGCCGGAGCTCGAGGCCGCCGCCGTATCGGTCCATTCGACAGTGGAGGGCGGCGCCGGCGAACAGGAAGGCGGCGGCGACGAGCCACGGCGTCACGACGAACGCTGCCGTGATCGCGACCGAGACGGCAGCGACTACGTACAGCGTCGGATAGTGGAGCGTTCGCCGATGCCCCGCGTAGAGATCGAGATCCGGGAGGACGCCGCCGAGGAACCCTCCGACGAGCGCCGCCGGTGCGAGGTCCGGGGCGAAGACGACGAGCGGCGCTGCGATGGCCAGCCCCAGCAGCGCGTGTGTCGGGAGCATCATCTATCACCTCGAAGGGGAGTCGACGAGATAAGCCCACCGGCGGATTTATGGATCGATGGTGTGTCGAACTCGAAAATGCCGAGGAACGACAGCGATGCACCGCCGGAACCCCGCGCGGACGCGGCAGCGGACGTGTTCGAACGACTGTTTCGGAGCGGTCGGACGAACGCCCTCCTCGCGTGGCTGGTGGTCGGCGTCCTCGCGACGGTGTTCGTCGAGAGCGCGCTCGATTTCGACCGCCAGTGGCTCGTCTTCGTCGCCGGCGTCGGCACGGTCGTCCTGATTCCGCCCGTCGCCTACGGCGAATGGCGCGTCATGTTGCCCTGGGAGTTGCTCGTCCTCGCGACGTTACCCATCCTCGTTCGGGGACTGTTCGGCGGCAGCGTCAGCACGTTCGCGGCCTATCTCGCGGTCGCCGGGCTGGCGCTGCTCATCACGGTCGAACTCCACATGTTCACGTCGCTGCAGGTGACCCACTGGTTCGCCATCGCGTTCGTCGTGTTGACGACGCTGGCGTCGGTCGCAGCGTGGACCATGGTCCGATGGAACCTGGATCGGGCGTTCGGCACGTCGTATCTCTCGACGAACGAGGTGTTAATGGCCGAGTGGCTCTCGGTGACCGTCGCCGGACTGGCCGCCGGCGTACTGTTCGACGCCTACTTCAGACGTCGGGATCGACAGCTCCGCCGCGCCCTCAGACGGGTGGTCCGTCGATGAGTCGCCTCCCGCGGCCCTCGCTGCGAACCCAGCGACGGCTCACGCGATCGATGCAACTCCTCCTCGTCGGACTCGTCGCCTACGGCGTCCTCGCGGGCCAGCCGAAAGCGATCTTCAACGGCGGCGTCGGACTTCTGATCACGTTCCTGCCGGCGTTGCTGGAACGCAACTACGACCTGCCGCTGGATCCGTGGCTCGCCCTCTGGATCACCGCCGCCGTGTTCCTCCACACGCTCGGATCGGCGGGCCTCTACGGCCGGATCGGCTGGTGGGATCACCTCACGCACGCGCTGTCGGCCTCCCTGATCGCCGGGATCGGCTATACGACCGCTCGAGCGATCGACCTGCACGCCGAGGACATCCACATTCCGAGCCGGATCGCGTTCATCTACATCTTCGTGGTCGTGATGGCCTTCGGCGTCATCTGGGAACTGTTCGAGTTCGCGCTCGATATCATCGCCGGCGAGACCGGGCTCACGATGCCGCTGGCCCAGCACGGCCTCGACGACACGGTCCGCGATCTCATGTTCAACACGCTCGGCGCACTCCTCGTGGCGGTGTTCGGACAGGTCCACCTGACCGGCGTCGCAGAGACGGTCCGAGAGCGGTTGCTCTCGACCGAACCCTGACCGCGGGCCATCGCCGCCTCGAGAAGCCGACCACTCACCGACCAGTTACTCGCTGCCTGCTATCCGACAGCCGAGAGCCCGAGGTGTCCCGTCGGAAACTGGCAGAGGCGCGGGGCGGGATCGGCGCGGGCGTGCGGATCGAACGCGGTATAGGCGAACGCCTGCCAGAGGACGCGTTCCGGATAGGGACGCCCCGACAGTTCGAGCTCCAGCGACTCCGCGAGCGCATCGTGGTCGAGTTCGCCGTTCGTCGTTGGAACGGGAAGGGGGTTCGGCACGGCCTCGAGGTCCAGTCCGAAGGACGGGAACAGTCGATAGTCGGCGCCGAGGGCCGGGTGGTGCAGTTCCCGCTGGCCGGGGAACCGAACGACGAGTTCGGGCGTCGCGGTCGTCGGTCCCTCGTCGCCGTCGCCATCGCCGGCGCCGTCGATCCGCTCGAGCGTTCGCTCGGCGAGCGAGATCCGGCGTCGCGTTCCCGCTCGAACGGCGTATTCGGTCCCCTCGGCCACCAGTCGAAGGCGTGACTCGGACAGGTCCCGGACGCGAACGTCCGGGGCGGCGTACGACTCGAGGAGCGCGGTCGTCGACTCGCCGGCGACCGTCGCGTCGACGGTGACCGCCGTCGCGTCGTCCCGTCGGGAAACGAGGTCGAACGCGTTCGATCCGGTCGCCGTGATCGCCAACAGCGCTTGCGGCGTCGCACAGACCCCTTCCCAGGCCGCCGGCGGACCGGTTTCAGCGCCCGCTCCCCGCAGCGCCGGACGCCAGTAAAAGACCCGATGAGCGCCGTCACACGCGTACGGAACGGCGTCCGGGAAAAATGACTCGCCGTAGCCGGTCGGCTCGAGGTCGGGGTGCTCGAGCTTGAGTTCGGCGTAGGGGAGTCGAGCGACGATCGGCGCGGGAAATTCGTCGTGCGGCGACCGCTCCCACCGGACTGCCGTCGTTCGGTCCGCCGACGTCGGTGTCTCGCCCATTTGGGGTCACGTCGACGATTGCGCGCACACGCTCCAAACGCTGTCTCCGGAGATGTTCGGGTGACTTCGATCCGGCCGCCGCTCCGGCGGCCGCCGTGAACCGCCATGCGAATATGTCCGTGACCGAACTTAGCGTCGGTGAGCCACGAGTCACGGGTAGGTGACTGCTCGATGTCCGATCCACCGGCGGAGGTGCGGCCGACCGTCTCGACCGATCTCTTCGATAAGTACGTACTGCCGAAGATCGCGCTCGGCGTGATATTGGCGGGCTCGCTGGCCGGCACGTGGGTGAGCGGACGGCTCGGCGGTCAGTCGGCGGTCGTCACGCTCGCCAAGTGGTTCTACTTGGTCGCGCTGGGGGTGCTCACCGGCGGGCTCGTCTGGAAACACTGCTTCGTTCGGCCTCGAGACCTCGGGACGGGTGCCGGCGACTACTGTGTGGAGATGTACGCGCGCTTCGACGGGATCGCGACCGAGGCCGTCGCCGTCCTCGCGGTGACCGGACCGGTCGTCCTCGCGGCGTACGCTTCGAGACTCGCGGTCGGGCCGCTCGTCGTCGGCCTCGGCGTCCTTCTCACGACGTGGCTCGGAACGCTCGTCGCGACGATTCGAGGGTCGGAACCCGTCGACGCGCAGTTCCGGAGTCCGGTCGGCCTCCTCGGGCTGGCGCTGGCACTCGCCGTCGTCGCGGGAACGGGGATCGCGGAGGTGAGCCTCCGCGGATTCGAGCCGATCGCGGCGGCCGTCCGAACGGTCCACCTCCTCGCGTTCGTCGCGTGGATCGGCGGGGCCGTCTGGAACATCTTCGTCGCCGTCCCGACGGGCCAAGAGCGGCCGACGGCCGCCGTTGCCAGGGCCGCCGGCGAGCAACTCGAGCGGTTCCGCTGGGCGGTTCGGTTCATCATCCCGCTGCTGTTCCTGACGGGACTGTTCCAGGCCGTCACCGTCTTCGGCGTTCGGTTCGGGACCTACGTCGCCGCGCCGATCGGACTGGCCGTCCTCGCCAAGGTCGGCATCATCGGACTGCTCGCCGTCATCTTCAAACTCTGTCCGATGTGGCGCGCCTGCTCGCCGATCGACGGCGTCTGCGATCTCGAGGAGCTCGGAGCCGGTGAGCCGTCGGCCGGGCCGGTGGAGGGGAGCGACGATGACTGAGATCGAGATTCCCGAGACGGCGCCCGACGTCGACCCCGATATGACGGTCGACAACCGGGGGAGGGGCTGTGCGAGCGGTATCGCTCGCGTCCAGCGCGCGCTCGAGGACCTGGAACCGGGCGCGGTACTGCGCGTCCGGAGCACGGATCGGCGGGCGAAACGCGAGTACGCACAGTTGGCGGCACAGACCGATCACCACCTGCTCGCGATCGAAACGAGTCGGAGCGGGCTGCTCCGGAAAGAGTACACGACGTACCTCGAGATCGGCGGGGCGTAGCGGACATCGGATCCGCCACCGGACGAATCCACAGGACGGCGACGACCGTCCGAACGTGTTCGCGATCGCGTATTTTCGAGCAAGGTGAAAAGGGCGACGCAGAGACCGATGAGCGATCAACTCGCCGCCAGCACCGTCAGACCGCCGTCGTTTCGCGAGACGAACCTCGAGGAAATCGCCGACTCCCACGAGACGCGGTGGGGGGAGCGCGAACTGCCGGACGCGCCCAGACACGATGTCGCGGACCTGCGAGACCTCCTGCTCGTCGCGGAACGACGACCCGGGTCGATTTCGCTGGTCGACACGATCCATCACGAACGCGTCGGCCGCATCGAGGGCGTGGGCCGAGCGCCCCACTCGATCGTGTTTCACCGCGAGCTCTCCGAAAACACTCGCGAGGGCGCCTACGCGTACGTCCAGTCGCGGCAGGGATGGGTGAGCAAACTCGATCTCTTCGGCGGCGAACTGGTTGCACGGGTCCGCGCCGGCACCTCGGGGCGGGCGATCGCTATCTCGGCGGACTCAGCGTATCTCATCGCGGGCTATTACAACCCCAATCACGCCGTCGTCCTCGACGCGGACACGCTCGAGCCGTTACATCGGATTCCGGCCCACGCGGTCGATCCCGACGGGCAGTCGATCGCCTCGCGGATCTGTACCGTCCGGGACGTGCCGGAGGAACGCTGCTTCCTGGTCGTACTAAAGGACGCGGGGACGGTCTGGTTCGTCGACTACGACGACCCCGCGTTTCCGATCGTCGCCGAGATCGACACCGGTCGGGTCCTCCACGACGGCGTATTCTCGCCGGACGGCCGCCATTTCTATCTCGCCTCGCAGGCCGAGGAGTGCCTCTACGTTCTCGACGTCCGAGAGCGGGCGGTCGTCGATCGGATTCCGACCGCCGGACCGCCCCATCCCAGCCCCGGCGCGATCGACGAGCGACGCGGCCTCGGAATCACGGGAACGGTGATGACCGACGCCGTGACGGCGTGGGACCTCGAGACCCGGGAGCCGATCGCCGACGTTCGGATCCCGGGTCACGGCATGTTCTGTACGGCTCACCCCGACAGCGAGTACGTCTGGGGCGACGTCGTCTTCGACGATACCGACAGGGACAACGACGGCCTCGTCTATCAGATCGATCTCGAGACCCTCGTCGTCTCGACGGTCATCGACACGAGCGAGTGGGCCGAGGGGCGGTCGCTCCATCCGGGATTCACGCGAGACGGCAATCACGTCTACGTGAGCTGTTGGGACGCGGGGAAGCTACTCGTCTTCGATAGCGCGACGGGGGCGTTCACCGCCGAAATCGACGGCGTCGAAACGCCCACCGGGACTTTTCTCGGCGACCGGGCGACCGAGCCCTGATCGGCGCGGCGACACCTGCGGACCCCCTCACTCGAGGCGAGATAACGCCAGTTCCTTCGCGGTGTCCTCCTCGAGCGGGTCCGTCTCCCGGACGTCGATCCGGCTGACCCACTTGACGTGCTCCCAGCAGTCGCTGTCCGCGCCCGCGGGGACGAGCCGCGCCGGACCGCCGTGTTCGACCGGGAGCGCCTCGCCGTCGAGTTCCACCGCGAGGACGGCGTCCGCGAGCCGGGAAAGCGGGAACGAGCACGCGTAGTCGTCGTCCATCCCGGAAACGAGCGCGTACGCGCCCGCGTCGGTCGGCTCGGCCAGCGCCAACACGTCCGCGACGCGAACGCCCCGCCAGGTCAGGTCCTCGGCGACCCACCCCTCGGCGCACGCGAAGTCGGCAGTGTCCGTCTCGAGCGGGAGCGCGGCGAGGTCGTCGGCCGACAGGTGGACGGCCCGCTTGACCGCTCCCGCGACGGTCAGCTCCCAGGCGTCCTCGTCGACCCCTGATCTGACGTCGAACTCTCTGAGACCGCTCATGCGAACGGAAACGGCCGCTCGAGGCATAAGTGACGGACCGAATATCTCCGGGCGAGGTGCAGTGGACGCCGTTACTCTGACGGGGACCAGCCGACGAACTCCGTCTCGGTCGCGACGTCGAACGCGTCCAGCAGCCGGGCCGTGGCGACGTAGTGACCGGCGAGCATGGCGACGCCGACGACAGTTTCGACGTCGTAGTGCTCGCGGAGTCGGTCGTGGTCCCCATCCCGCGGGTCGCCGAGCGCGACGCCGCGGGCGTAGGCGACGAGGGCCGCGTCGCGGTCGCTGAGGACCTCGCAGTCGCCGTCGGTGATCGCGGTGATTTCCGCGTCGGTGACGCCCGCCTCGCGGCCCAGTCGGACGTGCTGGTGCCACTCGTAGGCGTGCTCGAGTGCTCGGGCCGCCGCGAGGATGACGATCTCGCGTTCGCGCTCGGGGAGCACGTCCCAGAGCCGCGTCGAGTAGCGCATGTACCACTGCAGCAGTTCGGGGGCGTTGGCCATCGCCCGAAAGATGTGGGCGTCGCCCACGTCGTTGTCCGTGAACAGATAGCGGTACTCCTCGGGCAGGTCCTCGGCCTCGAGTAGCGGCACGCGTGCCATGGCGGCTCAGTCCTCGCCCGGGTTCCGACGCGCGATCATGCCCAGTCCGACCCAGGAGATGACGACGTCGCCGTCCTGATTGACTCCCTCGAGCAGGCTGTCGACGTAGCCGCGCTCGGGGTCGCTCTCGGAGACGCGCTTGTCGAGCACTTCGCTGCGAATCGAGAGCGTATCGCCGGGTCTGACCGGCTCTTTCCACCGGAGTTCGTCGACGCCGCGGGCTCCCATGCTGGCCCGGTCCTGCAGCGGGCCGTCGGCGAGCATCCGCATGCACATCGCGGCGGTGTGCCAGCCCGACGCGACCAGTTCGCCGAACGCGGAGTCCTCGGCGGCCGCCTCGTCGGTGTGGAACGGCTGCGGATCGTACTGCTCCGCGAACTCGATGATTTCCTCCTTCGTGACGTGATACTCGCCGAACTCTCGGGTCTCCCCGACGTCGATATCCTCGTAGTAGCGCATGCCCGTGTGATGTGGTACGTACCGGCAAGAACCTGTGGGCCGAGGCAGCGTCGACTGCGAGAGCGGACCGCGGGCGGCGAGTTCGAGCGCGCCCTCGAGGGCGCGGATGATTCGCCAGCCGCTCGCGCGTCGCGTGACGGATCACCCCGCCGTTCGTTCGACGTCGGCTCCGGACTCGAGGCGCCGTTCGTTCCGCATCCGGACGTGGAGCAGGACGGCACAGGCCGCGGCGATCAGTCCGGACGCCGCCGCGATACCGAACGCGACCCGGTAGCCGAACTCCGTGTAGACGCGGGTCCCGTTGACGGTCTCGCCGGTCCAGTAGGCGTCGAGTGCGGCACCGAGGACGACCGGGAAGACCGCCGCACCGATCCATCCCATGGTGTTGATGAGGCCGATCACGGTCCCGCTCGCGCCCTCGGGGTGGCGCTCCTTGATGACGGTAAAGGCGAGCGGAATCCCGCCGCGGAGAATTCGGGAGAGGAGGAAGATCGCACCGACGAGCAACAGCGGAACGACGCCGAAGACGGCAAAGACGCCCCAGGTCAGCCCGAAGACGACCGTCGAGAAGACGATGAGCCCGGTTCGATTTCCCGACCGGTCCGAGAGCCAGCCGAACACCGTCGGGCCGATCATGCCGCCGACGTTACCGACGAGGAGGTAGACCGACGCCTCCGTCACGGAGATACCGTGGGTCTGGACGAGATAGGGGATCCCCCACAGCCCGAAGATCGTGATCCCGATCCCGGTCATGAAAAAGAGCATGATCCCCAACAGCCAGGTTTCGGGCTCCCGGATCGCGTCTCGGACGTACCGCTCGAGCGTCTCGGCGTCGGTCACGTCCGGACGGTCCGGGACGTCTTCGATCGGCCGGAGACCAGCGGCGGCCGGGGAATCGTGCGACAGCAGGACGATGCCGACCGCGACCGCGAGTCCGACCCCGCCGAGCCCGACCAGCGAGCCCCGCCACCCGATCCTCGAGACGGCGATCGCCAGCGGCGTCGTCGCGGCCAGCCCGCCCAGAATGCCGACGCTGAACGTCGCGCCGGTCATCGTGCCGAACTCGTCCGGACGGAACCAGTTCGCACAGAAGCGAAGCGCCGCGACGAACAGAACGCTCGCTCCGAGGCCGACCAGGAGTCGGCCGGCGAACGCCAGTGCGTACGTCGGTGCGACGCCGAACGCGAGCGCCCCGAGGCTCATCAGGCCGGTCCCCGCCGCGGCGATCGCACGCGACCCGTAGCGGTCCGTCAACAGGCCGGCCGGCACCTGAAACGCCGCGTAGAGGTAGAAAAACGAGGAGTGCAACAGGCCGAGGCTCGTCCCGGTCGTGTCGAACGAGCGCATCAGCTCCTCCGAGAGGACCGCCGTCGACGATCGGTGGAGGCTCACGAGAAAGAACGCCGCGACGAGCAGCCCCCAGCCGATCCATCGCCGTCGATACGGGTTCGAGCGGAGACTCACCTGCGGAGATTCGGTATCACTTTTATTAAAACTACGTCCGAACCGGCGATACAGCGGCAAATCACCCCGATCAGACTCCGAACGAGTCTCTCCGAGCGCCCTCGGTTGTGTGGGCTCCCTGCGTCCGATCGCAGGGCCGGTTCGGTCGGGGCCGCGGGGCCACCGGTCGACTGCCGCTCCGTATCAGGCGCTCGGGCTTTCCCAACACCTATTGACCGTCGAATGGGCTTTCCGGTATGACCCTCGAGGGACAAGCCGTCCTCGTCACCGGCGGCGCGGGATTCATCGGATCGAACCTGGCGAACCATCTGGCCGAGGAAAACGACGTGACCGTCGTCGACGACGGTTATCTGGGGACGCCGGAGAACCTCTCCGACGATGTCGAGTTCGTCGAGGCGAGCGTGCTGGACGACGATCTCCCGACCGATGTCGACGTAGTGTTCCACTTGGCCGCGCTGTCCTCGTACGCGATGCACGAGGACGATCCGACGACCGGTGCCAGGGTGAACGTCGAAGGGTTCGTCAACGTGGTCGAACAGGCCCGTCAGGACGGCTGCGAGACGGTCGTCTACGCCTCGACGTCGTCGATCTACGGCAGCCGAACGGAGCCGTCGCCGGAGGAGATGGACGTGAGCGTAAACACGGGATACGAGGCCTCGAAACTGGCCAGAGAGCGCTACGGCGAGTACTTCTCGAACCACTACGACATGTCGACGGCCGGCATGCGCTTTTTCTCGGTCTATCAGGGGTACGGCGGCGCTGAAGCGCACAAGGGCGAGTACGCCAACGTGATCGCGCAGTTCGCCGACGACATCGCCAACGGCGAGTCGCCCGTCCTCTACGGCGACGGCACTCAGACGCGAGACTTCACGCACGTCTCCGATATCGTTCGCGGACTCGAGCAGGCCGCAGCGAACGAACTCGACGGGATCTACAATCTCGGAACGGGGGAGGCGTACGACTTCAACACGGTCGTCGAGATGATCAACGACGAACTCGGGACCGACGTCGAACCGGAGTACGTCGAAAACCCGATTCCCGATTCGGTCTACGTCCACGACACCTGTGCCGACGCCTCGAAGATTCGCGAGGCGGTCAGCTGGGAACCCCAGATCGATTTCGAGGAGGGGATTCGGCGGGTCTGTTCGCAGTACACGGACGAGTGACGAATCGCAGCGCTGTGCGCTCTCGGCGTCCGATCGAGAACGCATCGGCTCCGCTGTCGTCGCATCCGGTACGAGCGACTTCCGTGCGAGATTGTATTTGGTGAAATAATTGGAGATCGAGGACTACCCGCCGTTCGGAATTGAATGCCGCAGCCGTTCGCATAGTCCATCTGAAACCAACGGCTCATAGAAATAATTTATATCTGTAGTAAATATCCGCAGGAGAGTTGCGGTATCGATAGCAATCGGACCGGCGGGCGAACAGACCGACAAGGGTCGCTCGTCGGCCGAACGTCACCGCCAGTAACTATCACGGAAAACGATGTATGAGCCGGGCAGCACTCCTGCTAGGGGTTTTTACCATGGCACGCACATCCACACGATATGCGACTTCACAACAGGGATGTCCGACAAGACGTTCGCGAACTCGGTGCGTTGCTCGGGAACGTCCTCGAGGAGCAGACGTCCCGCAGGTCGTTCGAGACCGTCGAGTCCTGTCGACAGGCCGCCATCGAGTACCGTTCCGGGGACCTCGATTCCCGCGAGTCCTTGATCACGGAACTGGAGGGGCTCTCGCCCCATCAACAGCGGATCGTCGCCCGCGCCTTTACGACCTATTTCGAGCTGATCAATCTCGCCGAGGAGCGCGAACGGGTCCGCACCATCCGCACCGACTCCCACGAGGGAACCCTCGACGACAGCCTCGAGACCGCGGCCGAAGAGCTCGGTGAAGCCGACGTCGAGACTGTCGAGCAGATCCTGGACGATGTTCTAATCGAGCCGACCTTTACGGCGCATCCGACCGAAGCGCGCCGGAAGACGGTCAAGTCCAAACTCCGGGAGATCTCGACGTATCTCGAGACCTTAGACGAGCGGTTGCTGACCGACAAGGAGGAGAGCCAGCTCTGGCGGGACATCGACGCGGAGGTCACGAGCCTCTGGCAGACGCCCCAGGTCCGCAACCGACAGCCGGAGCCCGAAGACGAGGCGCGTAACGTCCAGTGGTACCTCGAGAACACGCTGTTCGACGTCGTCGGCGAGGTCTACGACGAACTCGACGACGCGATCGACGCGGAAGTGCCGGGCGACCTCGAGATACCGAAACTCTTCGAGTTCCGCTCGTGGGCAGGGAGTGATCGCGACGGCAACCCCTACGTGACGCCCGACGTCACCGCGAACACGCTCGAACGGCAGCGATCGGTCGTCCTCGAGCAGTATCGCGAACAGCTCAAGCGCCTCTCGGGCGTCCTGAGCCAGGACGGCAGCCGGATCGACGCCGGCTCCGAGTTTCAGGCCTCCCTCGAGCGGGACCGCGAGCGCCTGCCCGGCAGCGCTCGCACCGCCGAGGATCGCTATCCCGGCGAGCCCTACCGGCAGAAGCTCAAGCTCATGCGCGAACGGATCCGCCGCGTCGGTGACGTTCGACCGGGCGGCTACGACGACGTCGACGCCCTCCTCGACGACCTCGAGATTATCGCACAGAGCCTGCGTAACAACGGGGCCGAGAGCGTCGTCGACGCACACGTCGACCCGATCCGCCGGCAGGTCGCCACCTTCGGCTTCTCGCTGGCGAGTCTGGACCTGCGCGAGCACCAGGCGAAACACACCGACGCCATCGCCGAGGCCCTTGAGGCCGAGGGGATCGATTACCACGGCCTCTCCGAGGACGAACGCGTCGAGTTCCTGACCGACGCCGTGTTACAGGAGGAACCGGTACTCGATCTCGGCGATACCGAGGCGATCTCCGACGACTCGGCGCGGGTCCTCCGGCTGTTCGACAGCCTCGCCGACTGGCAGACCGAGTACGGTAGCCACGCCATCGACACCTATGCCATCTCGATGACGGACGAGCCCAGCCACGTGCTCGAAGTCCTCTTCCTGGCCGACCAGGCCGGCGTCGTCTCCCTGCCCGAGCACGCGGGGATCGACATCGTCCCGCTGCTCGAGACCGAGTACGCCCTCTCGGGGGCCCGCCGGATCATGGGGACGCTCTTCGAGAACGAAGCCTATTCGCAGGCGCTCGAGGCCCGCGGCCGGACCCAGGAGATCATGCTGGGATACTCGGACTCGAACAAGGAGAACGGGTTCCTCGCCGCGAACTGGTCGCTGTACAAGAACCAGCGACGACTGGGAGAGATTTGTGACGACTACGACGTGACCATGCGGCTGTTCCACGGCCGCGGCGGCTCGATTTCGCGCGGCGGCGGCCCGATGAACGAGGCGCTGCTCGCCCTGCCGAACTCGACGGTCACGGGCCAGGTCAAGTTCACCGAACAGGGCGAAGCGATCGCCGAGAAGTACGCCAATCCCCGCATCGCCGAGCGCAACATCGAACAGATGCTCAACGCCCAACTCCGGGCGCGCAAGCAGGCGATCGACCAGCCCGAGGAGGAGGTCCGCGAGGAGTGGGTCGAGGCCATGGAAACGATGGCCGATACCGCCCGCCAGGAGTACCGCGATCTCCTCGAGAGCGACGGGTTCGTCCGGTACTTCGAGCAGGCGACGCCGATCACCGTCATCGAGGACCTCGATCTGGGGTCGCGGCCGGCCTCCCGGTCGGGCGAGCGAACCGTCGAGGATCTGCGGGCGATCCCGTGGGTGTTCTCCTGGACCCAGTCGCGGTGTATCCTCCCCGGCTGGTACGCCATCGCGACGGGGATGCAGTCCTATCTCGAGGACGGCGGCTCGATGGAGACGCTTCAGGAGATGTACGAGGAGTGGCCGTTCTTCCGGACGACGCTCGACAACGCCGCCCTCTCGCTCTCCCGAACCGAACTCGAGATCGCCGAGCGGTACGCGGACATGGCCGACGAGGACCTCCGCGATCGGTTCTTCCCCCGCGTCGCCGACGAGTACGAGCGAGCGGCCGACCTGATCACGGAGATCGGCCAGCGCGACCGACTGCACACTCGCGACTGGCTCGGTGAGAACTTAGAGCGACGGAACCCCTACGTCGATCCGCTGAACATGCTGCAGGTCTACCTGCTCAACCGCACCCATCGGACGGATATCGAGGAACGGACCCTGCGGCTGACGGTCAAGGGTATCGCGGCCGGCATGAAGAACACGGGTTGACATCCTCCCGCGCCTGAAGACGCGGGAATCCCACGGCATCGCACCGCTGGTTTGGGATATTAGGGTCTGCAGTCTACCACCTCTGCCCGAGGTTGGAATCCTCGGGAGAGGTCATGAAGGTAGACTTCAGGCTGTGCCAACCAGCCGGTACTCCTATCCCCACCTAATTCGGGTGAAGACTCGGAGTTACTTTGATTCAAGTCAAGACGGATGTTCTCCGCCCTATTCACGTCAGCGTTGAACGCTGCGTTACACTCCTCACACACGTACAGGCCACGTTCAACACGCTGATTATCGTCTTCTCTACCACAGACACAACACGTCTTACTCGTGTCGCGCTCTGACACTTCTACGACTTTGATGCCCTTGACCTTCGCCTTGTATTCGAGGATATTCGTGAAGCGGTCGAACGCCCAGCCATGCAAGTTAAGGTTCCCGTGGCGACCCCAGTTCTTTGACTCGCCGTCCTTGGCTTCACGGACACCAGCGAGTTCTCCGACGCTGATTTGGCCCACTCCACGCTCTATACACTTTGCTATGATGTGTTTGGCGAGACTGTGGAAAAAGTGAGTACGGCGCTCCGACCACTTATTGTATAGTCGTGCGGCTTCTTCGCCGTCCGAGTCGTCGCATTTGGCGATTTCTTTCGGGAAGTAGTACCCGTCCTGTTTCAGGCGGTTACCGGGGTACAGGTCGGCTTGCTCGGTACTGTATGCAACCGCCGCGAAGTTGCAGATACCGAGGTCAACACCAGCCGTCTCAGTGCCGGGAGCGTTAGGCGTTTCAATCTCGTTTTTGCAGACGAGATGGAGTTCCCACCGCTCCTTTGCTTTGTCGTAGACTGCTCTGACCTGTTGCAGATTCTCGACAGAGACTCCGGGTTGAGTTTCGTACTCGACAAGGATATACTCCCACGCTTTCGGATGTTCCTTGTGATTTGCACCCTTCGAGAGCCGAACACGGTTGTTCGTCGCATCGTGGCGAATGCCGTTCTGTTTCCACGTCACCGTACTGCGGGGGTGTTCTTCGTGGACGCGACGGCCTTGTGAGTCGTAGTAGTTTTTCTTGCGGTAGCCGGGCGGATTCGCTCGATTATCGGACTTCCTCTTTTCTTTCCACGAGTTGAAGGATTCAGCGAGTTCCTCCAGAACACGCTGACTGGACTGTGAGTGCAGTCCTTTGTATTTGGTGTGACCTTTCAACTCGTCTTTGAGCTCACCGTGGTCGGGAATCTCGCCCGTATCCTTCCACACGTTGCGGGAGTGGTAGTTAGCGACGTTCCAGAGCTTGCTGGCACTCCACCCGTGCCAGTCAAGCGGTTCCTCTACCTGTGCGTGGTTGAGGATGTTCGCTCGGTGGGTGCGGTGAATTTCCAGCATTCTGAACGCCTGTATAATTACTTACACTCAGTTTCATTCTAAAGGTTCGGATTGAAAACAGTGGAATATCCAGTCTATCTATCGACGGTGGACTGTGGAGGAGTTGTCGGATTCATCCCGCGCCTAAAGGCGCGGGTATTCTCCCTGCTCTTTATAACCGACGCCGCCGTGACGAGGCGTTCGTCGCGACTCGAGCGGGGCGGCTCCCGCTTCGGTCGTGAGAGAATCGCTATCGGGGAGAGCGAAAAATCGAAACCGGTAAAAAGGTCCCTCGGGTATGGAAGAGTGAGCCGAGATAGCCTAGCCCGGCCAAGGCGGTAGATTCGAAATCTACTGTCCTCACGGACTCGGGAGTTCAAATCTCCCTCTCGGCGCTTTTGCAGCAACAAACAGATGAGCGCCGCGTAGCGGCGCGAATCGATTCTCGTTGCTGCAAAACGATTACGGGAGTTGAACGAGGTCAGTCGCACACAGCGTAGCGAGCACGTCTGACCGTTGTTCAAATCTCCCTCTCGGCGTTTTCAGCAGCACAAAACGACGAGCGTAGCGAGTCGTCCGTGCTGAAAACTCCAAGGAGATTTGAATCAGGGAGGTCGCACGCTCGCGAACGAAGTGAGCGAGAACGACCGACCGTGGTTCAGTCTCCCTCTCGGCGTTTTTTACGGCGCAACACGGCGAGCGACGCATGGCGTGTAGCGCAACGAAGCGAGTCGTCGTTTCGGTCCGACTCGAGTGTCACTCCCATCGCTCGAGACGGTGCCATTTTCGGCTCTCTGCGGAGCCGAATGGACCGACATCGTCCGGATTCCCATCATTCGCAAGCAGGGTCACTATAGACATACTGGTGATATGTCCACCGACCCAAGTCACAATGATCGCCACTCGAGAGACAGTAGACTGGACGCGGTGGGGACGATGAGTTTCGACGACGAACCGACGGACGACGAGGAGACGTTCCACCCGCTCGGTGAGGCGTGGCAAGACGACCTCGAAGACGCGCTCGACGACACCGAGTACGATACGGAACTCGGCATGGAGATGGCGAAAGACGCCATGCGAGTGACGAAAGGAGAACTCGCAGAAGAGGAGTTCCACGAACGGTATCACGAGGAGGTGATGGAAGAGTTCGGCGAGGACGAGCGGCCGATCGCCAGCCCGGACGACGGAGACGGCGAGGAGGGCGGGATCGGGTCGACGCTCGCGGAACTCGCCAGTGGTGAGGAGTCCCGTCGAGAGATGCTCAAAAAGGCGGGGGCCGGCGTGGGATTCGCGAGTCTCGGATGGGGTGCGGTCGATCAGCAGGAGCCGGAGCAGTCCGTCGAGGAGGCGGGGGAAGTCGAGAACGCAGACGAGGGGACCCAGTGGGGAATGACGATCGACCTCGAGCACTGCGACGGCTGTCTCGCCTGTGTGACCGCCTGTAATCAGGAACACGGGTGGGACCAGGGAGCGAACTGGATGTACGTGCTCGCCTTCGAGGACGGCGAGGTCGAGTCTCCCGATCCCGACACTGTCGACGTCGAGGCCGGGAACTGCTCGGACGAGCCGATCGTCCACGAGTTCAACTACCTCGTCCGCCCGTGTCAGCACTGTACCGACGCGCCGTGCGAGAAGGTGTGTCCGACGACGGCCCGCCACACGCGCGACGAAGGCGGGTTGGTGCTAACCGACTACGAGGTCTGTATCGGCTGTCGGTACTGTCAGGTGGCCTGTCCCTATGGCGTCAACTACTTCCAGTGGGACGAACCGGACGTGGATCGGTCGGAGCTCGACCCGGAGGGGATCTACGACGAGCGCGGCCGGCCGGTCAGTCGTCGCGCTCCCCGCGGCGTCATGTCGAAGTGCGTCTTCGATCCGGCTCGTCAGGACGGCAACGCGGGCGAGGGACTGATCGGCACGAGCGCCTGTGAGCAGGCCTGCCCGCCGAACGTGATTCAGTTCGGTGACAAAAATAACCCCGCGAGCGATCCGGAACGGTACGCGGAACATCCGGCCAGGTCGCGAACGATCATTAATCTGTTCGCGGAGCTCCCGTCGCCGAATTCGGTCGAATCGTCGCTCGAGGGCGTCGATCCGTCCGTCGACGCCGTCGTCGATGCCGTCGACGGCTTTACCACCGGGAAGGTCGCGCTCGCGACGGCCGTCGAAATAACCCAGGAGGAGTACGAGGAAGAGGCGCCGCCGGGCGATACCCTCCCGGAGAAGGAGCAAACGGTGCTCGACATCGTGAGCGCCATCGAGACCACCGGGCTCGACCTCGGGAGCGACGACACGCTCACACAGCTCGGGCTGACGGTCGAGGGGTTCGAGGGACCGAGTCAGGACGTCCAAGTCACCAGTCGAGAGGACGTCGCCTATGAACTGTTCGAAGACTACGTCGACGCACCGGAAGAGCAGTTCGAGCTGCTGGCGGACATGGGAACGAACCCGAACGTCACCTACCTCGGACACCAACCCGGACCCGAAGCCCATCAGGTCCCAGGGCCGGTCTCGTACGACGATGTCGGGATGCTCGACACGCGACAGGAGGCCCTCGACGATCAGACCGTCGGCCTCGATTACTCGTGAGGCTTCCGCCGTCGTCGGGGGACGCCTCTCGGTCGTTTTCGATGGCGAGACGCCGAGCGCGGGCCGGCTAACGCACTCGCAAGCCGATCCGGGCCGTCTCACATCGAACCCGCTTCGTCGGTGACGGGGACAGATGTCTTCATAGTCTTCGAGACGAACGTCCGCCTATGGAGCTACGTCAGCGGCTAGTCATTGGGTGTCTCTGGATCGGGGTCGCAGCGCTGATGGCGACCACTCTCGAGCCGGGGATTCCGTCGTCAGTCGGTGACCTCGCGCGGCTGTTCGCCGTCGTCATGGCCCTGTTCCTCGCGGCCGTGTACGTGATCGATCCGTGGAACGTCGTGAGCCGCGTTCACGTCTATAACTGAGGTAGGCCGCGAAGCGAACGGAGTCGACCGCGACTCGAGCGGCCGCTGGGGCCAAACGGTAACGGCGACTCTCGACGACGGAACCGGATCGAGACGGAGCGACGGCGATCAGTCGTCGGCCGGCGCGAGCGGTTGCTGATCGGCCGCGAGCAGCCGATCGAGCGCGTCGACCATCGCTTTCACGCTCGCGCGAGTGATGTCGGCCTCGCTGCGGGCGACCGTCACCGAGCGGTCGTTGCGGACCATCGTCACTTCGACGGTGACGACGGCGTCGGTGCCGCCCGTCACCGCGTCGACGTGATAGGACTCGAGTTCGGCGTCGGCCATCGATCCGAGCGCCTCGCGGACGGCAGAGACGGCGGCGTCGACGGGGCCGGAGCCGGTCCCGCTGGCGACGCGTTCCTCGTCGCCGACGGCCAGTCGAATGCTGGCGGTCGGCACGGCACCGCCGCTGGTAGCGGTGAGGTCGAGCAGGTCGACGACCCGCTCGCGGTCCTCGCCGGTGACGTCTTCGGCGATGGCGAGCAGATCGGCGTCCGTCACTCTGCGGCCGCGGTCGCCGAGCTCGGTCACGCGGGTCGCGATCTCGGCGATCTCGTCGTCGTCGGCCTCGACGCCGTGTTCCTCGAGCGTCGCCGCGACGCCCGCCCGCCCGGTGTGTTTACCCAGCGCGAGCCGCCGTTCGCGCCCGACGGTCTCGGGCGCGTATGGCTCGTACATCTTGTCGTCTTTGAGCGTTCCGTCGGTGTGGATGCCGCTCTCGTGGGTGAAGGCGTTTTCGCCGATGACGGCCTTGTTCGGCGCGAGCTGAACGCCCGTCGCTCGAGAGACGGTCTGTGCGAGGTCGTACAGTTCCTCGAGTTCCAGCGTCTCGAGGTCGTAGACGTGCGAGAGGGCGATCGCGACCTCCTCCAAGGCGACGTTGCCGGCGCGTTCGCCGAGGCCGTTGACGGTACAGTGAACGAGGTCGGCACCCGCCGAAACGGCCGCCAAGGCGTTCGTGACGCCCAGCCCGAGGTCGTCGTGGGTGTGAGCGCTGACCGGGCCGATCTCGGCGAGTCGGGAGACCGCCTCGTGGGTGTGTTCCGGGCCGGTGTGTCCGACGGTGTCGGCGAAGCAAAAGCGGTCCGCGCCCGCCTCGAACGATGTTTCGGCCAGTTCCTCGAGATAGTCGAGATCCGCTCGAGAGCCGTCCTCGCCGATGACCTCGACCCAGAGGTTGTGGTCCTTGGCGTAGGCGACCAGTTCGGCGGTCTTCTCGAGGTTGTCCTCGCGGGAGGTGCCGACTTTGCCCTCGACGTGACGGTCGCTGGCGGGGACGACGATGTGGACGCCGTCGACGTCGCACTCGAGCGCGAGGTCGATATCGCCTTTCATTCCGCGACAGAAACTGGTGACGCGGGCGTCGAGATCGAGGTCGGTCACCCGCGAGATCGCCTGTCGCTCACCCGCGCCGGTACAGGCGCTGCCGGCCTCGATAACGGCAACGCCGGCGCGCTCGAGCGAGCGGGCGATCTCGACTTTCTCGTCGGGCGAGAGCGAGACGCCCGGCGCTTGTTCGCCGTCGCGAAGCGTCGTGTCGAGAAGGCGCACTGTACGGTCCGATGCGATCGTCTGTTCGGGGGTGTGAGTTACAGGCAAGAGTGGTGAACTACGGGTACTGCGGTTACGTTCGTCGGAGAATTTCGCATCCAGCCGGGTCGCCCCGACTTCCTCTATCCTCGTCAGATGGCGTATGAGATGCCATTGTGTCTCGTCACATCGTATCACGATGTCTTAAAACCGCCGGTTCCGAATCACCGCGACCGGGGTCGCGAGGACGGCGGTCGCTCCGATAGCCACCGGGCAGTGCGGGTCGACGTCTCACTCCCCCTCGAGACGGAGTCGGTCGCCGGGTTCGACGGCTGCCGCGTTGCCGGCGGGGAGTTCGACGATCAGGTCGGCGGTCTCGCGAGCGAAACCCCGCCACGGTCGGAGAGTCTCGACGCGCTGGACGACGTCGTCGACGACCCAGACGGCGTCGATGGGAAAGAAGACGAACAGCATGTGGAGGTCGCGGGTCTTCGCCGAACCGAACTGAAACGCCAGCGCGTAGTCGTCCGGAATAGACCGACGGAACATGAGCCCTCGCGTCTGGCTCAGGATCGAGTCGGCGAGATCGATCGTCGTCGCCAGCACGTCGCAGTCGGTTCCGTCGGCGGAGTCGTCGGCGGCCGATTCGTGGACGAGTCGCACGCTCTCGAGTGCGAACGGGGCCAGCAAAAACCTTCCCGCTGACGGTGGATCGCGTCGCCGACTGCCGGTCGATACTCGGCACTCGGTGAGAGCGGTCAGAGGAACGCTATCGCGACGATACTGGCCGACGAGACGAGATTGAGCAGGACGTGCGTGACCGCACTGCTCGCGGTGCCCCACCGGTGGCGAACGACACCGAAGAGGAAGCCGAGCGTGAGCAGCGTCGTGAGACGGATCACAGAGAGATCCACGATCACGTGCTTGAGCGCGAACAGAATCGCCGTTACCGCGATACCGACGGCCGCTCCCCGCTCGTCGACGAGGTTCGTCTGGACGATCCCTCGCCAGACCTGCTCCTCGGCGATCGGGGCGACGATCCCGTTTCCGACGAGAAAGAGGATCGCGAGCGCAGGCCTGTCTTCGAACGCCGCCGCGAGCCCCTCGCCGATGGCCCCGCCCGCTTCGCCGAGGCCGAACAGCGCCGCGTCGACCTGCGAGGCCCCGGCCATCAGTCCCATCCCGACGACCGCAGCGAGGACGCCCAGTCCGAGGGCCCGCGGTGTCCGGTCCCAGCCCCACGACTTCCGGGTGGCTCCCCGCTCGAGCGCGTACCGAGAGAGGGCCGCCGCGATGAGCGGAAGGCCGATCGCGAGGACGAGATAGTCCGCTACTAGCGGTTCGATGCCGACCGCAGCGGCACCGGCGACGAGGCCGCGCCGAAGCGCGAACTCGAGGGCGATCCAGCCGGCGACGACGACCGCAGCGATGTGAGTCGGAGTCGATCGAGCCATAGCCAAACATTATTCTGAACGTATATCTATCTTTTAATTCAAGAATATCTCGGCAGATGTTCGGCACAGTTCCGAGTCCCACGGCGTCCGGTCACGGATGCATCACAAATAAAACGACTCCGACGGAGCGCGACAAACGAGGCGCTCAGTGCATTCAAATCGATTCGGCCCGAACCCGGACCCAGGGTATGGAGAAAACGCCACAGGGAACCTCGGTCGGCGTCGACGATCCGTACGAATTCGCGGGGGTCTGCGACCATCTCACAGGCGAGGGCCAGTGTCGATACGCCCTCGAACACTACGGCCACGACCCCGAGTTCGCCAGCGAGCGCGCCGCGGACGACTACGAGTGTCCCGTAGTCGACCCCGAATCGGACTGGTCGTGGGCCGACTGCCCGCACTTCCGGTCGCGCAATCGCGACCGCGAGTGCGTTCGCTGCGGGCTCGAGGAAAAACGAATGGCCCACGACGACGAGCGCCCGCTGCTCGAGGAACACCATCTCTCCTACGAACGCGACGGGGAGACGCTCTCCCACGAGATTACGGTCTACCTCTGTCGGTGGTGCCACTCGAAAGTCCACGACTCGTGGGCGCGGATCACCGACGACGCCGCGCTCGACCCCGACGCGATCGCGGCGCTCGAGGAACGGCGCGGCCGCGAGCAGTCGGAACTGGGGTTCGAGTCGGCGGCCGAGCGATACGACGACGAGTGACGAGGCACCGAGACGGCGACCCGGCGGTCAGACCAGTTTCCGCAGGAGGCCGTACACCGCATCGCGCAGTCGATCCGGCAGGTAGCGAGCGTACAGCCCGTACTGGGCGATCGGGCCGACGGGGTACCGCGCCGGCGGGTCGGGACTCGTCGCGGAGTCGAGGATCGCCTCGGCGACGTCGTCGGGTTCCGAGGCGAACGGACCGCCGCTCCCGCCGCCGACCAGTTGGGCCTCGTCGTAGAGTTCGTACAGCGACTCGTAGGCCGGCGTTCGCTCGTCGTCGGGGAGTTCCTCGTCGACCCGATTCGTGAACTCCGTCTCGACCGGGCCAGGTTCGACCACGACCACGTCGATACCGAACTCGTCGACCTCGGCGCGCAGCGAGTCGCTCATCGCCTCGAGAGCGTGTTTCGACCCGGCGTAGGCACCCGCTCCGGGGAACGAAATGCGCCCGATCACGCTCGAGACGTTGACGATCCGGCCCTCGCCCTGTGCTCGCATGTGCGGCAGCGCGGCGCGGGTGAGCCGGTGCGGGCCGTAGACGTTGACGTCGAACTGCCGGTGGAGGTCGACCGTCGCGACGTCCTCGAGGGGCCCCATCTGGGCGTAGCCGGCGTTGTTGACGACGCAATCGATCGAGCCGGCGACGTCGACGACCTCCTCGACGACCCGCGCGACCTGCTCGGGGTCGGTGACGTCTAACTCGAGGGTCTCACAGCCGGCCTCTCCGAGGGCCGCGATGTCGTCGACGTTGCGCGCCGTCGCGAAGACCTGCCAGTCGTCCGCGAGGAAGGCGCGGGCTGTCGCGCGGCCGATCCCGGACGAGCAGCCGGTGATGAGCACCGACTTCTTGCGCGTATAGCGATCGTCGGCGCTCGTCTCGGTGGTGACTTCGTCGCCGGTCCCGGTGGTGGTCTCGCGACCGCGATCGTCCTCGACGACGGTGCCGTCCGGCTCGTCGTCGCCTGTCCCTTCGACGTCCTCAGCGGTGGCCATGTGTGATGGGTTCGTGAGACGATACCTAAGTATCGACGGTTTGTCGCGCTATCCGTAATTTTCGGATTCGGACGAGATTCGACTGACTCGACCGTTCGGTTCAGAACAGCAAGCAGCCGGAAAGCCCCCGGTCGGCTCGAGTCGCCTGCCGGCGTGCGCTCCTCGCTCCCTGCGGTCGCTCCGGTGCTACGGCCGGCACGCTCCCCGGCCCGACCGGCCCCTTTCAGTCCCACCCACCGCAGGCGGTTCACGGTCAGCTGTAGCCGGTGGACAGTGGCGGAGTCTATTTGTCGAGGCCCTTTTTCGCTTCATCTGCGTATTTGTCCGCCAATCGAACCGGCTCTGGGAGTTTGTACGACGAGGCGAGGTCGAGCGCGACGTCTGCCGCCGTTTCGGGACCGACCCGATGGCCGGGACTGACGTAGAGCGGATTGATGTACCGGTCGGGCGAGTCGTACTGTCGGGTCTGGACGGCGTAGCCGAGCAGGGTCCCGTCGGGCGCGTCGACCCTCGAGTTCGATTCGATGGCGACCGTCGTTCCCTCCGGGAGGTCGGCCGTGTCCTCGCGCGGCGTGCCACAGAGCAAGCTCTTGGCGACGCCGATGCTCGGCACGTCTCGGACGACGCCCATGTGGGTCGCGATACCGGCCTGCCGGAAGTGAATGCGGCCGCTGCCGTCGAACAGGAACAGATCGGGGTCGACGGACAGTTCCTCGAGCGCCGCGAGGATCGGTGCCCCTTCGCGAAAGGAGAGGAGACCGGGGATGTAGGGAATCTCCAGGGACGTCACCGCGTGGACGCGCTCGATCACCTCGCCGCCGCGCATCGCGACGACGGCGCTCAGAGCGCGGTCCTGGTCGCCGTCCTCGTTCGTGAGAAACGACTGATCGATCCCGACGACGACCGGCGGTTCGTCGCCGCCCACAGTCGACGCGAGCGGGTTCGAGAGGGCGTCGGGATCGAACGAGAAGTCGTCCTCGAAGACGGCGGCGGCGGCGATCTCGCGCTGGAGGGCTTCCATCTCCTCGCGCGAGAGGCCGGCGTCGGGTGCGAGGTCGGGGCGAGGGTCGTGCATCTGTCTGGCGGTGATAGACGCCGCGAGAAAATCAGTTGCAGGGTTGTGCGAGAAGCCCCTCGGTTCGGTTCAGAATCGGCCGCGTCCGGGACCGCCGGGGCCGCCCGGACCGCCCGGGCCACCGGGCCCGCCACCGCCGAACTGGAGTTGGTTCGGCGCGCTGACGTTGCGGTTTTGCTTGACGTACTGCCCGTAGCCGAGGCCGATTACGAGGCCGATGAGGTGGGCCATGTGTGCGATGTTCCCGCCGCCGCCGGTGCTGAGGAAGAAGATGCTAATGAAGGCGTATCCGCCCGTGAGGACCCAGATCGGGACGGGCAAAATGAAGTAGAGATACACCTTGAGGCCGGGATTCAAGACCGTCAGGACGCCCATAATCGCGAGTGCGGCACCGCTCGCTCCGACGACGCCCGGTGTGAACGGTGTGACCGCACTCGTTTGGAGTATCTGAATGCCGATCTGCCCGAGTCCGGCGAGCACACCGCTGACGAGGAAGAGGATCGCGAATTTCCTCGAGCCGACGTAGCGCTCGACGAGCGGGCCGAAGAAGAATATCACGATACTGTTACCGGCGATGTGATAGAGTCCGCCGTGGGCGAAGATCGACGTCACCCACGTCCAGACGTACTCCGGATAGTAGGGCCGAAGAACGAAGAGGGTCTGTGCCATTTCGATACCGAAGACCGCTCTGACGAGAAACTGGGCGATAAACGTGAGCCACATCAGCGCGAGGAACGTGTAGGTTGCGTTCCCGCGGAAGTACGCCAGCGGCCCGCCCGGTCCGGTATCGATCGGGACCTTGTCGGCGAGACTCGAGGCTCGAGACGTGCTCCCGCCCGAATTGACGCCGTCGTCGAAACCGCTGTCGAAGACACCCTGCGGATCGTTCCAGTTTTGCAGCCCCGAGCAGTCGTGATTCTCGGGGAGTCGGTGGTCGGCACAGTAGGTGCCGCCGCAGTGCCGACAGTTGTACGGCATGTTTTCGTCCTTCCCACACACGTCGCACTTGGCCATTGACCGGGGGTATGTGGGGAGCCGCTAAGGGATTTGGGGTTTCTGCCGGGATTTTTTCGAGGGACTTCGATCTCTCAGTAGGGTCAGGGGAGCGTTCCGTCGAGTTCTGGGCGGTACAGTCACGGAATCTGAGACGAGAGGGTGTTCGCCGTCTCCGCTCGCTCGATTCGCGTCGGGACTGTACATTTTTGCCTCCGCATCCCCCACGTTCCGGTGTGCAAGAGTACGAGCGCAAGCAACTGCTCGAGCGCGTCGAGCGCGAGGGCGCGACCGTCGGCGCGGACATCCCGGAGACGATCACGGTTCAGGGGGAGGAGATCGACCTCCAGACCTTCGTCTTCGAGATCAAGCGCCGCGAGACGGTCCCGTCCGGCGAACGCGAGCGCGTCGAGCAGGCCAAGAAGAACCTGCGGCGCGAGCGCCTCGAGCGACTCGAGCGGATCGAAGAGGACTCCATTAGCCGCGAGGAGGGCGAGGAACTCGCCCAGAGCATCATCGGCATCGACCGGGCGTTGAACGCCCTCGAGAACCTGGGGCCGACGGACTTAGAGCGCGAACAGCAGGTCCAGAAGGCTCAGGACCGCAAGCGCTGGATGTCCTTCCTGAAGAAGGCGTTGGGCCAGGAGGACGACGCCAGCGCACGGAGGGGGCGCTGATGGCGACCAACGCCGAAATCGCCGCCCGGTTCGAGGAGTTCGCGGATCTGCTCGAGGCCGACGACGTCGAGTACAAGCCTCGCGCGTACCGGCGGGCGGCCGAGAACATCCGCTCGCATCCGTCGCCGCTCGCCGACCAGATCGCGGCCGGCGACCGCGAGGCCGTCGAGAACATCGACGGCGTCGGCGACGCCATCTCCTCGAAGATCATCGAGTACGTCGAGACCGGCGAGATCGACGAACTCGAGGACCTCCGCGCCGAGCTGCCGATCGACATCGCCGACATCACTCGCATCGAGGGCGTCGGCCCCAAGACCGCGGGGAAGCTCTATCGCGAACTCGGGGTCCAGACGTTGGACGACCTCGAGGACGCCGCCGAGGCCGGCGAGGTACAGGACGTGAAGGGATTCGGCCCGAAGACCGAGCAGAACATCCTCGAGAACCTCGAGTTCGCCCGCACGATCGGGCAGCGCCAGTTGCTCGGCGAGGCGCGACCGCTCGCGGACGACGTGCTCGACTTTCTCGAGTCGCTCGACGACGTCGAACGCTGTGAGGTCGCGGGCTCGATCCGGCGCTGGCGAGAGACGATCGGCGACGTGGACGTCCTCGCGGCGACCGAGGCCGGCGAGGACGTCATCGAGCGGTTCGTCGCATGGGAGTCGGCCGACGACGAGATCGAGTCCGGCCCCGAGAAGGCCAGCATCCGCGTCGGCGAGATTCGCGTCGATCTGCGGGTGGTCGTCCCCGATGAGTTCGGCTCCGCGCTCCAGTACTTCACTGGGAGTAAGGACCACAACGTCAGCCTGCGCAACTACGCGATCGATCGCGGCATGAAGTTGAACGAGTACGGTGCCTTCGACGTTTCGGACGTCGATGACGCCGAGGCGGGACAGCGCGTCGGCGAGCGGGTCGCCGGCGAGACCGAGGCGGGAATGTACGACGCGCTCGGGCTGCCGTGGATTCCGCCGGAGCTCCGCGAGGACCGCGGCGAGATCGACGCCGCCGAGAGCGGCGACCTCCCCGACCTAGTCACGCGCGAGGACGTCCGCGGCGACCTGCACAGCCACACCGAGTGGTCCGACGGCAACACCCCCATCGAGGCGATGGTCGAGGCCGCCGAGGCGCGGGGCTACGATTTCTTCGGGATCGCCGACCACGCCGAGGGCCCCGGCATCGTCGGCGGGATGGGTCTCTCCGATACCGAAATTCTCGACCAGGTCGAGGAGATTCGCGCGGTCGGCGACGACGCGGAGATCGAAGTCTTCGCGGGAATCGAGGCCAACGTCGACGCCGAGGGCGAAATCGACCTCTCCGAAGAGGTGATCGAGGCCCTGGACGTGATCGTCGCCTCGACGCACAGCGCGCTCGATCAGGACGCGGAGACCGCCACGGAGCGACTCGTCCACGCCATCGAGAACCCGGCGATCGACGTGCTGGGCCACCCCAGCGGCCGTATGCTCAACGAGCGCTCCGGGCTCGACTTCGACGCGACCGCGCTCGGCGAAGCCGCCGCCGAACACGGTACCGCCCTCGAGGTCAACAGCAACCCTCGCCGACTCGACCTCTGGGGCAGCGCCGTCCAGGCCGCCCTCGAGGAGGGCGCGCCGATCGCGATCAACACCGACTCTCACCAGCCCTCGACGCTCGAGTACATGCGCTGGGGCGTCCACACGGCGCGTCGCGGCTGGGCCGAACCGGACGACGTGATCAACACCTGGGAGCTCGACGTCCTCCGCGAGTTCCTCCACTGATCGGGCCGGACCGCTCTCGTCTCACTCCTTCCCATGCGCATCCTCCTCGACGTCATGTGCGGCGGTCTCGTCTCGTATCTCCGGATGTGTAACTACGACACCGCCTACGCGGGCGATCGCAGACTCAAGGACGACGACGATCTCCTCGCCGTCGCGCGGGCCGAGGATCGGACGGTCGTCACTCGAGACGTCGACCTCGCGGGTCGCGCCGACGAGTCGATCCTGCTCGAGTCGCGCGATGTCGAAGACCAACTCGCGGCGCTCGACGCGGCGGGACTCGACCTCACGCCGGCGGACGATCCCGATTTCTGTGGGCGGTGTAACGGCCCGCTCGAACCCGTCGACTCGACGGCGTCGACGCCGGAGTACGCGCCCGATCCGTCGGTACTCGAGGTCCGGCGCTGTCGCGACTGCGGGCAACACTTCTGGCGCGGGAGTCACTGGGATCGTGTCGCCGAGACCCTCTCGCAGATCCGGGGATCGACCGGGAGCCGCCCCGACGAGACGTAAGTATCGATGCAGGAGTTACCGACACAGGAGCGACCGCACTCAGTAGACGGCGACGTCGTCGAACCGACCGTCGTAGGCGATGTGGTGTGGATGGGTCGGCTCCGTCCCCGAGAGGAAGAGGCGATCGACCTTCTTCCACGTGTTCTCGTAGACGAGGTGGCCGAGTTCCGTCGCCGTCGTGGCCCACCGCTCGAGACTGTCGTCGTAGACGACGCGGCGAGCGAACCCGTCCTCGAGCGCGGTCACGACGTCCGCCTCGGTCTCGATGGCCGCATCGAACGCGGTGTGGGCGACGCCGACGGACCGCCGAACGTGGGCGTACGACGAGGTGAACGGCGGTATCGAGAGCTCGTCGACGAGTTCTCGCGCGCGACGGTTGTTCCACGGAAAGTGTCGCGGGTTGAAAATTTCGATGGCGTCGATCGTCTCGGCGTACGTCCGCAGATCCGCCTCAGAGAGACTCACGTTCGCGAACTCCGGATGCGGGACGAGGACGATCGCGTCCTGCCGGTCGAACTCGGCCATCGCCGCCTCGAGCGGGATGAAGTCGGGAACGGGCGCTTCGAGGCCGATCGCGAGGACGTGCTTGCGGTCTCGCCACGTGCCGGTAAACACCTCGCGCCCGGGGACCACCAGCAGGTCCTCGTCGGAGTAAGCCGCCGCTCGATCGCGGATCTCCGGGAGGCGGGTGAAGTGAGGCGCGTAGACGATCGCGTCGAGGCCGGCCCGTTTGGCCCGTTCGACGACCGTCTCGTCCAGCACCTTCACGTGACAGTCGATTCGGAACGTCACTCCATCGGTCACGAACACTACTTCCGGGACAGCCGGGTTATGCATTCTGATTTGGCGGCCGCTCGAGGCACCCTCGATCACGTCGACGATCGGCGCGACCGGTTCGTCGGGGTCGATCGAAATGAACGGCTCGTCGTCGCCGACGTAGACGCGGCGATTTGCGAGAATCTATCGACGGGAGAGGATGCGACGAACTCGTCGCTGAAAGCGGCGTGTGCCGGAGAAGCGGGCGTGCTTCGTGAACTCCACGTAGACGGCCGTCTGGACGGCCGATCGGACGCGCATCTTCTGGTCGATGTGCGTCGCTGCGAAAGGATCATTAGGAGGGCGGTTCGAGTGTCAGTAACGAATGGCCTGGGAATGCGGGATCGACGGCTGTGGTGCAGTCTTCGAGGACGTCGAGTCGGCCGTCGTCCATCAGGCGACGAAACACCAGCGTCGGGAGTGTAAGGTCTGTGGAACCGTCGTTCCCGATGGCTACCTCGCGATTCGACACGCCTTTACCGAACACAGCCGCGCCGAGTACGTCCGCGCCTACGGTGCCAGCTCCGAGGCGGTCAGAGAGCGCGAAGAACTGCTCGAGGAGATCGAATCGGAAGCGGATATGCAAGCGATCGCGACGGAACTGAAGCGGTAGCGATCCGCCCCGCCGACGGTTTTCGTGACGCCCCTTGAGACTCTCAGAGCCCGGTACGTGCCGACTGTCCGGACGCTTTCTCGGATCACCGCCGTCCGCTCCTCACGGCGAGTCGATGCCGACGGAACTGGGAGCGGACGATCGGGAGGCGGTCGCCGTCAATAGTTGTCGACGATCGCTGACACGCAGCCGGTCTCTGCCCTATAAGCGGAGTGATCGGAGACCGAATCGCTCACGTCGACGTCAATGTAGTTGTCCGGCGTGGTACCGTCGCTGAACCAGCCGCCGCAGTCCGCCGGGCCACTCCCAAGTCTAGCGACGCCGTCGTTCGTCGAGTAGTAGTTGTGGACCGCGTCGGCCGACGCCTGGATGGCATCGAAGAAGGGGCCGTCTTCGCAGGGCGCGTCGGACGCCTCGAACGATCCGATGCCGTCCGCCGTCGCGACGGTAAACTCCCCGTCGATGGCCGCGAGCGTTTCCATCTGGACGATCCCACCCATCGAGTGACCGAGGATCCGGATCGTCGTCGACGGGTTCGCGTCGGTGTAGTCCGCGAGCCACGCGGCGAACAGCTGGCCCGTATCCCTGGCGCTCTGGACCGCCGTCGTCGGGAGACCGCTGTCGTCCCAGGTGACCGCCGTGACGGACTCGTCGTAGCCGACTGTTCTGGCCGTCTCCCGGAACGTCGCGGCCCGCTCGACGCTCGCCGACGAACTCGTATAGCCGTGAATCTTGAACACGACCTCGGTCTCGTCCTGCGGCGCGTCGGTGACGTCGGGGACGCCGTCTCGAAAGTCGAGCTCTGCGATTCCGTCGGTGTCGGCCGCGACCGATCCCGATGCGACGCTCAGGCCGACGCTCGCGACGACCGTCGCCGCCGTGGACCCGAGGAGCCGCCGTCTCGAGACGGGAGTTGTCGAATCGCCGTTCTCTGCGGTCGAATTCGAGTGGTGGTTTGTCGTCATCGATGATCGTTCGCGTCAGAGACGCGAACGGGCGATCGTTCCACAAGGGACCGTATATTTTTTATCCGAGTTACTATATATTGGTATAAATACTTCGTATTATAGAAATATAGCCGGCGGAAACTCGGGCCGACGGGTACGAACGTCTCGTGGATGGTACGACCGCGGTCGATGAGAACTCGAGACGCTGGAGAAACGTGCTTTCCAATGTAGCGGTGTTCGCGGCGAGCGGACCGAGAAGAGACACCCCTCGGGTCGTCAGAATCGGCCCGCGATGTGACGGATCGGTACGGTAGTTGACGACCTACCGTTCGTCGCTATCGAGCACGCGAATCTGGTCGCCCCGCACCGTCACGGGAATCGGGACCGTCGCCTCGTATAGTTCGACCGTCACCTGATCCTTGCCTTCGTCGATGCGCTGGACCTGTGCTTTCTCGCCCTTGAACGGGCCGGCGATGAGTTCGACGATGTCACCCTCGGCAATCCCTTCGACGTCCGGTTTCGGCGAGAGGAAGTGCTCGACCTCCGAGATGTCGGACTCGCCGGGGACGATACTCCGCGCGTGCGGAATGTCCTCGAGGACGCGATTGAGGACCGCGTTGCCTTCGGCTTCGACCATCACGTAGGAGGTCAGCGAGTCGGGCGCGAGCGCGGCGTGAATTTCCGACTCCTCGCGGTTGATGATCATATCCGCGACGGTGCGTTCCTGGCTCGCCGTCGTTTTGACAGCGAAGATTCCCATTAGACGCCACCACCGGGCAGGAGCAGCATGATCGTCGCGATGAGGAATCCAATGATACCGACCAGAATGATTCCTGCACCGGCAATTTTCGATACCTGAAGGAACTCCTCAGTAGTGGGCGTCGTCGCCATCTTCAGCACCCGAACGTACGAGGTGAGGTCGTACGGAACGTCCATATATGTCTATTCACAGCGCGGCGTCTTTTATCTGTCTTTCGTGTCCGCTCAGTGACCACGGTCGTCGCACGACCGATCGCGACGATGGGCCGATCCCGACGTTGCACTCGACGGCCCCGCGTCCAAACCGCTCGGATCCGAACGTCTGGTATGGCCGAAGACGACTCCGACCGAGCGAACGAGTACGAAGCGGAACGAGAGGCGGAGGTCGAGGACGAACTCGAGCGGATCGACCGCGACCCCGACGAGGTCGACGAGGGCGACGGCGGACTCGGCACCCAGAACGCGCCACGCGAGGACGCCGACGACCTCGAGGACCTCGAGGAAGACGCGGAGAGCGAGGAGGCCGACGAGGAGTGAGGGGCCGGGAGAGTCAAAGGAGCGCGACCGATAATCCGTTAGAACGACGGTAACACCGATTCTTCGTATAACTCGACGAACTCGGCCTGGTTCGAGCCGATCTGGTGGACGACCACGCGGTCGTATCCCGCGTCGACGTATTCCTCGATCGCGGCGACGTGGTCGTCGGCATCGTCACCGCAGACGATCAGCTCCTCGATCTCGTCCTCGGTCACCGTCCGCGTGGCCTGCTCGAAGTGGGCCGGCGTCGGCAGCTCCCACATCAGTTCGCCCGGTAGCCCCTCGATGGGCCAGATCTCGTGTGCGCGCTCGACCGCCGCGTCCGCGTCTTCGTCGTAGCACACTGTTACCTCGCCGTATCGGGGACCCTCGCCGCCCGCGTCCGCGAAGGTCTCGAGCAGGTCCGACTCGGGACTGACGCCGACGAGGCCGTCGCCGCGCTCGGCCGCGAATCGGGCCGCTCTCGGCCCGTCCGCGGCGATCGGGATCGGCGGGCGTTCGTCGGGGAGCGTGAACAGTCGCGCGTTCTCGACGGTGTAGTACTCGCCGTGATAGCTCGTCGTCTCGCCCGCCCAGAGGGTCCGGATTATCTCGATGGCCTCGGCGAGCATCTCGAGTCGAACCTCGTGTTCCGGCCACCGATGCCCCGTGACGTGCTCGTTCAACTGTTCGCCGGCACCGACGCCGAGGAAGAACCGACCGGGGAGCATCGCCGCGGCCGTCGCGGCCGCCTGCGCGACGATCGCCGGATGCACGCGGATGATCGGGCAGGTGATCCCGGTCCCCAATCGCAGGTCGTCGGTCGCCTGCGCGATCGCGCCGATCACGTTCCAGACCATCGGGGACTCGCCCTGACTCGCGGTCCAGGGGTGGTAGTGATCGGAGATCATCGCGAACTCGAACGCCGAGTCGTCGGCGAGTCGGGCGTACTCGACGAGATCGTTCGGGCCGTGCTCCTCGCAGATGAGCTTGTAGCCGATTTCGGCCATGTATTGTCGCCAGTCGATTAGGAGTCCGTCGCCGGCGGTCGTTCGCTCGGGCCGCTCGGCACCGTCGTCTCCGGTCGTTCGAAGGCCGGCCGCTCCGCGAGCGTCAGTTCCACTGTCTGCCGTTCGCCGTCGCGGACGATCTCGAGTTCGATCATGTCGCCGGGCGAGGTCTCGAGGGCGAGATACGCGGAGAGCTGATCCTGATTCGGGATCTCCTCGCCGTCGATGGCGACGATCACGTCACCGCTGCCCGGCCGCGTGGTACTGCCTGCCTCGAGGACGCCGTCCGCGGGCGAGTCCGGAACGACCTCCATGACTAACACGCCGGTGGCCTCCTCGAGGCCGATCGCTTCGGCGATCTCCGGCCCGACCGGTTGAACCCCGACGCCCATGTAGGGGTGCTCGTACGTCCCGTCCTCGATGAGCGCGGGGACGACCCGGTTCGCGAGGCGCGCGGAGATCGCGAAGCCGATGGTCTGGCTGGCCCCGGCGAAGACCACGCCGAGCACCTCTCCCTCGAGGCCCACCAGCGGACCGCCGCTGTTACCGGGATTGATCGGTGCGTCGGTCTGGATCGCGGCCGGAATCGAGAAGCCGGTGGGGCTGGGGAGCGAGCGGTCGATCCCGCTGACGATCCCCTGAGAGACCGACGCGTCGAATCCGAGGGGATTGCCGATCGCGAGCACCTCCTGCCCGATCACGGGCTCGGACTCCGAGAGCGAGAGTCCGGCGGCGACGTCGGGCATGTCGTCGACGCGCAGGACGGCGAGATCGCTGTAGGCGTCGGTCCCGACGATCGATGCGGTCCGCCACTCCTGATTGTTGAACTGGATCTCGATCCCGCCCTCGCTCGCGTTCTGGACGACGTGGTTATTGGTCACGATGTGCTGGTCATCGATGACGAATCCGGTGCCGAGCCCGCCGCCACCGCCGCCACCCGGAGCACCGCCCGTCCCGGAGACGGTGACGAGGACGACGGAATCGATGGTGTTGCGATACGTCTCCGTGTACGGGCTGTCGACGTCGCTCCCGCCGCCCTCCTGAGCCGTCGCGTTCGAGTCGGCGGTTTCGTTCTGTGCGACGCCGGCTCCGGAGCCTCCGAGGCCGATCGCCGCCGCGGCCCCGGTCGCTCCGACCGCGCCGAGTAGCCGTCTGCGAGTACACTGATCTGGATCTGGAGTCACGCCCGTCTCCACCTCGACGAGGGGCATAAAACGGCCCCCAGCACCAGCAGCCGGTCGTACTGCGGTCGCTCGCGGGACGTGACGTCCCGGCGAGCCGGCGGTCGATTACTCGCTTCGCGCCGCCGCGACCGCGTCGACGAACGACGCGGCGGTCTCTCGAACGCGATCCATGTCGCCGTCGGCGACGGCCGCGTCGTCCACGATGGCACCGCCGGCACCGACGGCCACCGCGCCGGCGTCGAAGAAGTCCGCGACGTTGTCCCGCGAGACGCCGCCCGTCGGGACGATGTCGACGTCGCCCAGCGGTCCCGCGAGCGCGCCGATGTGGCCCGGCCCGACCGTCGACGCGGGGAACATCTTGAGGAGATCCGCGCCGGCCTCCATCGCCGTCACGGCCTCCGTGGGCGTCATGACGCCGGGTGCGACGAGGACGCCGTGTCGGTTGCACGTCCGCACCACGTCCGCGTCGGTATGTGGCGAGACGACGAACGACGCGCCCGCGTCGATCACGGACTGCGCTGTCGGCGCGTCGAGGACGGTCCCCGCGCCGACGACCGCGTCGGTATCCGCGAGCTCCCGGTCGACGGCCGCGATCTGCTCGGCCGCGCGGGTCCCGTCCGCCGTGATCTCGAGCGCGTCGACCCCGGCGTCGTGGATCGCGCGGGCGACCGGAACGATCTGCTTCTCGTCGATACCGCGGAGCACCGCGATGACGCCGCTGTCGACGATCCGTTCCCTAACCGCTCGCTTTCCGGTCATGCGTCCGGCCCTCCCACAGCGGCCGCCGCTCGATACTCGCGTGCGATCCGTCCGGTTCCGTCGACGAGACGTTCCATCACAGCCTCCCCTGTGTGCTACGTGCTCAATAAATTTACTCTCGGTCGAAAAAAGAAATCCATCCTGGAAACCTCACTCCTCGAGCGCGCGGATGGTGACCGACTCGGCCTCGTAGTCCTCGAGGAACGCGCCGGTGCCGCCGACGGTGTACCGCTCGCCGTCGACCTCGAGTTCGAACGCGTTCTCGATCGGCAGCGTCGAGGTGACCGGGCGGACGAGGCTCTGTCGGACGTCGACGACCTCGCCGGAGAGCGAGGACGGGAGGTCCCGGTCGCCGACCGGCGAGCCGGTGACCGAGGCCTCGATCCGCGTGTCCGTCGCGCGGTGGAGCGCGATCTGGAAGACGGCGCTCCGGAACCCCTCGTAGGTACAGGGGAGTTCGTTCGGGGTGGTGACGTAGCGCTCTTCCGCGGTCGGCCAGTAGTTCGCCAGGAACGAGCCGGCGAGGACGGGGGCGAGTTGCTCCTGCGAGATGGAGATCGCCCGCGTGTCGCTCGCGGACGTCGTCAGTATCTGGCTCGGTGCGAGCAGCCCGTGCCGCCCGTCGACGGTCAGCATCGTCGGCACGAGCGCGTCCCAGGTGCGGACCGTACTGGCCGTCCCGGCCAGCGACGCGATGTCTTGGTCGCCCTCGGTCGCACCCAGCAGGAGGAGGACGAGCACGCCGCGGTCGACCGTCGCCTCGAGCGTCGACCGGATTCGCGGGAGGACCTCGGCGGGCAGGGAGAGCGTCACTTCCGTTTCCGCGCCGGCCAGCAAGCTCTCGATCCGCTTGAGTACCGTCTGCCGGGACTTGATCACCTCGAACTGCTCGTCGGAGCGCTCCGTCGTCGTGTACCGCGATTGCAGCTCCGGTTCGATCTCAGAAACGCTGTCCGTGAGCCGATCGATGACCGTTTCGGGCCGGACGGGCCGGATCACCGTCGGCACCGCGTGATCGTCGACCTCGACGAACCCGCGGTCCTCGAGTTCCTCGCTGATGCTGTAGACGTAGCGTTTGGACACGTCGGCTGCGTCGGCGATAGTGCTCGCTTTCGACTCCCCGTGTTCGAGAATCGCGAGATAGGTGTCGGTCTCCTTCTCCGAGAGGCCGAATCGCTCGAGCAACTCGGCGAGCTCGTCGTCGTCCATGTATATTCAGTACATCAGAGATTACGCGGTCAGTGTAAAATATGCTCGGTCCGGTCGCCCCGTTCGAGCCGCTCGCCGACGGCCGGCCCGAACCGCGTCGTTCGGTCGCGACGCCCGCCGTCGCGACTCAGAAAAGTGGGAATACATATTTCAACAAAGTTTATTGCCTCGGGAGCGAACTGTGAGAACGATGGAACTACACGGTGCCCTCAACGATTTCAAGCGGTCGCAGGGGGATCCACGGCGGTTTCCCGGCGAGCGCAGGTCGACGACGGGGCTCTTCTCCGGACTCGACGAACGGCTCGTTCACGTCGCTCCCGACGGATCGATCAGGGACTACTCCTACCCGCTCTCCGGACTCGCCGGCATCGAACGCTCCCGATTCGGGCTCGAGCGGGACGGCGACGTCCACTGGTTCGACGCCGACGGCGACCAGCGCTACGTCGACGACACTGCGGTCGTCGAGACGACGCACGCGGTCGGCGATGCGACCTGCGTGCAGTACGACCTCACGATCGGACGGCTCCACCTGACGCACTTCGCACTCGAGGGGGAGGACGGAGCCGCCGCCGACGTCACTCTCCGCGCGTGCATCGGATTCGCACCGGACGGGCGAGCGGGACGCGTCGGACAGCTCTGGCACGGAGACGCCGTCGAGGTACACCACGACACCGAACACGACTTCCTCGCGGCCTCGACGGAGCTGTCCGCGACGGGGCAGGTCCCAGAGCGGTTCGCGGAGCTACTCGCGGCCGAGCCAGTCGACTTTCCGCGATCACCGACCGACGATCGCTACGAGGAGGCGCGCCTCAGCCCGATCGCGATGACCGAACTCGAACTCACCGGCTCGTCCCCGAGCGCGACCATCGCGACGCTGCTCGCCGACGGCGACCGCACCGATGCGCTCGAGCGCGTTCGGACCGCCGCGGCCGACTACGCCGACGGCGGGGCGGTGCTCGAGGCGGGCCGCGGCCAAGCTCGCGACCGGCTCCCCGATCCAGATGGCATCGAGGGCGGCCTCGCGGACCTCCGTGCGCTCGCGCTGTTGCGTGCGCCGACCGGTGCGCGGATGGCCGGCCCCGAGTTCGATCCGTTCTACCGGTACTCCGGCGGCTACGGCTATACCTGGTTCCGCGACGACGCCGAAATCGCCGGGTTCCTGCTCGAGGCCGATCGCCGGCTGGCCCTCGGACTCGAGGAGTGGCACGCGAAGAGCGCCCGCTTCTACGTCGACACGCAGCTCGCCGACGGTACCTGGCCCCATCGGGTGTGGCCGCACAACGGGGCGCTCGCCCCGGGCTGGGCGCACGGCCGCGTCGAAGACGGCGACTCCGAGGAGTACCAGGCCGACCAGACGGCGAGCGTCGCGTCGTTTCTCGCGACGTACCTCCGTCGCGTCGATGCCGACGACGAAGCGGTGCGGGAGGCGCTCGTGGCCGCCCTCGACGGGTTAGACGACTCCCTCGATGCCGACGGTCTCCCCGGACGCGTCCAGAACGCCTGGGAGAACATGACCGGGCGGTTCGCGCACACGACGGCGACGTTCCTCGAGGCCTACGCGGCGATCGCTCGAGCCCCGGTCGACGAGTCGCTCGCGGCTCGCGCCCGAGAACGGGCGGCGACCGTCTACGAGGCCCTCGACGATCTCTGGGTGCCCGAGCGCGGCGTCTACGCGATGCGCGTCGACGACGGTGACGTCGACGACCGACTCGACGGGAGCACGCTCGCGCTGGTCGGGGCCCACCGGGCGTACGATGCGCTCGAGGGTGTCGACGATGAGCGACTCGACCGTCTCGTCTCCCACGTCGAGACGACGCTGGACGGCCTCTCTCGGAACCCGGACGGACCAGTCGAGGGGCTCGCTCGCTTCGAGGGCGACCCCTGGCGAGTCCGCGAGCAGGACGTCCCAAAGATCTGGACCGTGACGACGGCCTGGGGGGCACACGCCGCCGTCGAACTCGGCGACCTCCTCGCGGCGAACGGCCGCGGGGAGGCAGAGGCGTTCCACGAGCGCGGTCGCACCCTGCTGGCGCTCGTCGGGCCGGGCGGCGCGCTCCGCCGGGCCGGCGGCTATCTCCCCGAACAGGTGTTCGACGACGGCACGCCGGACAGCGCGACGCCGCTGGGCTGGCCCCACGCCATCCGGCTCGCGACGGCGAGTTCGCTCGCGGAGTCCGCGTCGCCCGCGCTCGCGGACGCCGAGGACCGCGCACCGCTGCAGGACTGAGTCGTCGAGTCCGCTTTTTCGTCGTAGCGGCTACCTCTCTGGAGCGAAGCGGAAGTGACCGGAAAACGAGCCCGAGAGGGTGCTGTTCGCGTCAGGACGTGACCGTCGGCGCAGCGCGTTCGCGCGTCAGGACGTTGCGACCGGTCTCGGGATCGAACAGGTGGACGTCCGATTCGTCGAACGTGAGCGTCACTCGATCGCCCGGCTCGAGGCGCACGTCCGAGTCGACGCGGGCGATGAACTCGGTGGGCAGATCGAGGTGGAGGAAGTTGTCGGAGCCGACGGGTTCGACGACGTCGATGGCCGCCGTGATCGAGTCGGCCGCGCCCTCGTCGGTGACCGAGACGTTCTCCGGCCGGATGCCGAGCGTGTACTGACTCGCGTCGAGATCGTCCCCGTGGCGGTCGATGTACGCCGCCGAGAGGTCGAACTCGAACCCGCCGTCGGGACCGGTCAGGTGGAGCCGATCGCCGTCGGACTCGACGGCGACGTCGACGAAGTTCATCGACGGCGAGCCGACGAAGCCGCCGACGAACTCGTTGACCGGGTTCTCGTAGACCTCGGTCGGCTTCCCCTGTTGCTGGAGTTCGCCGCCGTCAAGGATGACGATCCGGTCGCCCATCGTCATCGCCTCGTGTTGGTCGTGCGTGACGTAGACGGCGGTGATTCCGAGTTCGTTCTGGAGCCGCTGGATCTCCGCGCGCATGCTCGTCCGAAGCTTGGCGTCGAGGTTGCTGAGCGGCTCGTCGAACAGGAACAGGTCCGGCTCCCTGACGATCGCGCGACCGAGCGCGACGCGCTGTTTCTGACCGCCGGAGAGCTCGTCGGGCTTGTCCTCGAGGAGGTTCTCGATGTCCATCATCTCGGCCGTGTCGACGACGCGGCGCTCGCGCTCGGACTCGCTCAGATCGGTGCTCATCCGGAGCCCGAACGCCATGTTCTCGAAGACGGTCTTGTGGGGATACAGCGCGTAGTTCTGGAACACCATCGCGACGTCCCGGTTCTTCGCGTGGACGTCCGTGACGTCCTCGTCGCCGATCCGGATTCGCCCGGACGTCGACTGCTCGAGCCCGGCCAACATCCGCAGCGTCGTCGTCTTTCCACAGCCCGACGGGCCGACCACGGTCACGAACTCGCCGTCTTCGATCTCGAGGTCGAGATCGTTGACGGCGACGACCGACCCGGCGTCGTATTCCTTCCGCAGCGATTCGACCGTTACTCGTGCCATTTCCCTGTTCGTTCGGCGAGGGTGCGTAAAACCTTTTCCCAAAATTTGGAATCTGAGAAGTAATATTACACCAAATATATTGCCGTTTGCCGTTCGCGAGACGATCGGGCTCTCAGCCGAGCGAATGCGACGCCCGATAGCGAAATCGGAACTCATCTGGAAGACAGACTGAACCGGATCGTGGTTCCGAAACGGCCGATATGAGTGCTTTGCTGCTCACTACGGTGATCCGATCGCTCCAGCGAGGCGGCATCCTAACAACTAAATATGTGAAGATATTATTCATCACTGTTTGCCATGACACTGTATCGCAGGAACGCACTCAAGGGTATCGGCGGGATGACGACGCTGACGGTCGCGGGGTGTCTCGGGGGACTGCTCGGCGGCGGTGACCAGGGGACGACGCTGTGGACGCAGTTCGAAGAGGGCGAGGAGAGCTCCCTCGAGGAGCACCTCGGTACGTTCAACGAGGGACGGGACGACGCGATGAACTCCGAGAACATCTCGGAGATGGAATCGCAACTCGAGACGGCGTTACCGGCGGGCAACGGACCACACACGTTCGCGTGGGCCCACGATTGGATCGGTCAGTACCACGACCAGGACTTCGTCTACGACGCCGCCGACGATATCGACGTCGACCTCGAGAGCACGTTTACCGAGGCCGCCGCACAGGCGGTTCAGTGGGACGGTGCGGTACACGGTCTCCCCTACGCGGCAGAGACCGTTTCGCTCATGTACAATCCGGATCTGGTTGACGGACCGCCGGAGACGCTCTCGGAGATGGTCGCGGTAATGGAGGACCACCACGATCCGGACAACAACCAGTACGGGCTCTCGGTTCCCGCGATCGAGACCTACTTCGTCAGCGCGTTCTTGAACGCGTTCGGCGGCACCGTCTTCGACGAGGAGAGCGGCGAACTCGGCATCGAGGACGACGCGTTCATCGAGGGCATCGAACTCCTCGAGGACGCTATTTGGCCCTACGTCTCTGCGGATCCGACGTACGAACCGCAGATAGCGACGTTTTCGGAGGGGAACGCGCCGTACGCGATTAACGGCCCGTGGCAGGTCAGCGGCTTCCGCGAGGCCGGTGTCGACGCGACCGTCGCGGCGCTTCCCGACATCGACGGTGGGGAACCGTCACCGTACACGGGCGTCCAGACGTGGTACTTCACGACGCAACTCGAGAGCGCGGACGATACCGCGCTCGAGACGACCCTCGAGTGGGCCGAGTGGTACACGACTACCGAGGACGTGATCCTGAGCAACGCACAGGACCACGGACTGATCCCGGTTCATCAGGAGTACGCGCAGTCCGACGAGCTCGGCGACGACGTCGAAGCGTTCGCCGAGGCCGTCGAAACGGGCGTTCCCCTCCCGACCGATCCACGAATCGGTGACGTCTGGACACCGCTCAAGGACGGGCTCCAGCGGGTCTTCAACGGCCAGGCGAGCGCCGAGGAATCGATGGCGACTGCCGCCGAAGAAATCCGGGGTCGCTGGGACTAACTGACTGCGTTTGGCACCTCAATCCCATGTCTACATCGTCATTTCTCAGACGGGTATCCGAACGCGGTCGGCGGCGACTGCCGGCCGGCCTCCGGGAGTACGATCTGTTCGGGCTCTTGCTCGTGTTACCCGGCGTCGTCCTGTTCGGCTCGTTCATGCTGTTCCCGATCACGTTCCTGGTCTACCTGTCGGTGACCGACGCGACTCACGCCGGAACGGTCATCGGGGGCGGCTCGAGCGTGATCGGGCTCGACAACTACGTCGAGCTCTTTTCGGATTCGCAGTTCTGGACGTCGCTCGGGGTCACCTGGCTGTTCGTGGCAGTGAGCCTCGCGATCAAGATCGTGCTCTCGCTCGGACTCGCGATGGTCCTCACTCACGGCCGCGTGCTCGGAAAACGGTTTCTCCGGGCCGCGGTCATCATCCCGATGGGGTTCCCGACGATCTTCACGATCACGGTCTGGCGGGGCATATTCAGCGGCGCTCGGTTCGGGCCGCTGAACGAACTGCTCTACAAGTACAACGACGCCGTGCTCTCACTCACGGGCCTGTTCGATGTCGCTGCGCCGGAGTTGCTGCTGCTTGAGTTACCGATCGGATGGCTCAGCGGGCGGTGGAGTTCGTTCTTCGCCTACGTCACGACGGAGGTCTGGCTGGCGTATCCGTTCATGGTGATCATCATCGTGAGCGCGCTGCAGGACGTCTCGGCGGAGCTCCACGACGCGGCGAAAGTCGACGGCGCTGGCTTCCTGAACCGGTTCCGTCACGTCACGCTTCCGTCGATCAAACGCCCGGTCATGTTCGGATCGATCCTGACCGCGGCGACCTCGTTTCAGCAGTTCCTCGTTCCGTGGATCTTCAACCAGGGCGGTCCCTCTCGCCAGAACGAACTCATCATCGTCTACGGCTTCCGGGAGGCGACCGAACTCAACGAGTACGCGTTCGGATCCGCGATTATGGTCACGGCGATCGCGTTCATCGGCGCGTTCATGTGGCTCGCAGTGAAGAAAGGTGACCTCGCCGAAGGGGTGAACTCGTAATGACAGCATCTGACGCAGAGACGCGGTCCGACGAACAGGCCGAGAGTAGCGGGCGGAATCCGCTGGACATCGCCAAGACGGTCGCCGCGACCGGCGGCGCAGTCGGGATCCTGGTGGTCCTCATGTTCCCCGTCTACTGGATCTTCACGGCCTCGCTCTCACAGGGGACCGGACTGATGAGCTCCAAAGGGATCTTCGCCGATCCGGCCACCTACAACCTCGAGGCCTACCGCTGGGTGCTCTTCGAGTCGGACTTCCGCGACGCGCTGGTCAACAGCCTGGTCGTCGTCTTCGTGACCGTCAGCGTCTCGATGTCGGTGGTCATTCCGGGCGCGTACGCGCTCTCGCGGCGAAGCTTCGTCGGTCGAGAGAAGGTCCTCTACGGCTACGTCCTGTTCACGCAGGTCGGAGCCGGCCTCTCGGTCGCGACGCTCGTCGCGCTGTACGCCCTGTTCGTCAACCTCGGGCTGAGCGACAGCCTCCTGGTGCTCGGGCTGTTCTACGCCGCGGGGGCGATCCCGTTCAACACGTGGTTGCTCAAGACCTTCATGGACAACATCCCCGTCTCCTACGAGGAGGCGGCGATCGTCGACGGTGCGGGCCGGTGGGACGTCATCCGGGAGGTGATCCTCCCGCTGTCGAAACCCGGAATCGCCGTCGTCCTGGTCTTCACCTTCCTGGCGGGGTGGAACGAGTTCATCGTCGCCCGGACGCTACTCAGTCCGGACAATTACACGCTCTCGGTCGAACTCTACTCGCTCGCGACGGCCGGCCGGTACGAGACGCCGTGGACCGAGTTCTCGGCGTTCGCGATCCTGTTCGCGATGCCGGTCGCGATCATCTACTTCTTCGCACAGAGTTACGTCGAGAGCGGCCTCTCCTTCGGCGGCATGGAGGGGTGAACCGGCTCAATCTTCGCTTCGCCGTCGGTTACAGACCGGCCGATTCGCTCGAGCCCGTCGTCTCGACCTCGAGGACGACGGCGGTGTCGACAGCGAGTTCGCGGGCCCACGAGTCGGCCGCACCATCACCGTCCGCGACCGCCTCGCCCGTCGGCAGGTCGGTTCCCTCGACGGGTTCGTCGATCCGCACCGTCGCCGTGCCGTCACCGAAGTGCAACGCGACGACGAGTCGGCGGCCGCTCGCCGGCGCTTCCCTCGCGAACGCGACGGCGGCGTCGGTGTCGGCCGCGTACGGAATCCGCTCGAGGTCGGCATCGGACTGCAGCGCCGGATGCGATTTCCGGAGAGCGATCAACCGCCGATAGCGCTCGAACAGGTTCGTATCGAACGACCCCCAGTTCATCGGGTCGCGCCGCCCCGTGACGCCGGTCTCCTGTCCGTAGTAGAGCATCGGTGAGCCGGGGAGAGTAACCGTCGCAGCGCCCGCTGCCAGCTGCGCGTCGCGACCGTATTCGGTGAGATACCGGTCCGTGTCGTGGTTTTCGACGTACAGCAACCACTCCGAGTCGGGGTGGGCACCCCGGCGCTGCCGGTCCTCGATCGCCTCGAGGATCGCGTCGGCGCTCGTCGCATTTAGACCGGCCGCGGAATCGGTGAACGCGTCCGCGACCGCGTCCCCCTCCGCAACCGCTGCCGTCTCGTCCGCAGCGTTGCCCACAGCCAACTCGTCCGCACTACCGTCCCCGAACGACTCGCCCAGTCGCTCGAGCGCGTCGTGAAGGACGTCGTCGTGGTGGGTGTGGAACCGACCGCCGCCCATCTCGACGTCGGAGGGCAGGGTCTCGTCCAGCAGGAACAAGTCGCCGTCCGCGCCGCTCACTCGGTCGGACACCTCGGTCCAGAAACTCAGGGGGACGCCCCAGGCGACGTCCGCGCGGAAGCCGTCGACGCGCTCGGCCCAGAAGTCGACGACCTCGAGCAGATAGTCCCGGACCTCGGGATTGGCGTAGTTCAAATTCGGAATGTCGTCCCAGCCGAAGTAGGTGTCCGCGTCGCGCTCGTCGAAGTCCTCCCACCGGTACCAGTCGCGGTACCGCTCGTGGTCGGGATGCGTCTCGTCGACCGCAGCCTCGTAGAACGGATGCGTGTCCGCCGTGTGGTTGATCACGAGATCGAAGACGACCCGGATACCCCGTTCGTGACAGGCGTCGACCAGCGCCTCGAAATCGGCCATAGTTCCGAGCTCCGGATCGACCTCGAAGTAGTCCCGAGTATTGTAGCCGTGGGGACCACCGCGCTCTGCGGGCGTCTCGAACCCGCTCTCGGCCTCGAGAAACGGCGACAGCCAGAGGACGTCGATCCCGAGGCGCTCGAGGTGGTCGAGCCGATCCGCGATCGTCTCGAACGTGGGCTCGTCCCGATCCGGGAATCGCCGGGTGAAGACCTCGTAGACGACCGCATCGACGGCCCACTCGGGCGGCTCGAACGGATGCTCGACGCGGACGGGCGGCTCGTCCGTCGCATCGTCGGTGGGGACCAGTTCGATCGCGTCCGGAACCGAGTGGCGCTCGTCGACAGCGACGGCGTAGACGCGGACCCGTTCGTCGATCGCATCGACCGGAATCGTCCCGTCCGGCGCGAGCACGTCCGCGTTCCGGTCATCGACGTAGTACTCGACGGTTGGCTCCCCGTCGCCGACGACGCTCGCGGTCGCCGAGAGACGGACCCGGCCGTCCGCGACCGTCGCGTCGAGTTCGACCTGCGGGCGCGGCGCGTCCTCGTCCGCCTCGGGAAACGCGCGGACCGTCAGTTCGTGCGTCCCGTCGGGGGCCTCGAGCGCGAGCGCGTACGTCCCCGGCACGTCCGGCTCGAACTCGGCGACCGGCCCGTCCGTCGGTGCCGCACTCGAGCCGTCGGGCGACTCGAGCACCCGCCAGACGTACGTCGCGTCGCCCTCCGGATTCCACGGCGCGAGATCGTCCCGCGTCTCCATTTCGTTTCCATTCGGATCGACGATCCCCTCGCCGACGGTGACGAACCGCGGCGGACCGGGATGATGCGAGCCGTCGCCGCTCTCGAGCGCGGGACCGGAGTCGGGGTCACCGCCGTCCGTGCACAGTCGTCGCTGATCCATGGGATTCCTTTCGGCCCGGGGAATAAATTTGTGGTGTAGTAGTACACCATAGTTAGAGCTCGGCGGACTTGCGGTCGCCGTCGCTATCGACGATGCGGTTCCTGGAATCGAGTCAATCCAGCAACATCATATGCTTACTGGTCAGTCACCGTCAGTAGCTTCGTCAAAATCTTCTTTGTCCACGTGGGAGAACGATGTCCCGCCGCGTCTGCAACCATTTCGAGCCCCAATCGGGAGTATTTCTCCATCGTCAGTGGTCATAGCCGCATATGCGTTTCCACATCGGTCACAGATAGCGAGAAGATTTCGATCTTCCCCATATGTTAAGAATCCTCCACTCCGCCAGACTACTTAAATTTGACAGGGAGTTAAGACAGTTCCCGATTGATTACACCAACTCCTCTACTTTACGAACAAGCATACCTGAGATCGTGTTCTCATTCCGTGGCTTCGATGAACTCATTGAGCGGTTCCGTAAGTTCGTCTACCTGTTCGCCGTCCTTTTCCGTCGAGTACCGAATGATGATGACGTCCCTTTGATCGGTGTGACGTGCTGAATCAACTTGCTGAATTCCCCGCCATATCCCAGTCACTTCGACGAGACCGAAGTTGTCATGTTCGTAGGTTTCGTCCCGTTCGACTACTTGATCCGACTCGGAGCCCGGTAGATCGTCCGAGTTACCCATACGAACCAGCCCTATCTATAGAATCATCCGAGTTACAAACCGTCAAAACCGCTCACCCCTTCTTACCTCATCCCTGTGGCGATCAAACTCAACAAACCCGTCAGCTTTCAATTCGGGGAGGTGGACGTGATGAAGTTCGTAGACGAGGGTGACGTACTCCTCACAGGAGAGGGTTTCATCATCCCAGAGAATCGGGGTTGCAGGAATAGTTCCATCCTCTAATAATGCAGATAGTATTCGACCTTTTTGCTCTCGAAGCACAGTCAAAAACTCCTTACTCCTCTCAGACGATTGTCTACTCATAACTATGATTCCAACTACGTATTCTCCGTCGGTTCGGCCTCGATGACTCCCTCGCTGAATACGGTCACATCAAATCCCTCGTACGAAAATGAGAGGCGGCCATCTCTCTGTCCGCCGTTGGCTGTGGTAGCGAACAGGTCATTAAGCGCGCCCGTATCAATCACGGAATGGAGCGGGGACAATTCGTCGGGATCACTGCCAGCAACAGCGGCGACCGCTGCAACGACTGCTAGACTCGGTTGGTCCCGACTGCTGTTGTACTCTGCACGAAAGCGTTCCTCCTCAACGACGAACTCAACAATGTTTATCGAGTCAACGATTTCGACAGTGCGAATTGCTTCTTTAGAGGATTCCATCACCAGAATAGACGGCTTCTATGGGGATGACGATGGATATTGCTCCCGCAATACGTATTTAAGCAGCGTTTGTGCTGGTCATTCTTGAGACGTTATCAACGTGCTCGCCACAAGCCGTCGAATGCCGCGCTGTAACCGCGATGAGACCGTCTGCCTGGTGATCTCAAGCTCCTCTGCGAGATCGTCCTGCGTCGCATCTCGTGGTGAATCGAAGTATCCGCGAGAATACGCTAATACCAATGCTGTTCGTTGTCCATCTGTCAGATCGTACTCTCGATCCGATTTGAGCGATGAGAGTGCATGAAGCTGGGTAAGTTCGAGAGGAATATTATTTTCTCAACAGTATGTCTGAAAGTCAGATACTTCTTGTTGTTCATCGGCGCGGATTTCAAATGTCCACTTTTCTGCGTCTCCTATCCCGGAAAGGGGATTGACCTCTGTATTGGTGATCGCCGTGAGAACACTCTCATGATTGAGGTTCCACTCAATCCGGACAAACATCTGCTCCTCCACTTCATCAATTATCTTCAACTGGTCAATCCCGATATCGTCACTCAAATCGGTTGTGAGGTCGCTGGTGTCCTCGGCATAAATCCAGAAGTAGGGGATTATAGCCTCGCTCGTGGGAACAATTCGATCCAGTTCGATAGTGGCATCGGCCAATTGATTGAAAACGGCACTCAGCGGGAAGTCTTCCTGGTCGATGGTGAATGAGGCTTCTATGGCCATAGACACGAATAGCGATGCGGCCCTTTGAGTTGCTCGTTGACTCTTTACCGGCCAAGTATTGCACAGGGAAAACTCTCTTCGGTCGAACGAATCTAACGGCTCTATGATTGGGCTTGAACTCGATGAGGTCGATCGCTCAATCCTTCACGAGCTTCAGGAGGACGCACGCACGACTACCGCCGAAGAGATGGGCGAGGAGGCAGGTGTCTCCGCTAGCACTATCCGCAACCGAATCGAGCGGTTGGAGGATGCGGATGTGATCGAAGGATACCACCCGCACATCGACTACGAGGCAGCGAACTACCAACTCCACATCTTTATCATTTGTCGGGTACCGCCTGACGAACGTGCGGAACTCGCCGGAGAAGCGTTGAAAATCGTCGGTACGGTCACTGTCCGCGAGAGGTTGACTGGGGCGAACAACCTTCACATCGAGGCTATCGCCGAAGATTCCGATGCAGTAGATACCGTAACCGGGAAAATAACGGATTTTGGCCTCGAAATCGTGAATACGGAGATTGTGAAGGAAGAACACGTCCAACCGTTCAATCATTTCGGCCCGGCACCCAGCACCGACGAGGACGAAGAGTAGTTCTCACCACTGGTCTTCGATCGGATGAGGCCAACTGTTGAAGTCAGAGTGCTTTCCGCGATACGCTGTTGAAACCCCAACATCTCGTGCGGAGGTGCCCGTAATGTGCTTTTCCATACGGCCCTTTCCTGTATATGTGAGTACGGATTTCCCAACTGAGCAAGACAGCTCGAGTTCCCGTTCGGACGGTCTGTCACACGATGTGATCTTCACGTTGCTTTCTCAACGCCACCGTCGTGCAGTCCTCGATTTGCTCCTCGCACAAGATCGGACATTGACTCTCCGGGATCTCCGTAATGAGATCGTCGAACGGGAACACAGCACCGAGATAACGGAACTTGACGACGAGCAAGCCAAACAAACGATGGTGTCGCTCCATCACGTCCACATCCCGAAACTGGCCGAGGCTGACATCGTCACTTACGATCAAGATCGGATGATCGTGGAACCGACAGAAAAGCTTGAACAGATGGAGTCCTTCCTTTCTTGCGCGTCTGAAACTTGAGCCGGTAGTCCACCACCGGATTCAACGTGAAACAAACGACGATGTCGTGCCGAACTTATGCTCTGTATCTAACAAGGCGCTTCTGATATCTCTCAGAGAGATAGATGGTCGTTCCGGTAACACCTTCACCTGTACTGAACGTGAGTTTCCTAACTAACCCTGAAGAAATCGTATTACCAATACTGTTATGCCGGGTCGAACAACCCGGAACAACGCTCCGTGAGCTTCGTCGAACAATGCAAATCAGAGATTTGCTGGCTTGACGTCGGCTTACGCCTCGTCAAACAGTTCGTCGCCCTCAACCATGTGCTCCTCGACGACGTCCATATCGAGCGTCACGCCGAGGCCCGGTTTCTCGGGAATCTCGATGTAGCCGTCCTCGATGACATCTTCCTCGACGAGGTCCTCCCACCAGCCGAGTTCGTAGGAGTGGTACTCGACGGCCAGCGAGTTCGGGACCGCCGCACCGACGTGGGCGCTGGCGACCGTCGCGACTGGCGAGGCAACGTTGTGCATCGCGACCGGCACGTAGTACATGTCCGCGAGATCGGCGATCTTCCGCGTCTCGCGCATGCCGCCGACCTTGGGCATGTCCGGTGCGATCATGTCGACTGCCTGCTCCTCGAGCAGGCGGCGCTGGCCGTGCTTCCGGTAGACATTCTCGCCGACGGTGATCGGCGTCGACGTCGACTGCGTGACCTCTCGCTGGACGTCGTGGTTCTCCGGCGGGACGGGGTCCTCGAGCCACCAGACGTCGTAGTCTTCCAGGCGTTTCGCGAGACGTTTTGCACTCCCACCGGAGAAGGTCCAGTGACAGTCGAAGGCGACGTCGGCTCGGGAGCCGACCCGTTCGGTGACCGCTTCGACGATCGAAACCTTGTGGTCGATTTCGGGCTCGCGAAGGTGTCGGTTCGCGCGATCCTTCTCGTGGCCGCTGGGGACGTCGAGGTCGAATTTCAGGGCGTCGTACCCCAGTTCCTCGACGACCCGTTCGGCCTCGTCGGCGCAGGCGATCGGATCGGCTTCCTCCTCGGTGTGGCAGTCACAGTACACTCGCATCTCGTCGCGGTACTTGCCGCCGAGCAGCTGGTAGGCCGGAACCTCGAGGATCTTGCCGGCGAGGTCGTGGAGCGCGACCTCGATGCCGGAGATGGCGGTGACCGTGACGCCGCCGATCGAGCCCTCGCCGGACATCTTCTGAACGAGGTGCTCGGTCAGTCGGTCGATGTCCAGCGGGTTCTCCCCCTGGAGGAACGGCGTCATCCGTTCGATCAGTTCCGGCGCGCCGGCACCCCAGTAGGCCTCGCCGGTACCGACGATTCCCGCGTCCGTGTAGATCCGGACGAGCGTCCACGGGAAGTTCCCGTCGACCATCGTCGTCTGGATGTCTGTGATCTCGACGTCTCGGCCGCCGCCGCGCTCCCGCGTGACGCCCATCGTCTCCGATGAGAGATCCCGCATCGTGTACTCGGCGTTCGGATCGTGCAACTGTGAGTAGTCGACTCCCATGGATGGATATTCACTCCGAAGATAGTAATAGTTTCTACCTTCGCGGAACGGACTCCGGAATCTGATCAATGACTAGAAACCGAGAGGAATGAACCCACTGCTTGCGAATGGCGGTATCCATCTCGAGTGAGAACCGCTGACTGCCGTCGTCACGTCCGCTCGAGTTCGTTCGGAACGTCCTCGAGATCGACGTTCGACGCCGCGGTCGCGGCGAACGCGGCCCGCTTCTCGGCCGTTCGTCGATCGATCGCCTGTGGGCCGACGGCGAACTCGATCCGAGTCACGTCCTCGGCGGGGCTCGAACTGCCGAGCACCGTGACGGGGCCGATCTCCCGAGTGTTGCGAACGTGAGTCCCGCCACAGGCCGACACGTCCCATGGGTCCGCCGTGCCGTTCGCACCGACGAACCGGGACCCGCTCCGTCGGTCGTTCTCGCCCTCGATCGTGACGAGTCGAACTCGTCCCGTCTCGACTGCACCAGCGTGGATCTCGGCATCGAACGCCACCGCTTCGCGCTCGCGCGCCGCCGCGATCGGCGCGTCGTCCCACGAGACCGGTCGCGACTCCCAGACGACGCGGGTAACCGTCTCGTCGAGTTCGATCAGCGTCTCGTCGTCGACGGTTGCCGTCGTCTCGAGGTCGATCCGGACCGTCTCCGGGCCGATCTCGAGGCCGGCATCGGTCGCGTCCTCGAGGGATCGCCGCGCGGCCCCGAGGAGAACGTGGCCGGCGGTGTGGGCCCGCATACAGTACATTCGAAAGGACCAGTCGACCGAACACAGGACGCGATGGCCCGGTCTGAACGACGGCTCCGCGGCCAGCACGTGGACCTGTTCGCCGTCGACCAGTCGGACGTCGCTCACCTCGATATCGGCGATCGTCCCGCGATCGGCCGGCTGCCCGCCGTTCGCTCCGTAGAAGTGACTGCGCTCGAGCCAGACCCGTCTGCCGTCGATCGACGTCACTTCCGTCTCGAACCGCGTCGCGTACGGCTCCGCTGCCGCCCGTTGGCCGGTCATCAGTTGGAATCAGTCTGCTGCGGTTAAAAGTCTGCTCGCCGAGACTGTCATCGACGGATAGAAATCGGCCGCCGACCGCCTACTCCGCGAGGGTCACGTCGAGGCGCTCCTCGAGGGCCTCGATCAGACCGCCGCCGACGCCGGCCTGGGTCGCGCGACCCTGCTCGACGGCGAGGACGTCTTTCGCCGGTGCGCCGAGTTCGTCGGCGAGTTCCTCGCGCTGGAGGCCCGCCTCTTGGCGCGCCTCGACGAGTGCGTCCCCGTAGTCCGAGACGAGATACGGGAGTGGATCGTCGTCGTAGTTGGTCCCCTCGCTCTCCCAGTGTTCGGAGTCGCCGTCCCAGACCGGGTTCGCCTTCGCGACGTTCTGGGCCGCCTTCTGCGTACGGCTCGGTCCGTCGTCCGAACCCGCATCCTGTCCGCTTCGATTCCGGTTCCGGTCCCCGTCGTGTGCCTCGGAATCGTCGTGTGGCGCACAGTCCGGGCAGACCTCGAGTTCGGCTCCGGCGACCGAGGCGAGCGTGAGCGAATCGCTCTCGGCACCGCAGAGTTCGCAGTTCGTCCCGCCACCACCGCCGGACGAACCGGTCGAGTATTTGGCCATGCGAGCGTTTGGCATCTGTCGCATTTCAACTGTTCGGTACCGCGTGTGTCCCGCGGAGTACCGACTGGGCTCTGTCGTTCGGTATGTGTTCCCACCGTCGTGAGAGAGGACTCGAGCCCATTGCGGAGAGCGGTCCGGACTCACCGACCGAAATGTTTCATGATCGTCGCCCGCAGCGGGAGTCCCAGTCCGCCGAGCAACGGGAGGAACACGAACGCGGCGAGGTCGACGGGAAGCGACGTATAGCCGGCCGCCGCGGCCCCGAAGCCGACGAGCGGGGCGAGGACGGGGAGCACGTAGAGGTACGATGGCGTCCAGCCCCGCCCGCGCCTAGTGTGGCGGACGACGACGCCGAACAGCAGCGGCATGAGCACCGCGCCCGCCAGCAGCGGGCCGCCGACGAGCGTCGTCGTGGCCGTCACCGCGAGCGCGACGACGATCGTCTCGTCGATCGTCAGCGGGCCCAAGGTGGTCTCCCGGCTGACGATCCGGACGACGAGCAGCGAGAGGAGCGCGAGCGCGACGACGCCCGCCAGCGCGCCGTACCACAGCGGTCGCTCGAGCGGCGGCGTCACGAATTCGACGCCCCGGACGAACGCGACCGTCGTCTCGAGTCCGTGGCGGCTCTCCGTGAGCAGGGTCCGGATCCCAGTCGGATCGGCACCGGTCGCGCGCAGTTCGGTCCAGAGCGATTCGAGGGAAGCGGCGTTCTCGAGCCCGAAGTGGGCGAGTCCGCCGGCGTAGACGAGCACCGACAGCCAGAGCAGCGGCAGGGAGAAGTTCTGTCGCCGCCACCAGCGCGCGAGTGGGTTCCCGAACCCGCCGTCCGACGCCGACTCGGACCCGGTCGCGGCCCGGCTGGACTGACCGGTTTCACCGGCCGTCCCGGTGTTGGTACTGTCCGTTCGGTGACTCGCTCCCGCGCCGTTCCCTCCGGACCGCGACCCGGTTCCGGTGCCGGTCCCGCTCGCGCTCGAGGTCCCGTTCGCGGCCCCGGCCGAGGCCGACGTTCCGGTCGCGGACGCCGACCCGCTCGTCGCCGACGATCGACCGCCGGCGGTCGATCCGGACGCTGTAGCGCCGCCGGCTGCCGACGCGGTCGACGTCGACGCAGAGGCCGTCTCCGATTCCGAATAGCTCAGTTCCGTGCCGCTCGAGTCGTCGTCATCGTCGTCGCTCTTCCAGACGTCGGGAGAGGGCAGTCCGCTGGTTCGCTTCGCGACGTAGTCTTCGTGGCCGAGTCGATCGTAGGCCTGCCGTTCGACCGGATCGCCGAGGATATCGTAGGCCGTCTGCACCGCGGTGAACTGCGCCTGTGCGCGGTCGTCGTCGTTCAGATCGGGATGGTAGACGCGGACCTGTTCGCGATAGGCGTCCTTGATCTCGTCCTGCGGGGCGTCGGGCGGGATCTCGAGAAGGTCGTAAAAATCTTCTGTCATGTGGTCATGCGGGCGGTGTGGTCTGCTAGAGGGATTGTCCGGGAGGGGTTATAATTTCAGTGTTCTTTCCGGTTCGGGAAGTGCTTTTGATGGCTCGAGGACCGCGGCGGGTCGGCCGGCGACGGTGACACACCGCCGCTCACGAGAAATCCGCAAGCGACGACTGACCGGCCGACGGACTCCCGCGAGCGGAGTCGGGGCCCGCGTCCGACGCCGATTCGTCGTCGGGAGACGCCTCGTCGCTCCGGGTTCCGGCACCGTCCGCGTCCCGCTCCCAGCTCTCGAGGCTCGCCTGATCGGCGGCCGCGAACTCGAGGTTGGCGATCCTGACGCCGAGTTTGCGGACGGGCTCGCCTTCAAACTCGGTGAAGAGATCGCGAGCGATGCGATCGACGAGGTCGGGGTCGTCGATCGGTCCCGGCAGCGACCGCTCGCGCGTGTTGACGTCGTACGGTGGCGTGACGGCCTTGACGCCGATGGTCCGGTACAGCGCGCCCTCTCGCTGCGCGCGGTCGGCGACGGCCGCCGCGAGCGTCTCGATCAGTTCGTACTTCGGATCCGGGTCCTCGACGGGCTCGGCGAACGCCGACTCTCGAGAGAAGCTCTTCGGGTCGCCCTTCGGCTCGACGCGGCGGTCGTCCTCGCCGCGCGCGCGGTCGTAGAGCTCTCGACCGCGTTCCCCGAAGCGCTCGACCAGCGGTTCCGGATCGGCCGCGGCGACATCGCCCGCCGTCTGGAGGCCCATCTCGCGAAGTTCGCGGGCAGTGACGGGGCCGACGCCGTGGAGCAGGTCGACTGCGAGCGGTGCGAGAAACTCCCGTATTTCGCCGGGCTCGACGACGGTGAGCCCGTCGGGTTTGTCGAAGTCGCTGGCGATCTTGGCCGTGCTCATCGTCGGCGCGACGCCGACGCTGACGGTGACGCCGACTTCCCGGCGGATCCGATCCCTAATGTGACGGGCGAAGCCGTCCGCGACCTCCCAGGCGGTCCGCTCGGTCACGTCGAGGTAGGCCTCGTCGATGCTCACCTCGCGGACGGCGTCGGCACAGTCGTGGAGGATCTCTCGGACGTCGGCCGCGACCGACTCGTAGTAATCCATGTCGACGGGTCGGTAATAGCCGGTTTCCTCGCGCTCCCGCGGCGACTCGCTCGCGGGTCGTTCTTTCCCGCTCGCTTCATCGAGGCGCTCACTTCGTTCGCGCCTCGCACTGCTCGAGTCATCCGGGGCGCGCTGCGCCCCGCGCTCGAGGTCGCTATCGTCCGGCGTGCCGTTCTCGGAGGCGGCGCGCCTGGGGAGTCGCTCGAGGGCAGTCGAGATGGCCTGCGCGCTCTCGACGCCGAACTCGCGGGCCTCGTAGCTGGCGGTGGCGACCGCGCCGTTGGTCTCTCCCTCCTCGTAGCCCATCCCGACGACGAGGGGTTCGCCTCGGAGCTCGGGTTCGCGCAGTCGCTCGCAGGCGGCGTAGAAGCAATCGGCGTCGACGTGGCAGACGATTCGATCCTCGTCGTCCTCGCCCTCGACGCCCGGCAGTCGCGGCCCGTCGGTCATTCGTCTACCGATCGATTCGTCCGAACGGACGTGAACGTTGCGCCCCGTTTCGGGGACCGATCGGCACGGTACTCTCTCCGGCGATGGCTACAGCTCGTACGCCATCATCACCTCGTCGACGTACTCGCCGTCGATCGTGTAGTGGTCCCTGCGGATCGCCTCGGTGTCCCAGCCGTGAACGGTCAGGAACTCGAGTGCGGTATCGTTGACGACGGGGACGCTGTTGTAGACCTTCCGGTAGCCGTTGGCTTCGGCCCACTCGACCCCTCGCTGCAGGAGTTTGGTCCCGATCCCGTTGCCCCGATAGGCGTCGCGGACGCCGACGGTCTGTTGGGCGACCTCCCGCACCGGATCGACCTGCTGGAGATCGAGGTGGGTCCAGCCGACGACGTCGCCGTCGACCGTCGCGACGAAGAACCGCCGAGACTCTACTACGTTATGTCTGGTGACGGTGTTTTCGTACAACAGTTGTTCGGCGATCGTCTCGGCGACGACGTACGTCTCTTCGGCCGTGACGTCCCGGATGGTATCGACGAGACCGTCGAAATCCGCCTGTCGAGCCGGCCGAATCGTCACGGTAAACTCGCCTAACTCGTGTTTCTCGACGGCACCGAACTCGAGCGCGATCCGAAGGGTCCCCCCGTCCTCTTCGAGATAGCCGTCCGATTTCAGCTCCTCGAGGCGCGTTCGGAACTCCTCGGCCGGGAGGGACACGATGTCCAGTACCTTGTGCCGTTCGACGGTTCCGTGCCGTTCGACGTACTCATAAATGCGTCTGCTGGCCTCGGACGCAAACGTCGGCCGTTCTATCGCGTCCATACGCGCAGTACGGAAGGCCATCGCTTATTCCTTGTCCATTGATATCGCACGACATGCCATTCGCGGAGCGCCGGCTCGAGTCGGTTCTGATCGGTAGGTCGGGCGGGAGTACGCGCCCGAGCGCGATCTCACTCCGCCGGCGGCTCGGGGAACTCGACCAGGAGCCGTTTGCTCTCGGCCGCGAGATCGTCCCAGCTGATCGACCCCCGTTCTGCGATGGTCGCCGGCTCCATGTTCGGATCGGCGTACACCAGTTCGGCGGTGAGCTCCGGCGGCCGGAGTTCGACCTCGCCGCCCTCGGTCTCGACGACCCCCTCCGGGCCGAAGTCGACCGTCGGCTCCCCGACGACGATACGCATCACCATGCCGAAGATCTCGTGAGGCGAACACAGCACGTCGTAGACGCCGGGTTCGTCGAACCGGTACAGCCAGAACGCGTTCATCCCCAACACCGGCGACGAGAACGGCGGGACACCTTCTGGGACGCGGCGCTGGCGACCGTGGTGTGCATGGTACGCGGTGACGGTGTGGTCGGGCGTCGCGAGCCGAAACTGGACGACATCTCCGGGCTCGACGAAGAGTCCGGTCGGCTCGAAGAAGAACTCCGGAATCGGTCGCCCCTCCGACGGCCGTATTTCCAACTCGACCGCGTGATCGGGCCGGAGCGATCGCGGCAGTTGCTCGTCGCCCTCGAGACCCGAATAGCCGAGCACCGGATGGATGCAGTTCGGCTGCGGACACGCTCGCCGTTCCGTCCCATCGGCGGTCTCGTCACCGTCTGCCGCGCCGAGTCCGGCTGTAAGGGGGATCGTCGACGTCACACCGGCCGCTTTCAGAACCTGTCTGCGGTCCATGGCCACCGTTTGCCTCCGTTCGAGATTAGGTGTGGCAGACCATTGCACAACCAATCCATTCTTTATGTACGGATTTCACTTCTGAGACAATGTTATGCGTTCGTACGATAGTACATTTTCGATCATAACGCCCGCTGTCGGAAACAGAGAATTACGGGACGAAACCGTGCTACACAGCGGCAGTATCGACGACTCGAGTCTCGTGGTAGAACTAGGACGAGTGCGTGCCAGTATCGTAGTGAGAGTCGGACTCAGTTGTACTTCCGCCAGCAGTTCCCAGAGTTGGTACACGTGACGGACCGTGTTAGAGGCGCGGCGAGAACCGATCGAATGTAATGGATCAATCCGTCTCGTTGACCATTTCGATGTGGCTGATTTTGACAGTTGCTGACGTGAACTGTGGAAACCTTCGTCTGCCGTATCCGGGTCATCGCCGTCATTCCCCTCTGAAAGAACGGAACACGAGCAGCCAGCTACCCTTTTCGAATTATATACTGTTACATCGCATGAAAACTGTATTCGTGTGTTCTACTTCCAGAGCTAATCTTGACTTTGCTTACTAACGGGAGCAAGTCGATTTAGTTCCTCGTATTCAAATGGACAAATTCCATGCGAAAGTGATCGATCTCAACCACCCATCAGCTGTTTCCACGTATGCGTTGCTGAAGTAGTTTGAAAGTAGTGAAGTTGATCTTCTTGTATCTCTAAGCACCCTTTCAACACGATCCCACCTACCATGTGTTTCGCCTCTGAAACCGAGGCCGTATCACTAGCGAGCACCGTTTAGTGGTTTATCGTCATCGGTGAGAAACACGGCATCTTCGACGTGGTATTTCTCTTTAAATTCGCTTTGGTGATATCTCGAGGACTGCATCGTACGCGCTGAATAGTGTCGATCATGGCGGGAAACGGTCTATTTGGGACCGACGACGGGTACAGTTCGTAGTGCGAACCGTCGAGATAACTCACTAGCTCGTCGAGCACACTGAGATCCAGTCGTTTCCTGGCTGTTGGCTAGGGAGCGGCTTTTGCACCCGATGAGAGGTCGTCGATCGTACTCTCTCGGTCCAGAAATTACATAAAAAGGGACAATATCTGAATTTGGTAGTTACGTAGATGGGGCAGGATATTTAATCGTCCCTCTCACGGTACCGATTCACGCTCCACGAAATTTGATTTGATACTGCTGTGAGAGCTAGTGTGGCAGAAGAGTTCTGGCGTGATATATAGAATGCCACCCGCCTCATTTTCAGACCTTCGCTGAATCGGTTTGGCAGTATCTCTCTATTGAATTCCGCAGTTCGATCCCTTTATCCAGCTTCATCTGATTTCACACTGTTGCTACTAAACGGTGGCCGCGATTTATACTGACGCCTCTACACCGTACCGTGAGATGAAATGGCAATCACTACTCAGTAGCGGGCTGGTGTCGCTGCTTTTGATAAGTATCAGTACTGTGGGTGTGACTCCGGCAACTGGAGCAGCGGCCGACGATGAGGCAGTGACAGCAGTGGACGACGGGGCGCTTACCGACCGGAAGGGAACGGAGGAGTCGATCGAAGCCGAAACGGCGACACTCCAGAACGACGAGGAGTTCGAGGAGACGAACGCGTCTCGTGTCCGAATTGCTCACTTGTCACCGGTCTTCCCGGCTATGACGGTGACGGTCGATTCCGAGTCGATAGCCCGAAATCTAAGCTTCGGTGAGGTCTCCGATTACGAAGTCGTCGAGCCCGAAGAGCAGGAATTCGAGATAACGATCAACGAAACCGGTGAGGAATTAGAAGTCAGCCAGACTCTCGAACCGAACACGACGTACACGTTCCTCGCAGTTGCGAACGTCACAGAGAACGAGACGGTACAGTTCGAACCGCTACTCCTCCGTGACGAGTTCGCTCCGCCGAGCGAAACCGATGCGTCAGTTCGGTTCGTGCATGCGTCACCGGATATGCCCGCAGTGGATATCACGGTTGCAGAAACGAATATAACAGTCGCAAATAACGTGAGCTTCCGCGAAGATAGTGACTACGTCGCGCTTCCGGCCGCCGATATCCCACTCGAGATACGTCAGGAAGCGGACAACGACTCCGGTGAAGTACTCGATCGCGTCAACGTTTCGCTCGATAACGGGACGGTTCACTCGATAGCCGCTGTCGGATACCTGAACCCCGAGGCAGCACCGATCGACGCGCCGCTGAACGTCGGTCTGTTCCAGGATGCTCGACTCGAGACGAACGGAGACGACCCAGTGACCGATTCAGCAGACGCGGAACCGAATGAGGAAAATACCAACACGACGAGCCCGATGATCGCCGTGGCTGACGCCGTAACGGACGTTGAGGACGCGACAGAAGACGTGAGAGACTCCATAGAAGATGCAGGTCAGGCGAACGAAACCGAGGACAGGGCGGCCGCGTTCGACGACGTCGAGGACGATCTCGGAGAGATGGAACGTGCACGACTCGACCTCGAATCGGGAGTCGAAAATGCGAGCAACGCGACTCTCAGCGACGAGGCCGAGATCGCATTGGACGCTGCTGACGATGCACAGGATGATACCGAAGACGCTATCGACGACGTACAGGACCTCCTCGAAGAGGACGTTCGAGACGTCGAAGATGCGGACGTAGACGAAGTCGCTGCAATCCTCAATATGACACTCGAGCAGGTGACGACCGCTATCGATGAGATCGACGAGGTCGCTAATTCCGAGGCAGCCGAAAACGAGATCGAAGGCAATTCATGAACCGTCTCGGGACGTACTCTCTGGTAGTTCACGCGCCTGGGATCTCACTGAGAGACTGCAGTACAACTTCGTGATCGAAAACGAGAACCAGATAGATATTCTGATAATTTCTATCCGCGCGGGCGAAGCGTCGTTGGAGATATTCTCACTGAGTCGGTTGAATTCGCGAGGAGTTGCCCAAGACGGCGACTCGGCAAGGGTGTTCAGAGAGACAGTGGGCGACTCACTGAGGCCGCAAGCAGAGAAACGACACTCCGGAGGCATCACAACGGGAAGAGTATCATGATCTATCATAAATGTTTTCCTATTGTCAGGATGCTGCGGTATTCACGCCTCACATCGAAATGCCAGAGATTGGTCCTCACACTTACTATCCCCCGAATAGCGACTAATCACGCCAGCGGCAACATACCTATTTAATATATCATATCGTACACTCAGATCGGGGGTACCATGGTCTCGAGAATGTCACCGGTCAAAGCGGCGGAATCAACCGATCAAAAAGTGACGGCAATACTCCGGGGAGCTGAAGAGGGATTGTGGATGGACCCGGTGATGAGGGGGGGTGCCGCGCGCCGACCCCAGCTGTTCGACTCGATCGTCCCAGCCTTCGAAGCGATCCGGGAAGGCGGACGTATCGACCCAGAACTTCTCAGGTTACTGCAGCTCAAGACCGGAGAGATCAATCGCTGCACGCACTACCTATTGGTGCGAACGAACTCCGTTCGAGACAGGGTTACTTCGAAGGAGGACCGTGTCTTCGCCGGGATCAACGAACGTGAACTCGCCCGACGTGAAGTGCTCGGCGTCCGATCGGCTGAAAAGATGGTCGACGATCCGAACGACACCGAGAACGACCTCCGTGAGGAGTTCACCGACCCCGAAATCGTCGAACTGGTGTTCGCGAACGCACTCTTCACTCTCGGGGATGACTGTACCAGCAGAATGGTAATGAACACCGGGGAAGGAAGTCTGAATTCTACCGAACTCGAGTCTCCCCTTGATCATCCCCAGGAAATACTGCGCAATTCGGGTTCGTGAGTCCAGTTATGCTGGTGCTCATCGTCCATATCGACGAAAGCAGCTACGAGTCTCTGGTCGAGAACGAGCGACTCGTGTTACTCTACTTTTGGGCAGAGTGGTGTGGTCCCTGTCAGGTTCTCGATTCAATGCTCGAGGAGTTAGCCGATGAATTTCCGGCTCTCGTGGTCGCAAGAATAGACACGGATACCAATGAGACTATTATGAACGAATTCGGCGTTGAAACCATCCCGACATTAATTTTATTCGAACACGGTGAACCGGTCGAGATCTTCGCAGGGAAGGTCCCGTATCTGGACTTCAAAAAGAGAGTGGATCGCCATATATAAATTTTGCTTTAGTATACCCTCTCCACTAATACTATTTTATCTTATATACTAATCAATTTACTCTACTCATCGGGTTATTTATAACCAGCCCTTGTACCTTGTTGACATGGCTGCTGCGTCCACGATGGGGGATGAGTTCCTACAGAAAGTGGCACTTTCAGCCGCTGACGGACTCCTCTCTCTCGATGTGGAGGGTCAAATAGTATTCGCAAATCCGGCCGTTCACGACCTCCTGGGGTACGAACCGACGGAGTTGATCGATCGTTCGTTCGACCGACTTCTCTCGGAAAAACGAGCGGTACCGTTCGAAGACCTCTCCGATCAAACGAACGAGGAAGCAACCCGCTCTCCCATCGAAACGACACTCCGCCATGCCGACGGCTACGGAGTTCCCGTCTCGATAGAAGTCGAGACGACGGAATACAGTCAGCGTCAGTACGTCATATTAACTCTCCATGACATATCAGAAAGGATGGGGAAAGAAGAAGCAGTACGAGCTGCCGAAAATCGTTTCCAGAACATCCTAGAACACTCCAACGACGCGATACTGATCTTTGATCCGAAGGCTGGTGGTTTCAAAGAAGTGAACGGTCATGCTTGCGAGTTACTCGGCTATTCACGCGATGAATTGCTGGATCTCGATCCGTCAGAGATTCATCCGCAGGAACAGGAATTATTTCACTCGATTACAGAGGAGGTACTCGAAGACGGCAACGGCCGGACTGACGAACTCCGTTGCTACACCGCTGACGGAGAGGTCCTCCCTGCAGAGATCACTATGTCGGTGATCGAATTCGGTGATCAGCCACATATCCTCGTAAGCATCCGGGACGTCTCTGAACGCAGAGAACGTGAACAGCAACTCCAGAACGATCGAGATCGATTGGCGGCACTGTTCGAAAACACGAACGATCCGATCATTGAGGTAGAGTTAGAGGATGATATTCCGACTATCCTGACAGTCAACCCGGCATTCGAAGAAGTGTTCGGATACGACGCGGAGGAGGTCCGTGATCGGTCCCTCAAGAACGTTCTCGTTCCTGAACAGGCGGAAGAGCCCCTCTCCCACGAGACGATTGTCCACCGCGTCTTCGAAGAGGAGGAAGACGTCGAGACGGAAGTTACACGCCGAACCGTTGGTGGGTCACGGGATTTCTTGTTACGCGCCGTCCCGATCCCCGATGACGACGAGACGGGAAGAGCGTACGGCATCTACACGGATATCACCGAGCAAAAGGAATACGCTCGACAGCTCCGAGCCGTCAACGAGGCGTGTCAGCAGTTGGTAATCACGGAAACCAAGGACGACATCGCCGACATCGTCGTCGAGACTATCGAACAGGTGCTTGATCGTCCGCTTAGCAGCGTCTGGTCATACGAACCCGACGAGGAAGTGCTTCGGGCGATAGCAGGGAGCGAGAAAGCACGATCGGTAGCCGAAGCGAACGACGACTCTGGAACGCTGACACCGATACAAGACGGTACTGTCGAGATGGAGGTCTTCCGCGAAGGGGAGGCACGGCTTATCGACGACTATGGAACGGTAGAGAAAGCAGCACACCCGGAGATGCCGCTCGATGCGCGTCTGGTCAAACCGTTAGGCGAGCACGGCCTATTAGCCGTCGGCGCAGCAACTGGCGATGACTTCGATCCCGCGATCCGGGATCTGTTCGGCGTCGTGGCGCAGTGTGCAGAGGCCGCATTCGATCGTCTCGAACGCGAACAGATGGCTCAGTTACAGTCAACAGCGATGCACGCTGCGATGGACGGAATGGCGATTCTCGACAATGAGATGAGATACATGTACGTCAACGACGCCTACGCTACCATGCACGGGTACGATGACTCTACTGAGCTGCTCGGAAAAACGTGGGATCATCTATACGACGAGAGCGCGATCAACCGGCTGAACGAGAGTATTCTTCCCGCGGTCTGGAATCAAGGGAACTGGCGAGGAGAGGTCACTGGAAGGCGAGCTAACGGGACGACGTATCCCCAAGAACTCTCGGTGACTACTCTCGACGGAACTGGGCTGATCTGTGTCATTCGAGACATCGCTGAGCGGAAGGAACGGGAACAACAACTCGAATCGCTGAATCAGGTCGCAGGCGAACTCATGCAGAGTAACGATCGCGAGACGATTACTCGAGCGGGGACCGATGCAGTGAAGCGGATCCTCGGATTTCAGGTCGCATGTGTTCGGCTGTTCGATCACGAAACGAATAGCCTCGAAATCGCCGCGCTGACGGACGACGCACGGGAACTGCTGGAATCACGTACGGCATACGATCTGGAAGCAACACAGGCCGGTCGCGCACTGCGGCGGGAGGAGACGGTACTCAACGAACGGTCGGACACGGATCACGACGACTCGGAATCGAAGTACACGGCCCTTCACACACCTATCGGAGCGTATGGCACTCTCAGTGTCGTTGCCGACTTCGAGGACGCGTTCGACGATCACGACATCCAGATGGCAGAGTTACTCTCGGTAACAATCGAGAGGGCGATTGCCCAGGCGGAACGGAATCGGCTGCTCCGAAACCGCACCGACGAACTGCGGCAGCAACGAGACCAGCTCGAAACGTTGGATCAAATTAACACACTCATTCAGGCGATCGGAACGCAACTCGATGAAGCAGCAACTCGCGATGATCTCGAACGAATGATCTGTGAGCAACTTGTCGATTCGGAACTGTTCCAGAGTGCGTGGATAGGCGGGCTCGATGTCCCTGACGATCGTATCGTTCTTCACGCGAGTGCTGGTATCGATGAGCGGTATCGAGAGGTGCTCAACAGAATGCCACTTTCGATGCTCGGTGAGGGAACGGTACAACAGGCAATCGAAACCGGCGATGCCGAAATCATCCGACAATATTCTGTCAGTAACTCCGAAACAGAAGGTGACTCCGGGGAGCGAACCGAGACGTTCGAAGCGATCGCAACGGTCCCCCTCGGATACGGTGAACGGACATACGGCGTCCTCGTCGTGACGACCACACGCGAGGACGTATTCAGCGAGAATACGATCGCAGGTTTCGAAGCTCTCGGGAAGATGACTGGCTTCGGTATCAATGCCACCAAAAATCGGGAACTACTGTTGTCGGACGAGATCGTCGAGTTGGAGTTCAAAGTCGCCGATCCAGAGGTGTTCTACATCCGACTCACTGACGAACTCGACTGTCGCTGTCTACTCACCAGTTCGGTTCCGCTCCCGGACGAGAAATCCATCAATTATCACCTGATCGAAAACGCAGACCCCGAGTCGGTCCTCGAGTTGGCCGAAGAGTCGGAAATGATCGAAGCGGCGGAGATCAATTCCGAGCGAGACGACGGATTCGTACTTCAGACCACGACAGCGCGGTCAGTAGTTACCCTCTCCATGGAGATGAGTGCCACTCTCCAGTCGGCCGTCTCGGAAAACGGGCAAGCGACCCTGGTTTTTGAGGTCCCATCGAGCGCTAGCGTTCGTAAAATGGCCGAGTCCTTGCAATCGATGTTCACAGATGTCGACCTGGTAGCCAAGCGAGAGCTCGAACGCTCCGTACAGACGGCTAGTACCTTTCACGATACCGTCGAGGCAGAGCTCACCGAGAAACAGCAGGCGACGCTCGAAGCAGCCTACGCTGCCGGGTACTACGACTGGCCACGCGAAGTCACTGCAGAACAGCTCGCTGACACAATGGGAGTTTCCTCTTCAACGCTTCACCAGCACCTCCGCACGGGAGAACGCAAACTCCTCTCAGTCTTCTTCGAAGACAAAAGCAGCCGAGCCGAACTGCAGTGACAGTCTCTCCCCATCGGTCGATATTCACGGACTGTGGGGATAGTCCCCTCATTCGTAGTCGTTCGGAGGTTCTCGTGGGGTTCCGGGACGGTGCAGTACCTGCGAAAACGAGTACCGACGAGCCTCGGTGGTACTAGCTTACGTGACTAGGCTAGATTCCTTTTCCGCTGAGAGCCATTTCGTTACCTGTGAGAGAACCAATGCACCACGAGGGACACGATGGAGATTCACTGTGCAAAACGAACGCCGTACAGTCCGACTCGCTCGAGTATCTGGTTTCTTTCACCACCGAGGCCGGGGAAGTCGTCATCTACGACGAACGGCAGCATACTCGCTGGATCAGTTCGACGAATGCTGTTGCCCTCGAGAGAATCCAGTGACAGCCGTTCGGCTACTCGAGCCGATTCGGACGCACGCGAGATGGTGGGAACGGAGACGGGAACGACTGGTGAACGCCACTTCGCAGTCTTTAGTAGCCACTGAAAGTCGAGGCGCACCGAATCGCGTGCCAACATCGCGATCAGTGCGTAAATCGTTTCGGTGGCTACGACAGCTGGCGGACCAGTAGTGGAATATTATTGGTATTATGCTATCTACTTCGACGCTATTCTCACCCACAGTAGTCGTCTCAGTGTGGGTATCTTCGACACAGATCCTCGCTTTCGATTCCCGCTCTAATCGCTTCGTTGAACTGTAACGTAGATACTCAAATGAGAGGATAGACAGTTGAGATGACAGTCAACCGATCCGAGAGCAGATCAGACAGCGTACTACACTGCTGTTGAAGAGTGGATATCCTCGAATCAAGCGATCCGCCGGTAACGAAGCGCCCGAGAGCGACAGCAAACGGTGTGAACTCGATCGGAAGCCGGCAACACCTGATCGCGGTCGGATACGACGAGTAGTTTCGTTGCGCCCGCTATCGGTGACGCCGTTACTCCCTTGCCGATATCGGACAATACCACGAATACATCTACAGGCGGAGCCGGTTAGCGAAGCCGAGAGATCCGTTCGAGTGTATTCACCCTAGTTTAGGGGTAGAATGTTTACGTCGGGTCAGGAACACTCGTACAGCGAAAGGTTCGAATGTTACCATCTCGTCACTGGTATCGGCTCCAGAGAATACAAGCAGAAAACGGAAATTACGGTATGCAAGGGTGGTCTCGTCCGCGAACACCTGTTGCAGACTGTTCCGCCGAACGAGATTTCATCTCGGACAGCGGTGCTGAACCAGCGCCTTCGTCACGCTTCGTTCGTTGACAGACGTGACCACGACAAAAACCAACTGACTAACCCGTAACCAGGTCACTCTCCAGTTACGCGCCTATGTTTGTAAACCCACAGCGATCTACCGTATGATTGGTGAAACTGACTTTCACAAGAGTTCAGATAGTGTGTTCTCTCGAGGATATCCGTTTGCCCCCGGAGCGGATGGCTACCCGAGTGAGGCGAACCCCAGGGAAGAACGGACGTCCTACCAGTCGCCGTCTACTCGAGGACGTGAGACCGGTTGCCCATCTACTCTCGACCGATTCCTGCACCGGCGACAGAAATGAATCGAAAGAATACGGTCGACGAACACCGATTCACTCGTAGCGGAACCGCCACCAACAGTCCAGACGCGACCGCACACGGAGAGAGTCAGACGGTGATCCATCCTCCGTACTCTCGGTAGCAGAGCGACAGAAACCGATTGGCCGCTCTCGGAAGGCAGAGCGACGGGGTTCTGTGGCTTCCTCGAGGGGCGGACTAGCCGATGGAGACTGCCGGCGCGTCTCGGGACACGGGACAGTCGAGTCTCTGCGATCCGTGCGGAGAGGGAAATCGGATCCGTGTCTCCTACTCTTTCTCCTGGATCCACTCGCTCACGGACGACGGTCGTGTGCCTCATCACGCATCGCGTCCGGTCGCTCGCTCTCTGGCCGTTTCCGTTCAGTTGCCGGTCTCGACGTCGATACTTTCGTCATCGCTCTCGACGTCGTAATCGGCGGTCTCGACTTCGAGCGCGACGTCTTCCTGTTCGATATTGTAGTCGTCGGTTTCGAACTCGGTGCGACCGTCCCCGTCCTCGAAGTCGATGTCGTCGCTCTCGACGTCAAGTTCCTCGCCGAGCTGTTCGAGGTCCTGTCCGTTGACTTCGATATCGACGTCGTCGCCGTTGACTTCGACATCGATATCCGTTCCCTGGCGGGTCTCGAACTCGAACTCGTCGTCAGTCAGTTCGTAGTCGAGCGCATCCGATTCAACTTCGGCGTCACCGGCGGACTGTTGGATGTCGTAGTCGTCGGTCTCGACATCCGCGTCACGGCCGTCGTTCTCGAAGTCGATGCTATCGTCTGTGACTTCGAGTTCGTCACCGACCTGCTCGATCTCGATGCCGAGGAAATCGATCTCGACGCCGAAATCTCTTCGATCGATCTCGACGGCCCCGTCAGTCGTCTCGAAATCCATCGTTCCGTTGTATCGCTGGTATTCGAATTCGTCCGTTTCGACGTCGACGATATCGCCGTCCCGCTCGATCTCGTACCCGTCTTTCTCGACCTCGACCCGATCGCTGTCCCGCTCGTAATCGAGATCGTCGCTCTCGACTTCGGCCCACTCTTCTTCGTGTTCGACTTCGAAGTCCTCGGCATCGATGTCTACGTCGTCCGCGGCCGTAGCAGTCGGTATCACTGCCCCAACGATTGCTACAACGACTAGCATGACCAGTAGTCGGTTTCGTATTCGCCTCATTTTGTGTTCTCCTAGCCTGGACGTATCGTCGTCTACCCAGACTCGTGGATGCTATCTCTTCATATGGGCCGAACCCAATTAAATCTCAGACAACGTATTAGTCAGCCGATATACGCGCGGTAATGCCGTGACTGGTCCGATAGTACGTTACGTCACAGACACTTCGTCGTCGCTACTGGTGAAACCATATATAATCGAGGTCGAATCGAGAGTACGGGACTCACCCGGGAGTTTTGGTGATGTGTTACACAACGGCCTCGATGACTGATGCAAAGAACCCCCTACAGGAATCGTCCGCGTGTCGCGAACTGTGTCCGCGATTTCGACATCGGCATTCGTTCCGTTCGACTGTCGGTCCCTCGCTCTCGATAGCGACTCCGTCGCTGGTCGTCTCGTTCTGAACTATCATTGTACCACCGCCTGCTGCCGCCGATATCACCATACCGAACGGACCAGCGAGCGCGAAAAACGTGGATAGCGCGAGCCGTATCGTTCGGTTCATGTATGGTCATTACAGTTCTCGGATCAGAGGTGTGATCGCGTTCTGGACCGCAACTATAGTAACAACTGAAACGATTTACACGCCGATCGCACAGCCGTCGTGCGATCGGGTGTGCATTGACTTTCAGTGGCTACTATATGTCATTCAATGAATTCTATAAGAATGGGGTTACTGCAACACATGAGTACTCGGCAACGGACCCAATGAGACCGCAACTATCGGTCTCGGATAATTACGATTACTCGGAGAAGAAAACGGGCTCGGACGAACGACTGGCTGGTCAGTCGCTTGTCTCGATGTCGAGCCCGTTCCGGTCGTTCTCGAAGTCGACGTCACGTGTCGTAACGTCGAGTCCGTTCCCATCCAGTTCGATGTCGGCATCGGCGGTCAGCGCGTCGATGCCGAAAATATCGTTTTCGAAGTCGACGTCGCGCGTCGTAACGTCGAGTTCATCGCCGTTCTGTTCGATATCGGCGGCGGCGGTCAGTACGTCGACACCGGATGCATCGTTCTCGAAATCTATCTCGTCGGTCTCGACCTCGAGTCCGTCATCGCTTCGCTCGATGTCGTGATCGTCGGTCTCGATCTCGATCTCGTCCCCGGTGACGTCGATATCGACCGGCCCAGCACCGTCGGTCTCGAGGTCGATGCTGCCATCGCTGTCGACCTCGAAATCGATGCTATCGTCTTCGATATCGACACTGCCGTTGTTCTGTTTGATTTCGATACTGTCGGTCTCTATCTCGACGACGTTCCCGGTACCTTTGCTCTCGAAGTCGATATCGGCGGTCTCGACCTCGGCGATGTTACCGGTCCGTTCGATCTCGGTGTCGCCGGCATCGAGTTCGACGACTGCTCCGTTCTCGGTGCTCTCGAAATCGGTGCCGCCGACTTCGACAGCGACTGCGTCGTCGTCCCGCTCGATCTCGGTGTCCCCGACTTCCAAGTCGATCACGTCGCGGCCGTCCTCACGTTCGAAATCGACGTCGGCATCGTCTTCGGTTTCCGCCGCTTCCCCGCCGAATCCGACCGCTACATCGTCGCTTTCGATTTCTCCCTCGTCGATGGCAGTTGTCGGTACCGCCGTGCCGACTGTCAGTGCGAGAACGGCAACGAACGCAGTCAGTATCGTTCGGTTCATAGCGGGTAGTTCGGACGGCTTCCATCACAGAGATGGAGCCACGAACCGGATCCGTTCAGGGTACACCCCAACTCGGTATAATACTTTTATTGACGTACGGGCGTGATGTGAGTAATATAATCAAATCTGATTAACAGGATTATTACTGTTCGGTTCGGGTGTCACCGCTCGAACGGGAGAGTATTGTATCGTCGTACGCTAACAGAGTGATACCGTCACTCGAAAACCGGTACTATCCGTTCCGGAGAGAGCCGTCGCCCGTCGGATCGATCCGCCGATAAAATAAAATGGGACCAGCCGATCGTCGGCTAGTTAGTTGTCCTCGACCTCGACGTTTTCACCGTCGGTTTCGATGTCACGGCCGTTCTCGACTGCGAGCTCGTCGTCGGTCAGCTCGATGCTAACGTCGTCCTCGAGTTCGAGTTCGCGGTCGTCGTTCTCGAAGTCGACATCGTTCGTCACGGTTTCGAGTTCGCCTTCAGCCTGCTCGATGTCGGCGTCGCTGGTCAACGCTTCGACGCCGGTGGGATCGTTCTCGAAGTCGACGTCGCTCGTCACGGCTTCGAGTTCGCCTTCAGCCTGCTCGATGTCGGCGTCGCTGGTCAGCGCTTCGACGCCGAATTCGTCGTTCTCAAAGTCCGTGTCGCCGTTCCGGACCTCGAGGCTGTCGCTGGTGTGTTCGATGTCGTGTTCGTCGGTCTCCAGTTCGACTTCGTCACTCTCGAGGTCGAGATCGACGCCTCCGACACCGTCCGTCTCGATGTCGACGCCGTCGTTGACCTCGTAATCGAGGCTGTCGTCGTCGATTTCGGCGTCGCTACCGTCTTGCTCGATGTCGGTGTCGCCGGCGGCGAGATCGACGGTGTCGCCGTCACTCTCACTTTCGAAGTCGGTGTCGCCGGCCTCGACTGCAGCGTCACCGTCGGATTGATCGATCTCGGTATCGGCGGCCTCGAGATCGACGGTGTCGCCGTCACTCTCACTTTCGAAGTCGGTATCACCGGCCTCGACTGCAGCGTCACCGTCGGATTGATCGATCTCGGTGTCACCGACTTCGGCATCGACCGTTTCGCGATCGTTCTCGGATTCCAGATCGACGTTATCGTACTCGACGTCCGCATCGTCACCGTCGAATTCGATGTCGGAATCGTCGTCCTCGATATCCACCCCGTCGTCTTGGGCGGCCGCCGGTATCGCCATCATGCCGACGGTCACCGTCAGCGCGAGGAGCGTCACGAGTACAGTTTGTGTCGTTCGATTCATATGTAGGTGGTCGTCACAGATTCCGGGCAGGGAGGCGGTCATCCCGGACTGTGACTGTACCAGAGACTACCGATCACACGCCCATAAAGATAAGGCAACTGATTGGTCATCGAATTAATCATTGGTAAGGTCGTAACCCTCGAGAGAGATCCTTACCGACTCGTTATCTCATATCCGACCGTTCACCGGGATAGTCGAAGGGACAGCATGGCAGAGTCGACTGGCCCTTCTCGCTACCTCGGGCCAGATAGGGGCGACGTACCGGTGCGTCAGCCCGGTCTGAAGGTCGATCGCGTTACCGAATCACGCAGACTCCGCTGGAGTACTGCCCTGATTACATCAACGGACGTGGCTGTCCTCCCGTTTCGAAATCCGATTTCGATTCGCTCGACGTGTCTGATCCGGATGAGAGGACCTGTTGTTGACAGTCCGTAGTCGTCTCTCGTCATCACTCGCCGCCGCAATAGCGAATTGCGCAGGGCAAGCGACGGACACGGTCGCTCTCTCTGTATCAGTTCCCGGTCTCGGACACGGGTCACACGGTAGAAGGGAGGGCGCGGTCAGTCACGCTGATCACCGGGCCGAGGATTAGAGCCGACGCCGGCCGCGTACGTTCCCTCGAGTACCGAGGTCGGGACGTTCACGACGGCGACGAAATCGGGATCAAAAGTGGACAGAGACGATTGCCAGAGTCGACTATCCGGTCCCGAAACCTGTCGAATTTGGTGGGTGAACCGCCCGTAACCACCTAACCGATGGGTAATCGAAACTTTATGATCGTACGGAATCTACGGAAACATGTACGCATCAGTACCCTCCTACTCCAGCGAATATGAGCCATGACCCACGACGGATTTCAGCGATCGCCGATGAAGTGAGAGCGGTCTACTACTCGCTCATCCGGGATGTCGACGCCCACGATGACGGGATCGGTCGAGAGCCACCCGCTGACTTCGGCGTCGATCCAGTCGCTGATCAACTGTACCTGCCGCTGGATCTCTGGAACAGCGACCGGAAGCCGTCGCGGACAGTTCCCGCACTCGTCGCTTACGACCCGTATCTCGACCGGAAAGACAGACACGAACTCCAGCGTATCATGGTCGGACTCGATGTCCTCGTCACGATGCTCGACGAGTTCATCGACTCGGCCCAGTCTCACAGTGAGTATCGACTTCAGTTGGCCGTCAATATCGCGTTCGCGAGTCTCCTGTCCTTCGAAAGCATCCCCGATGACGCGGCGGAGATCCACGAGGCGGTGGTAAGTTATCTCGTCGAGACCGCGCGAATTCCGACGATCGAACGCACCGTCCAGCGGGAACTCGACGAAATCACCTCGCCGGAGCGTGCAATGGAACTGATGCGGTTCTCGTACGCCTCCCGGGCGCGAGACATCTCCGTGTTCGGTCAGCTTCCCGCGTATCGCTCCGACGTCGACGACGGGACCGCCAGCCGTATCGTGAGCGACCTCGAGACGTACAGGGCGCACTATCTCCTGTTCGACGATATACGTGACGTACGGCAAGATGCTCGTAACGGTATCGAGACGCCCGTCCTGTGGTTGATAAAGACGTCCGACGACCTCGATGAAATCGTGGACGAACTCGCGGAGATATTCCAGGCGTTCGAATACGCCGAGACGCCGTACCGAGCCGCCCTCCGAGAATTAGAGCGCGAACCCGAGAACCTGCGCGATGAACTCGCCGCCGCAATGGACTCGCTCACGACGGAGTCAGACGCAGTTTCGAACCCAGTGAGATCCTCCTGAAAACCGCAGACGTGAAGAACTGCCTCCCTGAGTGGGGTTCGTGACGACCACTGTGTCGAATCCAGACCGTCTCACCCCTCCCAGTTATCGCGACAGCTCTCGCTGCAGAAGGAGTGTATTCGTATCTCTCCCTCGTCTAACTGTCTCATCGTCGCAGTATGCCACTTGTTCACGTCGATACGTTCGCCGCAGCGCGCGCATTTCTCTACGGACTCGTTCGCAACATTCTGATCACCATCGTTCATGATTTTCCTCGTTGTACGGGTTATCATAGGTATCAGGCTCCGGGCCTGTTCGAAGAGACGGGCTGTTACTCCCTGACTTTCACGGGTCACACGCGGCTCCCGTCGCGCACGATGTGTTGCATATCGAACGATGTTTCGCGGTTCGAATCGTGATTCGCCGTCCGACACGTTCGTTCCGTGCGACCGTTCAACCGCCAGACACGTGCCGGAATTCACGACTTGCATCGGCGAGAGCCGCTACCGCTACAGAGATTCGAGGCGATGTTCCGAGGTCCAGCTTCGAGGGAGAGGGTAAATCCGACACGACCGTTCCCGAATCGCGCTGTCGTCTGATCGCTCGATAGTCGTGATCAACTCGAAGACCGGAAAGTGGAGCGAGAGTCTGACGGGAAGATCGCGCTCGAGATGCCCACGAGAGACGAGACGTATCAGGACCGTTCGAACGATTCCCGCGAGGGCAGAGAAACGAGCGACGTCAGGCTCCGATCGGATATCGGCGTGCTCGAAAATCAGCGATTTCAGCACACGAAACGGCAGAACAGCAGAGCCATTTCGGGCGGCTCTGCGTCGACTGCACGGGATTCAGCCGGAATCCCTCCATTACGAAACCGACTGTTTCGCTCGGTGGAAAGACGCATTCGGCGTCTCGAATCGGTTGACCCTCGAGACCGTTTATTTACTCGTCCGTCTCCGTCGGGGGTGTGACTCCGCTGTTCCGATACCGCTCCCACTGTTTCCCTCCCCAGGTGTACGCCTGTTCGGTATCGTTCAAAATAGCGCCCTTGATGTCTCCGCTGCTATCATAGATAATGATCGCGGCCTTCTGTGATGGACTTTCGATAACGAGGAGCGCAAACGGGAGTTCTGCATCGGTCACCCAGACACTGAGGTTATCGCTCTCGAACGCCGCACTGAAATCCTCCTCGTAGTTGGTCCGCAGATGATCGAACACCGGCCGCTCGAACACGAGTTCGGCCTCGAGTTCTCCGGAAACGATTTGATCGGAGAAGAGTTCGACGTAGCTCGGCAGCACGACTGGCCCGGTTCCTTTCACCGTCGACGCCTCGTCGATGACCCGTTCGATTTCGTGAACCGGTTGATTCGGAGCGTGTTTTTTCGAGATGGAGACCGCAGCACCGTCGAGGAACACGAACGGGATCTCGGTCCCTCGAGGGAGCACAGCGAGCAACCGACCGGGACGGCAGATGTCTTCGACACGACCGTGGAACTGGCGATATTGATCGAACAGGAGCTGTCCCAGTACGGTCAGTTCGTACCCCTCGTCACAGCGTCGAGCGATGTCCTGTTCTTCGAGTTCGGAGACTGCCTTGTAAGCGGTCGACCGGGAGATGTCGAGTTCGTCGCGGATGTCCCGATTATACTTCGGACCATCGATCAGGCATTCGATCACCGACGCTCGACGCAAGATCGTGTCGAGTGCCTCGTCCGTATCAAGCCCCGTGTCTGTGGTCATGCTGCCCCCTCTTCTAAACCGACGACGTTTGATCGGATAGCTGTTTTGTTGAAACCGGTATCTTTGACATTTCCCTTGCGAATAATCGCTACTGTTAATAGATTGTGGTCATCTCACGAGACCAATATCAGTCATCAACCGCTAATAAAATAGGCGACCCCCACTGGTATCTTCCTGCGGAAATCACCCGATATCGATTTCGAGTTCGGCCCCATCGTAGTCGACTTCGGTCTCCTCGTCGGCATCGATATCGACGTCGCGATCATCAGTTTCGATATCGATATCCTCGCCGTCCAGTTCGAAACCGTCGTCGTCGTAGTCGACCTCGGCATCGTCGTCGATGTCGACGTCGGTATCGTCAGTATCGACCTCGATATTGTCCCCTTCGGCCTCGAGTTCGTCGTCTTCCTCGTATTCGAAGTCGGGGTCTGGACCGTCGACCTCGAAGTCTTTATCACCGGTCGCAACATCAAAGTCCTCGTCAGCACTCGCGGTACCGACAGCGAGCCCGCTCGTGGCGACAATGATGAGCAGGGCAACCGCCAGCACTACACCGGTTCTGGGCAGTTTCGCGTTCATGGTTGAGAGTCGGTACCGAAGAGATGATGGAAGTAGTTACTTTCCCTACTCGCTTCCCCTTCGGTATCTACCTCGACGTAGGGGGCGGATCGTAGTTACATTACTGAGCCGAACATGTTTCGACGGGCGAATCATGGTTACTGGCCTCACAATAGTTGTCGGATGGGGTGCCAGTGCGATGGAGCGACCGGGTTAGTCACTGAGTCGTTTCAAACCGCTGTACGACGTGCAAATCGAGCGAACGATATCGTATCGATTTTCTTGGTCGCTCTCTCGTCACCGTCTTACCGCAAGGCAATCGCATTACTGGGCACAAACGCTGTTACTACCGCGATACTGAACTATTATATTAACGCTTTTGGTAGTATAGATAGCGGCTGAAATCCCTATCCGTCCCAAGTAACTCGAATCGATCTTCAAACGAACTATAGCGAATCCAACGACAGAATCATGCGTACCATCCAACGACGAACGGTACTCGGACAGTTCGGTGTACTAATCACAGCGGTAGCCGGTGTTACTGCCGCTCGCGCGAATTCCACCCAGAACGACGATGACACGTACGATGCGCTTGAGGAGATCAGGGACGCACTGGTCGACTTCGAAGCGGAAATCGAAGATGGAGTGGACGCCCTCGAAGAGCTGGAAGACAACCACGAGGGCTTTCAGGATGCGCCAGACTTCGATGGGACAGATAGCGGCCCCGATTTCGACGGGTTAGACGATGGCTCTGATTTCGACGGACTAGATGACGATCCCGGCTTCGATGGGTTCGACGGTGGCCCCGACTCCGAGGGAGCCAGCGACGGTACGACTGGTGACCTCGATCTGGACGATCTCGACGATGACCTCACGATAAACGGTATCCCCATCGGTCAGATGGAATCCCTCGACGAACTGAACGAATCCGTACGGGACCAATTCGAAGGAACCGTACGAATCAACGGCGTTCCCATCGGAGACGAAGAAACTGCCGCCGAAACGAGCGATGAGGAGACCGAACCGAGCAACGAAACGGTTTCAGCCTTTAATCAGTCTGATAGTCCGAACAACGGTGGTTTCGATGACGAATCCAGCTTGAACGAATCCGGAGATACCGAAGAGGATCCCGACGGCGGGAATGCGACCTTCGAAGGGGACTCCGATAGCGCTTCTGACGACCCTCCTGACGACGCTATAGAGGCGCTCGAAGACGTGAGAGACGAGCACAGGGAAGTCACCGATGTCCTCGAAGAGATCTCTACTGACAGTCGAGACGTGGTTCAGAGAGAGGTCACGAACACTCGGCAGTTACTCGACGAGGTCGGAGAAATGATCGATACGGCTGAACAGAACCTCCGGGACGAATTCGAGGCTGCAGTCGAGACGATGGAATCGATCGATGATAACGTTGAAGACCGTATCGATGAATTGGAGGACGTCATGGACGACTTCGACAGCGACGAATTCAATTCCCTTGGGTAGATCCACTCTGATACTACTCTCTTTCGTATCAGCTATGCTGCAGTGAGAGTCGATGATTCCGTCGTCGAGACTGGGAGTAATACGCAACAGGCTCTCGCTCCAACCTAAATAAGATCGTATTGCAGAGGAAAACGATTTGTTGTCGACGAGAAACCATCTTACGCCACGACGGGTCACGGTTCACCACGAATACCGGAGTACTCCGACGATCAGCTCGGTTCCGGGCTGTCGAAACTACTTGTTGTCGAGGAGCGCAGAGAGCAGTTTCCGTTTGGCTGTCCGAAGTGTTGGGCGAACGTCGGCAACGAGTGGCAAGTGTTTCCACGGCGCCTTTGGCAGCGCTCTCCCGTGGTCTGTTGAAGAGACCGTCGGTTGGTATCAGTAACATCGATACTCTCGTCGTAGTTTGAGACCTTTTCCGTTCACCAATAACTGGTTGGTACGGCTCAACGCTGCACCACACCCGGTTCTCATAATAGGGATGATTCCCTTCGGTCATACCTACTCGTTTCGGTAAGCGGTCAGTGATAGAGCGTACTCTCCCCTAGTTCGGTACTGTGCATCCGCTCCATATCCAAGTCGGGTTGGTTCCGAACCGACGAGGTCTCTTGGTAGACAGTATATAGCATACCACTGTATAGTATAGAGTAGAGCGATCATGTGTTCCAACCAAACATCGAATCACACGATGGCAGAGCGGAAAGAGTCAGGTACTCTGTCGATACACGGATCAACGCAGATACAGAACGAGCTCACATCGCTCGCGGGCGTTCTCGGTCGAAAATGGAATCTAGTCATAATCGACCGATTGCTCAGAAACGGCCCCCTCGGCTTTAGCGATCTGTTAAACGATATCGATGGTATTTCGAGTAAGGTGCTTTCCGAAAGCCTCGATGATCTGGAGGAGAGCGGATTCGTTGACCGCAATATCGTCAACGAACGTCCGGTTCGCGTCGAATACTCACTGACTCACCGTGCGGTCGCGATTGAACCGCTCATCGAGAAGGTACGCGAGGGCACACTCAGTACTGCCTGAATTCGGAACAGGAGACACGGATGATCGACCTGGATTCCCCGTCAGCAACAAAAACAAAATCAGTCGCGTGAGTGGTGGCAGTGAGAGCGATAGGGCCGAAACACAGAGAACGGAAATAACCTATCTGTCGGCCATTAGCTACAATATCGACTGGTGAACTACACGCGTTAGCGGCAACTATCCGCTCAATCGTTGATCACTCACCACCATACTGCAGTGAAAAGACGTCCTCGCCCCACCACTATCCAGAGGTATTTATATTGCACCTCAAAAATAATTCTTCTGAATTTTCTTATCCGCTGACTTCGATTACCGTCGAGGAAGTATCGCCGTCGCTGGTAGCGACATCGCCGTTCTCGTCGTCGGCCGCAACGGTGACGAGCGCGTCGTCGGTAACCGGTTCACCGTCGGACGTGAGGTACGGACTGTCCTCTTCGCCTTCGGTTTCGAGCAAGTCGAACCGTTGGTTCTCGTTCGTATCACGGTGAGTGACTGCGATCAGGGTTTCGTCGTCCGCGAGCGGTTCCTCGGATTCGACCTCGACGTTCTCAGATGCTCCCTCTTCGAGAAATTCCGAGACTCCGACGAAGCTCGTTCCAATGTTCCCTTCGAGCAGGCCGCTATCGTATATTGCCACGAATCCGCTATCGGGAAGCGTCGTGCGTTCCACTTCGACCGTCTCGCCGTCAGTCGTCTGGTTTTCGAAGTTGATGGCGGCCTGTACTGTCTCAGTCTCTTCGTCTTCGGCCTCTCCGTCATCGACCGCAATTTCTTCTTCATCTGGTTCCGCTGTGACGTTGTCCTCGTCCTCGGCCTCTTCTTCAGGCCCAACCGGTCCAGCCGGCGGCTCGGGCGGTTCGATTTCAGCGGGTTCTTCTTCGATTTCAACAGGTTCCTCGGTCACGTTCTCCTCGGCCGGTTCTTGCTCGATTTCAACGGGTCCCTCGGTCACGTTCTCCTCGGTCGGTTCTTCCTCTGCTTCTTCTTCGATCTCGGCAGGTTCCTCAGCGGCGATATCCTCACTGACGACAAGAACGAAAACACTCGCGTTCTCGACAGTCAGGTTTTCGATAGTGGCATCTTCGACAGTAACGACTCTCGGCCGGTCCTCAGCATCGGTCGGCATTTCTTCACCTGGACCTTCGGCGACTGGGTCTTCTTCACTGACGGTAACGGTAGCAGCGTCAGTCACCGGTTGGCCGTCGGGTGTCCGGTACGGAATGTCCCATTGACCGTCAGTCTCGACGAAGTCGTACTGCTGGTTGTCGTTCGTGTCGCGGTGTGGCATCGCGATCAGAGTTCTGTCGTCCGTGATCGGTTCATCGAGGGACACTTCGACATCCTCTTGTGGTCCTCTCTCGAGGAAGTCCGAGGTACCGACGACACTCCCGACGACGTTCCCTTCGAGCAGACTCCTGTCGTGAATCGTCACGAAGCCACCACTGGCCATAGTGACTTCCTGAACGACGACCTGTTCACCGACGGTCGCCTGCTCTTCGAAAGTCACGATTGCCGGTTGTGATTCGTTCTCATCGTCCTTTGTCTCCGTTCGGTCATCCTTCGTATCCAGTTTCTCTGCAGCCGATTCGTCGAACACGTCGTCACTGACGTCCGTCTGCTCGTCGACGCTTGCAGTAGCGGCTGCTCCTGCAACCATCGTTCCGCTCGAGCACAGTACCAGTAGCACTGTCAATAGGACAAGTAGCTGATTGCGTGCGTTCATGTTGTGCCGTGAAGGCACCCTTATGTCGAACCGTTTATTGATAAATCAGTACCACTATTTCGATGAGAAACAGGATAATTCCGACTCAGAAGCAACGCTCTCACCCTACTCTTCAACGCGTAAATAAACAATTGTCAGCAGATCATATCCGGTATCATCTTATTTTCACACGGCTACTTTCCCATCCGATTTTGAGGCGCCGTCTCTCATCGCTGTCGGAATAGCACGGTGAACAGCGTGCTGTCGATACACAGGAACTGCAGACTACACTCGAGTATGTCGCCGGTGACGCTGACGATACGAACGAAAACTAGCCACTGTTCCGACGGCTTCAGGCGCTCCCGCTCTTTCAGTGTGCAGTTTCCGTATTACAGCGGAGGTATCGTTTCGTCGATATCGTCGTGTTCGAGTCAGTATGCCCTCCATCCCACACGTGATACGTGAACCGTTCGGCAGACATGGTACCGGCAGCGGGTACTGGAACAGTATCGAGGACGGACGTCCCATCCTCGTCCACAGCGTTGATGTGTTCCTCGAGCACCCTCTCGAGTGTCCACGAGGAGAAGTATCTGATTAGGTAGGCGATCACCAACAACCGTCCCCGGCGATGTCGCCTCGAGCCCAGACGCTCGAGCCGACACCGTGCAAGCTACTGCGATTACATATCCTCTCTATTTAGCTAGTATATCACTTTCAACTCATATTTATGTTTTGGAGAGGTTCGATGTCGAACAAGGACGATCACCGATTCATGATTGGGTACGGAAAACTGTCGACAGCCGACGGCTGTGAACCACCCGGATCACCTTGTGGTCGATAGAGCTGTAGTCCAAATCGACAATGAGTGCTATTTCCCCTGCATATTTATTAATTAATAAATATATGGGTAGGAAACTGCATTCAAAACGCACGAAAACACTTCTTGGGATATTCTCGAGTGAACTCAAGGAGAAACACGCTGTCGAAAAAGTCGCTTTTTCGTCGATTCAGTACCACGGCTCACTGTACTCCATCGCCACGATCTCCGATTTCGATACGAAACATAATCGGACGCTGTCAAACATCTATTTCAGGATATAGATCAACACATCTACCAGCTTAGAAACTGTTTTGTAATGCTGGTCCAGCAACCGCCGGAACATGGTTTCAGAGCTACGCATATTGCTGGAGCAGCTAATCAGAACAATGGCGTTCCGGCGGCAACTGCACGACGTTCCGGTCGTGATCTATCGGTCAAACATGTGGCACAGGAGAGGTATTTTCCGCGAAACCAGTCTCCAATCCATCTCTGTCATGCATTCTATTGCTCCTCTTTTTAGTAAGTTAGTTATACTCTCTCCATCTCTTCCCACAGTCCGTACACTTAAAGAATCTCGTCGGCGGTTCGTCGGCCGAGGCGGTCTGTTTGAGGGTATACCACGCTTCCTCGGCACCGCACTCGTCGCAGATGACGTCCGTCGCCTTCGGTTTGCCCTCGAAGTTCGCCTCCTCGCTGGACTCGATTACATCACCGTCGGTCTGGGACTCCGTCGTAACGAAGGCGTCTTCCTGCTCGCGGTCTCGCTCGTTCGAGGCCCCACAGCCGTCGTTCGTACAGACCATGCGATCGCCCCGCGCTTTCATCATCGAACCGCAGTCGTCACAGAATTGCATATCGGTGGTGTACGGACTCGGCACGCAAAAACACTCCAGTCGGTCGCCGTCGCTGTCGGGCTAGTCCTCGCCCTCGAGCGAGTCGGCGAGCGCGAACGGACAGTCCGCGACTCGGAACGTCGTCATCGTCGGGACGGCGAGGATTTCGGCGTCCTCGTGATCGCAGGCGACCGCGGGCGGGTCAGTGAAGTGGTCACATCCCTGGCAGTAGGACCGCTTGTCTATCTCACGGATCTCTCGATCGTCCGGAGCGGACGTGGCACCTGGACCGTCCGGACTGAGTACAGCGTCTGGACCGTCCGCCTCGAGTCGCTTCCAGAGGCGATCGCCGTCGATCTCGACGCTCTCTCGCCGGTCGAACAGGTCGTCGAAATCGGGCGCGCTCGAGCGCGAACGGGCCGACTCGTCCGTTCTCTCGATGCTCGCAGCCAGATCGGCGAGCGGCTCCGATCGATCGCTCTCATCGCGGGCGGGATCGGTGTCGCCATCGGTCGGTGAGCCGCCGGTCTCGTCGTGCGTGAACCCGACACCGTCCTCGTCGGTCGAACGCGGTCGATCGGTCATCGACTCGCCCCACCGAGATCGGGCTGGCGAATCCGGGAGTCGGTGTCGTCCGCGGCTTCGGTCTCCGCCTCGACGGCCCCGAAGATCGCGTCCGGCGGCGATTCGTCCGCCGATTCGACGCGTCCCTCGAGCGCCGGCGGTTCCCCGGTCACGAGTCGGTGGGTGCCGAAGATCGACGATCGCTCCTCGACGTCGGTGAAGCCGCTGGCACAGTAGAGACACTCGGGAGCGGTCAGCAACGCGATATCGACGCTCGCGGAACAGTCCGCACACGCCGCCGTTCGGATTCCGAGGCGGTTCGATGCCAGCTTGAGGTCGTCCGTCGCCGCCCGATTGCGCTTCCGGGTGGCGCGCTCGTCGCGGTGCTCGCGGAGATCGACGACGGCCCGAGCGAGCAGCGCCGACCGGTCAGCGAGCGCGTCGGTCTCCGCAATGAGATCCTCGAGAACGGTCTCGAAGTTGTCGAACCCGTCGTCGAGGGTCCGCTCGAGGGCGGCGAGCTCCCCGCGGAGGGCCGCCAGATCGTCGTCGGTCGGGTGGTCGGGATGGTCGTGCTCCGCGGGAGCCTTCTCGTTGGCGTCGCGTTTGACTTCCACGATCCGGTCGCGCACGTCCTCGAGGAGGGCAGTGAACTCCTCGCGCTGGGCCTCGAGTTGCCCCCGTAGCGCGATGAGATCGTCGCGATCGGTGAGTTCGAGATCGTCGTCGGTCGCGACGCGCTGTGCGGCAGTCACCAGCCGACAGAGATCGTCGCGCGTCTCGCCGCGCCGAGCCGCTTCTTCGGCCACCCAATCGTCGACCTCGGCGGAGAGTGCAAACGAGACGCCGCCATCGTCGCGATCCTGGCTCGACATCTGCCCGTAGTAGGGATATCGGACGGATAAGGCTTGGTTCGGACTCAATCACTGAGTTCGCCGATCGGAACTGTGGGTCGCGGCTCAGCGAATCTTGCGCACGTTACTGATATCGAAGCCGCCGTCGTGGATCTCGGTCTCGAACCGGACGATATCCTCGTCCTCGAGCCGGGAGAGCACGCCGCGGAACTGTTCGACGACCAGCGTGCGGGCGCGCTCCGAGCCGCCGCTCTCCCACTCGAACAGCAGAGTCCCGTCGGTGGCCTCCTTGAGCCGCCCCAGCTCAGTCGGCCCGAGCAGTTCGGAGTTGACCAGCAGGAGGATCACGCCGCCCCAGCGGTGAGACGCGCGCTTGAGCCCCTTCAGTAGGACGGTTAAGTCCGACCAACCGAGCCGGTCGTCGGCCGCTGCGACCAGATCCGTCACCGAGTCGATCACGACGAGGTTCCCCGTCGCGTGCTCGGTCAGGTACTCCCCCAGCGCCTCGAGGACGTCGGTGCGCTCGTTGTGACTCCCGAGTTCGGTGATGTCGGCCATGCCGTCGGCGTACCAGTCCGTCGGAACCGGTGTCAGCTGGAAGTACTCCTCGGCGAACTCGACGAACCGAACGTCGTCCATCCCGGCATCGACGAGGTCGTCGTCCATGACGAACGCCATCTCGTCGACCACGGCGCGTCGTTCATCCGTAAACGAGACGTAGTGGACCATCTCGGGGACCGTCACGTCCGACTCGAGGTCGCCGTAGTAGAGGTCGAACAGCTCGGGGTCGGTATCGACGAGACCGTTCATGGCGGCGCTCGTATAGCAGAACTCGCGTGCGCCCGCACCGGATTCGCCTGCGAGGAGGACGACGCTCCCGGCGGGTGCGCCGCCGCCGATCATCCGGTCGAGCCGCGAGATTCCGAGCGGCATCCGCTCCATACGGGTTCGTTCCCACCGAGCGGTTTACGTATTGTGGCAGTCGTTCGGATCAATGGGACGATCTCACCCCCGTCTCACGGGTGCGTCGCACCCGTTCGACTGTTCGCGGAACATCCGGTTTCCGTTCCCGCTCACTCCGACTCTGCACGCGCCACTGCCCGTTTCTACCTATAGTAGCCACTGAAAGTCATTGCACATCTGATCGCACGACAGCGTTGCGATCAGTATGTAAATCGTTTCAGTGGCTACTATAGCGTCGCTACCGTTGGTCGCTGACCGTCCGAACTCGAGCGCCCGTCTCCGCCGCTTCCGCGAGAATAACTCGCCCCTCGAGTCCGCGGTCCGCGAGTGCATCCCGAGCCGCAGCTTCGGCCTCGTCGGCGTGGACGGTATCGGTCACGCCGTAGACGACCGGACCCCACGACGACTGACCGACGCCCGAGAGGACCTGACACTCCTCGAGCGCTTCGACGAGCTCGCCCGCGGGCGGTCGGAAGACCCCGCCCTGCGCGTCGGCGTACCAGGCACCGTTCTTGCGGCCGATTTCGGCGACGGCCTCGCCGAAGGGCTCGAGGCGGCCGGCGGCGGCGGCCGGCAGCAGTTTGCGAGTGACGACGCCGGCGAGTTCGTCGGCGATGGCGGGATCGGCGCGTTCGACGACGGCGCGCATGCTCGCGTCCTCGTCGTCGCCGCTACGGCCGGGCTCGGCGTCCGGAACGACGACCAGAAACCGCCACTCGGGGGGTAGGTCGTGGCGGGCGACGACCGGCGGCACCGTCCAGTCGCCCTCCGCCGGCGGCTCGGTCGTGAACCGGTTGGTCGGATGGCCGGCGTCGACGACGAAGCCGCCGTCCTCGAAGGTCGCGACGCCGACGCCGCTGCGACCGCCCCGCCCCATCGCCGGCGCACGGTCGCGGATCCGCGGCTCGAGGCCGTGCGCTCGCGCCGTCGCCGTGAGCACGGCGAGCGCGAGCTGGGTCCCGCTGCCGAGCCCGACGTGGCGGGGCAACCGCTCTTCGATCGAGACCGCGACGCCGGAAACGTCGAGGATGTCCGTCGCGCGATCGGCGTACTCCCGGACCAGACGGTCGGCGGCGTCGACGCTCTCGGCCGGCTCGGCGGTGACGGTGACTCGCGGCTCCGCGAGCCCGATACCGATACCGCCGTAGAGTCGCTCGCGAGCGAGCGAGAGGTTCTGGAAGCCGACGTGGAGGCGCGCACCTGCGCTGACGGTCGCCATGTCGCGGCGTACGGGGACCGCCGTCAAGGGGATTTCGACGGTGGCAAGGCGAGGAGACGACGCTGCCGGGATGCGGTTCGGCGGAACCGACCGCCGCTGTGACGATCAGTACGGCGCGTAAAACACCCACCCCTCCGGCGGTACCGAGACCTCGACCCAACCGTTGTCGTCGACTGTGACGTCGTCGGCGGTACCGCTGTAGTCGTTGAGCGGCTCGTCGCTCCAGGTCGTGTACACCCACTCGCTGCGCCAGTCATCGGTGTCGTTGTTGAGCCCGACGAGCAGGTTGTTTTCTCGCTCGTAGATCGCGAGGTCGGCGTCGGTGTGCCGCCAGTGGGTCGCTCCGCCGGCGAGGTTCGTCTTCACCCACACCATGTTGGTGATCGCGTCGTCGTCGAGGATCTCGTCCGGATACAAATTGTACACCATCGGCGTCCCCTCGATCGTGAGAGCGTGAGCGTGTGCGAGGTGGTACTGCGGCGGCGCGCCCTCGTCGTGATTCTGGACGAACGGCCAGGCGTGCCACGGGTCCTGGGCCGTGACGCCCGCCCCCTCGAGTCGGCTCATATCGCCGTAGTCGAAGACCTCGTTCGTCACGAAGTACAGCGGGTAGTCGAAGGCGTCCATGCCGGTGTCGACGTAATTCTGCACGTAGTCGACGCCGCCGTCGAACACCTCGCCGACGCGGTTCATGTCGAACTCGTCGGCCCAGGCGTTGGCGTACCGGTCCCAGAACTCCGCCTCGACGTGCTTGACCGCGTCGTACCGGTAGCCGTCCGCACCGAAACTCGCGATCTTTGCCATGTAATCGTAGAGTTGCTCGCGGACGTACGGCGCGGTGTCCTCGTGGCCGTGGGTCTCGAGTTGCGCGAGGTCCTTCAGTCCGAGGAGGTTGCCGTGTTCGACCTGATGCTCGTCGTCCCAGTCGTCGATCGACCCGACGTCGGTGTGGAAGTGTTCCTCGTCGAACTGCGGGAAATCATAGCCGCGGTCGGCGGCCATGTGGTTCATCACGCAGTCGACGTACACCTCGAGGCCGCGCTCGTGTGCGGTATCGATGAGTCGCTGCAGGTCGCCTTCGGTGCCGAACTCGCTGTCGAACGAGCGGAAGTCGACCGGCTGATAGCCGAGCGGCGGATCGTTTCGGCCGTCCCGCTCCTCCCACGTCAGTTCGCTCTCTTGGGGTGCCTGAATCCAGACGCCGTCGTAGCCGCGGTCGGCGACCCGCGAGAGATCATCCGTGATCGTCGGCCACGTCTCGTGGAAGTACTGAAAGAAGACCCGCTCCCCCGCAGCCGCTGCCGGCGAGGCAGCCCCCGCACCGGCGAGGGAAAGTCCGGCGATCGCGGCTCCCCGGACGAGGGTCCGTCTGCTGATCGTTCTCTCGGTGTTCTGCTCAGAAGATCGGTTGGTATTCCCTGCCATTCAATCGTGAAGTACTATTTCCTCACAAATATATCTAGGGTGAATAACCGTTGTACTTATATGGGAAAAATATCGGCAATAGAGACGTTATCGCGGCGTATTCGCGAGGGATTACGTCTCCATTGGATTGTCGGACGGATCAGTGACAGAGAGCGACGCAGTTCAGCAGGGCACAGCGATTTTATCGCTCGCACCAGTCGCCGTACCGGACCATCCACATGACACTCGTCCGACGGGTGAGCGTCGAACTCGAGCCGTTCGGACGACGATCCCCATCGACCCGGCGAACGTGTTCGTCCGCCTCGAACTCCCGCGAACGATTGACCGAGAAAGGGTAACTTATACCCTTTCGAATCGAGGTTCGACCATGAGCAGCGACGACGAGTTCGACTACGGAAAAGACGAGCAGTTGCGGAGCCGCGAAGTGACGGAGGGGCCGGACAAGGCCCCCCACCGAGCGATGTTCCGTGCGATGGGGTTCGACGACGAGGACTTCGGATCGCCGATGATCGGCGTCCCGAATCCGGCGGCCGACATCACGCCGTGTAACGTCCACCTCGACGACGTCGCCGACGCCGCACTCGAGGGCGTCGACGAGTCCGGCGGCATGCCCATCGAGTTCGGGACGATCACGATCTCCGACGCCATCTCGATGGGGACCGAGGGGATGAAGGCCTCGCTGATCTCTCGAGAGCTCATCGCCGACTCCGTCGAACTCGTCTCCTTCGGCGAGCGCATGGACGGGCTGGTGACGATCGGTGGCTGCGACAAGAACATGCCCGGCATGATGATGGCCGCCATCCGGACTGATCTGCCCAGCGTTTTCCTCTACGGCGGCTCGATCATGCCCGGCGAGCATGAGGGCCGAGAGATCACCGTCCAGAACCTCTTCGAGGGGGTCGGTGCCGTCGCGGACGGCGAGATGTCCGGCGAGGAACTCGACGAGATGGAGCGCAACGCCTGTCCCGGTGCGGGCTCCTGTGGTGGCATGTTCACTGCCAACACGATGGCCTCGATCTCGGAGGCGCTCGGATTCGCGCCGCTGGGCAGCGCCAGCCCGCCGGCCGAGGACGAGTCGCGATACGACGTCGCCCGAGAGGCCGGCGAGATCGCCGTCGAGGCCGTCGAGGCGCAGCGCAAACCCTCCGACTTCCTCTCGAAGGAGTCGTTCGAGAACGCCATCGCCCTGCAGGTCGCCGTCGGCGGCTCGACCAACGCCGTCCTCCACCTGCTGGCGATGGCCGCCGAGGCCGGCGTCGACCTCTCCATCGAGGAGTTCGACGAGATCAGCCGTCGCACCCCGAAGATCGCAGACCTCCAGCCGGGCGGCTCGCGAGTGATGAACGACCTCCACGAGGTCGGCGGCGTCCCGGTCGTTCTGAACGCCCTCTACGAAGCGGATCTGCTCCACGGCGACGCGCTGACTGTGACGGGTAACACGATCGGCGAGGAACTCGAGCGGATCGATCCGCCGACGATCGAGGAACTCGACGTAGACTTCCTCTACACCGTCGACGAACCGAAAAACAAACAGGGTGCCATCCGCATCCTGACGGGCAATCTCGCGCCCGGCGGCTCGGTCCTCAAGGTCACCGGCGACGACGAACTCCACCACGAAGGACCCGTCCGCGTCTTCGAGGACGAGGAAAACGCCATGGCGTACGTCCAGGAGGGACACGTCGAGAGCGGCGACGTGATCGTCATCCGCAACGAGGGGCCACAGGGCGGGCCCGGAATGCGCGAGATGCTAGGCGTCACCTCGGCCGTCGCCGGCCAGGGTCACGCGGAAGACGTCGCGCTCATCACCGACGGTCGCTTCTCCGGCGCGACGCGCGGGTTCTCGATCGGCCACGTCGCCCCCGAGGCGTTCGCCGGCGGCCCCATCGGTCTCATCGAGGACGGCGACGTGATCACCATCGACATCGCCGAGCGCACCCTCGAGGTCGACCTCGACGAGGACGAACTCGCGGCCCGCCGCGAGGAGTGGGAACAGCCCGAACCCAACTACGAGAACGGCGTGCTGGCGAAGTTCGGCCGCGCCTTCGGCTCGGCGGCCAACGGTGCCGTGACCAACCCCGGCGTCAAAGAGGACTAATCGACGGGCGCGTCTCCCGGTCCCACTTCACTCGCTCACGGGAGACGGCCTCAGGATAGCACTCCCTTCGATTTCCTGCACGAGTCTTTCCCGGCTTTGTGACCGACTACCAGATAGACGGATATGTGTAAATACTGCCTCGAGTGTGACTGGCAGATCAGTACCGACGACGGCTACACGGAAAAGGAGGTGTCGGAGAAGGCGATCGAACACTTCGTCGAGACGGGGCACACGGTCGATTCGCTGCGGCTGCCGCCGCCGGCGGCCGTCCTCGAGAACTAACCCGTAACCGGGCCAGATGAGACGCGGGCTCTCCTCTCGAACCGACTCTCCTCCGTTTCTCAGTCCCCTCGTCGCTCGAGGATCCGATCGATGATCAGCCGCGTCGAGAGCAGTTGCTCGTTGTCGCCTACTTCTCGAGCGCTCGCCCGGCGAACCTCGCAGTCGATCCCGCGACGCTCGAGTTCCGACCGGATCGCCTCGTCGTCGTGGTGCTGGTCGTGACCGAGCGCGATCACGTCGGGATCGATTTCCTCGATCGGGACGAAGATGTCCTCTTCGTGCCCGAGCAGGGCCTCGTCGACGGCCGCGAGCGCGTCGACCACGTCGCGGCGCTGGGTGGCCGGACAGATCGGTGCCTCCTTGTGATCGACGTTGGTCTTGCGGGCGACGATGACGTGGAGTTCGTCGCCCATCGCGGCGGCCTCCTCCAGATAGTGGACGTGGCCGGGGTGGAGGATGTCGAAGGTCCCCTGGGCGATGACGGTCCGCGTCACGCGTCGGTCCCCCTCGCTGTCGCCGCCGGCGGTTTCTGCGCCGATCCCATCGTCCTCGGTCCGGTAGTCGCTGGTGGCATCGTCTCGAGCATAGCGGGCCTCATCGTCGCAGTTCCTCGTCGATATCCGCCTGCGTGAAATCGAAGAAGTCCTCGGTGTCGGGCAAGTCCACGTCGATGACGTTCAGGGTGGTCGGCTCCCCCTTCGAATCGAACGCCTTCCAGTCGGTCCGGCGGTAGGGTGCCCCGATGATGACGTGGACGCTCCCGCGGCCGAACGTGTCCAGATCCGCGTTACTGGGCTTGATCACGCCGTTAGGATGGGAGTGAATGCTCCCCAGCGCCTTCACGTCGTTCGGAATCTGGTTCGTCTTGACGGTCGCGCTGACGCTGTTGGTCTCGGTGCCGGGCACCACGAGAATGTCCGTGATGACCAGCCCGTCCCGATCCAGATCCAGGCGATCTGCCTCGGTCCCCCGGAGAAATCCCATGTACTCGTTCGGGTGTGTCTCCTCGGAGGACTCGAGGGCGAACTCGAGGGTCTCCTCGGCGATGCCGAGGATCTCGCTCGAGCGAAACAGCGCGTCGAACAGCCCCATATCCCCACGTGCGGCCTTGCGGTTGCTAAACGTTCCGATGCATCGGTTCGTCTCGAGCGCCACGCAGTGAAGGAACGCTCTGGGCCCTGTCTCCCCCGAGTGAGATACCCCGTCGTCTCCCGATGCATCGATCAGCAGAACCCGACCGTACGGGCCGGTGATCGACTCCCTCGAGTCCGATCCCTTCTTGACAAGGGTTATACGCGACCACCTCAAAGGGCGAATCAAGATGACGCGTGACTCCGCCGGGGAACCCGGCGCAGACGACGGGGATTCCGTCGTCTACGATCTCGCTTCCGATTGTACCGCCGACGACGTCGAGCAAGGCCGCCCCTATCTCGCCGAGATCAACGGCATCGTCGACTACGGCGTCTTCGTCGATCTCTCCGACTCCGTCTCCGGCCTCGTCCACGAATCCGTCCTCGAGGGCACCTACGCCGTCGGCGACGAACTCGTCGTCGAACTCGAGAGCGTTCGCGAGAACGGCGATATGGCCTTCGAGCCAGTCGATATCGACGACTATACGGTCGAGACGGTCGGCCACGACTACTCCCTGACCGGGACCGACCGCCTCGAGAGCACCATCGGCGAACAGATCCACCTCGAAGGGACGGTCACGCAGGTCAAACAGACCGGCGGCCCGACGATCTTCCACGTCGCCGACGAGTACGGCGTCGTTCCCTGCGCCGCCTTCGAGGAGGCCGGCGTCCGCGCCTACCCCTCGATCGAGGTCGGCGACGTCGTTCGCATTACCGGCACGCCGGAACACCGCGAGGGCTCCGTCCAGATCGAGGTCGACGGCCTCTCGAAACTCGAGGACGAGGACGCCGAGGCGGCCCGCGAGCGACTCGAGGACGCCCTCGAAGAGCGCGCCGAGCCCCACGACGTCGACCCCCTGATCGACTGGCCGGCGTTCGAGAAGCTCCGCCCCAACCTCGAGGAGGTCGCCCGACTGCTCCGTCGGACGGTCCTCGAGGGACGACCGATCCGCGTGCGCCACCACGCCGACGGCGACGGAATGTGCGCCGCCGTCCCCGTCCAGATCGCGCTCCAGCGGTTCATCGCCGACGTCCACGAGGACGAGGACGCGCCGCGCCACCTCATCAAGCGGCTGCCGGCGAAAGCGCCGTTCTACGAGATGGAAGACGCCACGCGGGACCTGAACTTCGCGCTCGAGGACCGCGAGAAACACGGCCAGCAACTCCCGCTCCTCCTGATGCTTGACAACGGCTCGACGGCCGAGGACGTCCCGGCCTACGAGACGCTGGCCCACTACGACATCCCGATCGCGGTCGTCGACCACCACCACCCCGATCCCGAGGCGGTGGAGGACTTACTCGACGCCCACGTGAACCCCTACCTTCACGACGAGGACTACCGGATCACGACGGGGATGCTCTGCGTCGAACTCGCGCGGATGATCTACCCCGATCTCGGCGACGAACTCCGCCACGTCCCCGCCGTCGCCGGCCTCTCGGACCGCTCGAAGGCCGACGCGATGGACGACTACCTCGACCTCGCCGACGAGGAGGGGTACGACGAGAACCGCCTGCAGGACGTCAGCGAAGCGCTGGACTACGCCGCGTTCTGGCTGCGCTACAACTCCGGCGACCAACTGATTCAGGACCTCCTGCAGGTCGACAGCGACGACGAACAGCGCCACCGCGACCTCGTCGACTTCTTCGCCGAGCGCGGGCGCGAGGAGGTCGACGAGCAACTCGACGCCGCGATGCCCCATTTAGAGCACGAGACGCTCGAGAACGGAGCTCACCTCTACCGGATCGACGTCGAGAACCACGCCCACCGGTTTACCTACCCCGCACCCGGGAAGACCACCGGCGAGATCCACGACCGCAAGATCGAGGAGACCGGCGACCCGGTCATCACGGTCGGCTACGGCCCGGACTTCGCCGTGCTCCGCAGTGACGGCGTTCGACTGGACATCCCGAACATGGTCTCCGAACTCGAGGCCGAGATCGCGGGCGGCGGCGTCTCCGGCGGCGGGCACCTCGTCGTCGGCTCGATCAAGTTCGTCACCGGCAAGCGCGAGGAAGTGATCGACGCTCTGGTCGAGAAGATGGCCGAGGCCGACATCGACGAAGCGCTCTCGAGCGCGGCCCCGATCGACGACTGACCGGCCGATCGATCGCTCTTTTCGGCTGTTTCGACTCGGTCAGCGACGGCTGACGAGTTCCGAACCACTCGATAAGATCCAGTTTGAGGATCCGTTGCGTCGCTCTCACGCCGGTTCCCGTTCCCGCTCGACCGCTCGCTGCGCGCCGCCGCCCATCGTCTTTCGGTTCGTAGTAAATTTTTAGTGAACGTATCGGGACGTACGAGTGCGTATGGATGATGAAAGATCACACCACAGATTCGGACAGTATCGACGGCGCGGACTGCTCGGCGGCATGGCGTCGCTGTTCGCGGCGACGGCGTACTCGCTGAACGTGTCGGCGGACGCCGCTGCGCCGGTCGGCGAGGGAGACGACGCGACGACTCAGACGGTATCCTCGCCCGACGGGAGCGTGGCCGTCACCGTCGACGTCGCCGGCGGGACGCCGACCTACAGCGTCTCGTTCGAGGGGACGACCGTCATCGATTCCTCGCGCCTCGGCTTCGAGTTCCGGAACCGGCCGGCCTTCGGCGTCGGCAGCGACGCGGCCGACGTCACCGTCACTGGGAGCGATCGGAGGACGGTCGATACGACGTGGGACCCGGTCTGGGACCGGTACGACGAGATCCAGGAACGCTACGCCGAACTCCGACTCGGCCTCGAGGAGACCGCGAATCCGGGCCGGGGCGGCACCCTCGAGATTCGGGCGTTCGACGACGGAGTCGGGTTCCGGTTCCTCTTCGACGAGCGCTTCGGCGATCCGTTCGTCATCACCGCCGAACGGACCGAGTACAGCTTCGCGGGCGATTACGAGTCGTGGTGGATTCCCAACGACTACGACAACTTCGAGGTCGAGTACGAGGAGACCCCGCTGAGCGAGATCGAATCGACGCTCGAAGCGGACGCGGGCGGCGAGTTCGACGGCGTCCACACGCCGATGACGATGCGCACCGACGACGGCCACTACGTCAGCGTCCACGAGGCGAACCTCGACGACTACGCGTCGCTGGCGATCGCGCCGCAGGGGAGCGGCGACACCGAGTTCGAGTCGACGCTGGCACCGCTGCCCGACGGGACGAAGGTGTCCGCGTCCGCGCCCCACGCGACGCCGTGGCGGACGGTCCAGCTCGGTCGGCGGCCGGGCGATCTCGTCGAATCGAACCTCATCGTCAATCTCAACGAGGACTACAGCGACGACGTGTTCACGCAGGGGACCGACTGGATCGAGCCCCAGAAGTTCATCGGCGTCTGGTGGCTGATGATCACCGGCCGCGCCGACTGGGAGTATCGGGGGCCACGGACGGGGAATCACGGCGCCCAGACCGGGCGAGCGAAGCAGTACATGGACTTCGCGAGCGAGCACGGCATTTCGGGCGTGCTCGTCGAAGGCTGGAACCGGGGCTGGTCGAGCTACCCGGGCGACGGAAGCGAGTTAGACTTCACGGAATCGTATCCCGACTTCGATCTCGAGGCGGTGACCGACTACGGCGCGAGCCTCGAGCCCCCGACCCGGATGACGATGCACAACGAGACGGCGGGGGACTTCCGCAACTACGAGTCACAGATAGACGAGGTGTTCGGACTGTACGACGACCTCGGTATCCGGACGATCAAGAGCGGCTACGTCGCCGACGACGGGAATCTGGCCGACGAGGGGTACAATCACCACAATCAGGTGCTGGTCAACCACCACACGCTGGTCGCGGAGCGGGCGGCCGCCAATCGGCAGATGCTCGACGTTCACGAACCGATCCACCCGACCGGTCGTCGGCGGACCTACCCCAACCTGATGACCCGGGAGGGCGTGAAAGGCCAGGAGTACGACGCCTTCGGCGACGTCAGCCCGAGCCACCACGTGACCTTCCCATTCACGCGGATGCTCGGCGGTCCCGTCGAGTACACTCCCGGCATCTTCGACACGGACTCCGGCTCCGGCGGCATCGAGACGACGCGGGCCAAACAGCTCGCGATGTACCCGACCTACTTCAGCGGTCTCCAGATGGTCGCGGACCTGCCGAGTTCGTATCTGGCCGACCAGCCCGCGACACTGAGTGTCGGCGAGGTCGCCCAGGCCCAACACGCCGACCTGGACGGGTTCGTCACCCAGTCGGAGTGGGCCAATGCACGAGGCGAGGCGTACGTCCCCTTCGACGCCAACAGCGTCGACAGCGGCGCGTCGGCCAGCTGGACGCTCGAGGACGCCGACGCCGGTGAGTACGATGTCCACCTCCGGGTGGCGAACTACGAGGCCGACAACGGGCTCGCCGACGGCGTCGACGCGACGGCGACGCTCCGAGTCGACGGGGAGCCGGTCGAACGGCTCTCGGTTCCGGGCACGGAGTACTGGGACGTCTGGACCGCGACGGCGACGACCGTCTCGCTCGAGGCCGGAGAGACCCACCTCTCCCTCGCGCTGACCGAGGGGGACACCGGCGGCTTCAACCTCGATTCGATCGCCGTCACGGAACCCGGTGCGCCGATGCCCGAGCCGGACGAGCCGCCGATCACCGGACCCACGGTCCCCGCGTTCCGGTTCATCGAGGACGTCCCGGCCGCGGGCTGGGACGACACGCGCGTCCTGGATTCGTCGATCGGGGACTACATGATCACCGCCCGGCGGAAGGGCGAGGAGTGGTACGTCGGCGCGATGACCGACGAGCACGGCCGGGCGCTCGAGGTCCCGCTCGACTTCCTCGAGTCCGCACCGGGCCGACGGCGCGGCCACGAGAAGAGCGAGGGGACGGGTCACGGAAAGGGCCGCGGGAAGGGCCACACGAAAGGGACGTACGTCGCCGAGATCTACTCGGACGGCATCGACGCCGACTACGACGGGAACCTCGAGGACGTCCGCATCGACGAGGCCCTCGTCGACGACTCCACGACGCTACTGGCGTCGACGGTCGGCTCCGGCGGCACCGCCGTTCGGCTCCGCCCGGCGACGCGAGAGGACCTCGAGAGACTGCCGACCTACGAGCGACCCTCGCAGGACCTCGCCGTGTCGATCGACGCGGAGACGTTCGTTCGAGAGCCGTTCGTCGCAGCGACCGGGTCGAACGACGGGGACTACATCGGCGGGACCAACGTGGAACTCGTCGTCGACGGCGAGGTCGTCGACATCGAGAACGTTCGGTTCGCGCCCGGTGCGACCGACGAGTCGTTCGCGTTCGGATCGTCGATCGACGCCGCGGGAACCTACGACGTGACCGTCCGGACGCTCGAGGGGGAGACTCTCGCCAGCCGGTCGGTGACGGTGAACCCGCCGGAGACCGTCGCCTCGTTCGACGACCCGAGTGGCGACGACGACGGCCCCGGCGAGTACACGTATCCGACCGCGGACGCCTTCGCGGACGGCGTCTTCGACCTCCGGTCGTTCGAGGTGACGCGGACCGCGAGTACCGTCCAGTTCTCGTTCGCGGTTGAGACGCTGAACGACCCGTGGGGAAGCGATCGGGGCTTCTCACCACACATGTTCGTGCTGTGGCTCCGCGATCCGAGTACGGACGGCGGGACGACGGCCGAAATCGGCGATCTCGGGCTCACAGCGGAGTTCGAGTCGGCGTGGCACTACCGCCTCGAGGTCAGTGGCTTCACGAAGAGCGCAGTCGACGCGGGCGGCAATCCGCTGACCGACGCCGAGGGCAACGGGATCGCCGTCCGGGACGACGTGGACACCGATTCGAACACCGTGACGCTCGCCGTCGATCGGGCGGCATTCGGGGAGACCGACGTCTCGGAACTGGAAGTCGTGGCGATGGTCCAGTCCGAGGACCGGGGTACGCTTCGTCCCGTCGCCGAAGACGCCGAGGACTACGTGTTCGGCGGTGCTATCCCCGGTGCGGCCGAGAACGCGCCTCGCGTGATGGACCTGCTGACGCCCGCGGGCGTCAGTCGGACCGAGGCGCTGGCTTACTCGGCCGACGAACGGGCGACGCTGCCGTTCGTCTCGCTGCGCGACGCCTGATCGGAAATCGGTCGCAAGAACGCAGCAGAGAAGCGACGAGAACGCGCCCGACCGCGACGAGCGGGCTTCTCAGCCCCGTCTCGGACGGCCTCACCGTCTCAGACGGAACGGAGACGTGTCGAACGCGACTCGAGAATCGTTCATGGTCGATGCGGTGACTGCGAGACCCGGGCGCGTTGCGATTAGTCGGCGCCGTGACGCGGCGTGTAACCGCAGTCGCCGCAGACGAGCGACTCGTATCGGGTCGACAGCGAGCCCGCGCATTCGGGACACTGATATTCGGATTCGAGTGAATGTTGACTGGTTGCCATGTAGTGGTGGAGGAACTGAGCGCTGATAAGCTCACCTATTATGGCGGTGAAATCATATAGTGATCCTAGAACGTGTGGTAGTGTCACGGCATGAGGCGTCGGAAATCACGACGTTCAGTTCACAGGGAGTACTGCCCGAGACGTGATCAGAATTGGTACCGTCGCTCGTCGTCCATCGACGGATACTGGTCCGCACCTGTCATCTCCTCGAAGGTCATCCCGGAGAGGTACTCGTCATACGTCACGTCGTAGGCCGACCGCAGCTGGAAGTCGAGCTTGCCGGTGTCGACGGTCGACTGAAAGAGCATGTGGATCGCCCGCCGGACGAGTTCGTCCGTCTCCTCGGGCTCTAAGGCGGTCTCGAGCAGTGCGAGTTCGTTTCGCGTTTCGCGGTCGAGCGAGACGGAGAGGTCGTCGCCGATGTCGGTGTACGAGTCCGACACTTCGTCGGTGAGATCGTCGAGGCTCATACGGGAGGGGACTCGAGCGGGCCGGATAGGCCTTTCGTGGTCGTCGCGTCGGCGATACCGACCGCGGCGGTGCGCTCGCGCGGGACCGCCACCAGTAAGGCGTCCCAGTCGCTAGCGGGACCGATGAGTGACGCCGAGGCACCGGCCGACGAGTGGACCCTGCCCGACGACCCCGAGGCCGTTCGCGAGGCCCTGATCGAGTGGTACGAGGACGACCACCGCGACTTCCCGTGGCGACGGACCGACGATCCCTACGAGATCCTCGTCAGCGAGGTGATGAGCCAGCAGACCCAACTCGGCCGCGTCGTCGAGGCCTGGGAGAGCTTCCTCGAGCGCTGGCCGACTACCGCCGACCTCGCCGAGGCCGACCGCGCCGATGTCGTGGGGTTCTGGACGGACCACAGCCTGGGGTACAACAACCGGGCCAAGTACCTCCACGAGGCCGCCGGACAGGTCGAAGACGAATACGGCGGCGACTTCCCCGAGACTCCCGAGGAGCTACAGGAACTAATGGGGGTCGGTCCGTACACGGCCAACGCGGTGGCGAGTTTCGCCTTCAACAACGGCGACGCGGTCGTCGACACGAACGTCAAGCGGGTGCTCTACCGCGCCTTCGGCGTTCCCGACGACGACGCGGCATTCGAAGACGCCGCGAGCGAGCTCATGCCAGCGGGGCGCTCGCGGGTCTGGAACAACGCCATCATGGAACTGGGCGGCGTCGCCTGCGAGCAGACCCCCCGCTGCGACGAGGCCGGCTGCCCCTGGCGCGAGTGGTGTGGTGCCTACGCCAGCGGCGACTTCACCGCCCCCGACGTTCCCACGCAGCCGAGTTTCGAGGGGAGCCGCCGGCAGTTCCGCGGCCGCGTGATCGGCACGCTCCGAGAGTACGACGAACTCGAGTTAGACGCCCTCGGTCACCGCATCCGGGTCGACTACGCGCCCGACGGCGAGTACGGCCGCGAGTGGCTCACGGGCCTGCTGACCGACCTCGAGTCGGACGGGCTGGTCGACCTCGAGCGCGGCGAGGACGGCGAACCCGTCGCGCGTCTCCGCCGCTGACAATCGGTTCGTTGACTGCTCTCGAGGCCGAACCGGATTTTGACCGCACCGCTTTTACGGACTCGGGAGCTTCATTCGACAGCGATCTCTGCAATCCCTCGTCGATTTCAATGACAAGCCACTCGTTCTCGAACCCGGAGCAGGACGCGCTCGATCGATCGTCCATCGAACACGCCAGACGCGGGCCGGTCGAACCGATTCGGGTCCTCTGCGTCGGTTTCGGCGGCTCTGAGCAGCCCGCCGTTCCCGACCGATTGACGGAGCGAGAGACTGACGTCCGGCTGACGGTCCACGGGGCGTCCTCGAGCGAGGAGGCGCTCGCGGTGCTCGACGAGAGGGACATCTCGTGTGTCATCAGCGAGTACCGCCTCGAGGGGACCACCGGTCTCGACCTGCTGGAGTCAGTGCGGTCGGTCGAGCCGAAGCTGCCCTTCATCCTGCTGACCGCGTCCGGTGACGAAGCGGTCGCGAGCCGCGCTATTTCGGCGGGAGTCACCGACTACGTTCGGTGGGACGACGAACGCGACGTAGTGGCATCCCTGACGGACCGGATCGAGGACGAGGTCGTGCGCTATCGGGCCGAACTCGAGAGTCGGCGGACGTACCTCGCGCTCGAGACCGCCCACGAGGGGATCAGTCTCCTGAACGCGGACGGGAACTTCACCTACGTCAACCGGGAGTACGCCGACCTCTACGGCTACGAGCCCGGTGAGATGATCGGCAACCACTGGGAGTCGCTGTACCCGGCGGGCGAAGCCGATCAGGTCCACGAGGAGATTCTTCCGAACGTCCACGAGAACGGACACTGGCAGGGTCACACGACCGGACTGCGAGCCGACGGGACGACGTTCCCCGAACTCCACTCGTTGACCGAGACGGACGACGGCGGCCTGGTCTGTGTCGTCCAAGACATCTCCGAGCGCCAGGAGCGCGAACGGGAACTCGAGCTGTTCCGGCGGCTGCTCGATCACTCCAACGACAGCGTCCTCGTCATCGATCCGGAGACGGGGGCGATACGGGACGTCAACGACACGGCGTGTCGACGTCGTGGCTACGCGCGGGAGGAACTGCTCGGGCTCACGGTTCCGGATATCGACACCGAAATGGCCGATCGAAACGCCTGGCAGTCCCACGTCGCGGAGCTCCGAGCGGCGGGTCAACTGACCGTCGACAGCGCGCACCGGCGGCGAGACGGGTCCACCTTTCCGGTGGAGATCAACGTCTCGTACGTCGATCTCGAGCGCGACTACGTGCTCGCCATCGCCAGGGACGTCACCGAGCGCCGGAACCGCCAGCGCCGGCTCAGAGAATCGGAACAGCGCTACCGGACGCTTGCCGAGCACTTCCCGAACGGCATCGTCACCCTGTTCGACGACGACCTCGAGTACACGCTGGCGGCCGGACAGGGATTCGCCGACATTCCCGTCGACCCGGACGACGTCGAGGGTCATGGTTTCGACGAGCCGTGGGACGAGGCGACGACCGCGGCGCTCGAGCCGGCGGTCCGGGCCGCCCTCGAGGGCGAAACTCGATCGGTCGACCTCGAGTACGCCGGCCGGGAGTGGGTCGTTCGTACCGTTCCGATCGCCGACGAACGCGGCGACATCTTCGCCGGGATGACGGTCGCCCAGGACATCACCGAACGCAAGGAGTACCAGCGCAGACTCGAGGAGACGATTTCGCGACTCGAGGAGTCCAACGAGCGCCTCGAACAGTTCGCCTACGCCGCCTCGCACGACCTTCAGGAACCGCTCCGGATGGTCTCGAGTTACCTCCAGCTCATCGCGGGGCGCTACGAGGAGTCGTTCGACGACGACGGCAGAGAGTTCCTCGCGTTCGCGATCGACGGCGCAGACCGCATGCGCGAGATGATCGACGCCCTGCTGGAATACTCGCGGGTCGAGACCCGAGGCGACCCCCTCGAGCCGGTCGAGCTGGACGCGGTCGTCGACGACGTCCGCGAGGATCTGCGACTCCAGATCGACGAGAGCGACGCCGAGATCGCGGTCGACTCGCTACCCAGAGTGCGAGGCGACGCCAGCCAGCTGCGGCAGGTGTTCCAAAACCTGCTCTCGAACGCGATCGAGTACAGCGGCGACGAACCGCCCCGGATCGACATCACCGCACGGCGCGACGGAGCGGAGTGGATCGTGTCCGTCGCCGACGAGGGAATCGGGATCGATCCCGCCGACCAGGACCGCATCTTCGAGGTGTTCAACCGCCTCCACAGCCGCGAGAAGTACGCGGGAACCGGAATCGGACTCGCGCTCTGTGAACGCATCCTCGAGCGCCACGGCGGCGAGATTCGAGTCGATTCCGCCCCCGGAGAGGGAGCGACCTTTTCCGTCGCGATACCGGCCGCCAACGGCTGAGAGTCGATCACCGTCGCCGTGACGCTCGCGCGACGGCGGTCGCGTGGGAGCCGGTAGCGACTGAGCGGTCGCTCAGTTCGCCGGAGAGTCCGTCGAGAAACGGCAAGCGGTGACGGACACCGTGCATTCCCTGTCGGCCAATTTCCAATTAGTGGCCTGCTGAAAAAAGTAGGCGACCCCACTTGTACCTACCCGGGAATTGCAGGGATTGAGAACGGCGGTACTCGGTACTGGTCGACCGTTGTCGTCGTCTCCCGGCCGACCGGAAAAATAATACTGAAATTATACTTTCGGGACGGGTCGGAGAAATCTGTGTCCCCGTGTGGCTGCAATGGCGCTTTAGAGCCGCCCGTGAGACAATAGGTTACTACGACGAACCCTCGAGTGAAAGTGACAGTCACTGGAATTGGGTGGCGGGAAAGGCTACCGGTAACCAAACCCGTCTATACGTCTCTGTGGTTGATTTCGGTGATGACCACAGTCGTCGAACTCGGGATTTCGGCAGATCGACTCGGACTCGCCCACACGTTCGATCGAGTGTCGGCGTTCGAATTCCAGATCGGCGGCATGATCGGTGGCTCCCCACCGCTCGTCTGGACGAGCGGCCCGGATCGCGACAGCGTTCGGCGAGCGCTCGAGGCGGATCCGTCGGTCGACGTGATCGCGAGCGTGGCCGACGACGGTGACACCGCGACCGACGCCGAGACGGAGACCGGCCCGGGAGATCGGTGGCTGTTCCGACTCGAGTTCGGAGACGGCGTGAAGCTGTTCGAACAGATCGTCACCGAAAACGACGGTGCGATCCTGACCGCTCGGGGTCGAGAGGGGCGGTGGACGGTGAAACTACTCTTTCACGACCGGGAGTCGGTGTCGGCGTGTCACGAACTCCTCGAGCAGTACGAGTTCGGGGCCGACGTCACCCGGATCAGCGGCGTAGACGACCTCGCGAGCGCGCGGACGCCCCTGACCGAAACGCAGTACGAGACGATCTGTAAGGCCCACGAACTCGGCTACTTCGACGTCCCGCGGGGCGTGACGCTCAAGGAGTTAGCGGCGGAGCTGGACATCTCACACCAGGCGCTGTCGGAACGGCTCCGCCGGAGTCACGCCGCCCTCGTCAGCGCGGAACTGTCCGATCGAAGCGCACCGATGGAAATCGATCCCTGAGAAGCGATGCCGCCTCGACTCGAGTTCGATATCTCAACAGATTTCTCGGTGCGTACCGTCGTTCGATAATTGTCCCTCGTATCTGTATGCCGTTTTAACGATATATTTTCATTTCTCGAGTCGAAAAGGGCGTATTTGACCCAATAGATAGCTTTATTGCTGGATATGACAATAGTTTTCTCGTCGGCGCGGTGCCGACCGATCGACGCGCCGAACGCGCTGCGAACGCCGGTGGATCGCTCGTGCTCAATTACCGATTGCGGTCATTCGTGGCTGTGTGACCGCGTCACCACTGGACGGCTATTGGGGCACCCCGTGACCCCAGACTCCGTTTTCGTTCGAACGATAGATGTAATACTAGTAACAAGTGCGTAGTTTTATCTGTCGAACTGAAATACACTTCACAAGAGAGAAGTGATCGGACGAAGCCGGACGAGTACCGTCGACGAGTCCGCTCGAGCGATCGAGCGGGAAACCCCGTCGAATCTATCGCTAGACGATATCTACCACCTCCTCCAGACGAAACGCCGTCGAGACGTCCTCCGATATCTTCGCGAGGCGGACGGCCCGGTCCGGTTGCGCGAGCTCGCCGAACAGGTGGCCGCCTGGGAACAGAACACGACGGTCGAACACTTGAGTTCCGACGAACGCCAGCGGGTCTACATCTCCCTGTACCAGTCACATCTGCCGAAACTCGACAACCACGGGATCGTCGACTACGATAAGGATCGCGGCCGAGTCGAGGCGACCTCGCGGACGTCACAGTTGGACTCGTATCTCGATCCCCCACGGGCGACGGAGTCGTCCGAACGGTGGCCACAGCGATACGCGGCGACGATCGGCCTCTGTGCGCTGCTGGTCGGCGCGATCGGGGCGGGACGCGTTCCGATCTCCGGGCTCGTCGGTGCGGGAATCGTGCTCGCCGCGTTTACCACCGTCACGGGCGCGCACGCGTGGTCGACCGGCGTCTTTCGCCGGTAGTACCTCGACGACGGCCGCTATCGGACGCGGAAAGAGAGCGAGAACTGAAATTAGAATACGGAACGCGAGCGAGCGACGGCATCGGAATGCGGGACGCGAGCGATAGCTGCACTCGGACGCGGGAGCCACGCGACGACCGTCAGTCGGCGCGGGAAGTGACCCCCGTGTTCGGATCAGCGGTCCGCTCGAGGAGCCGGTGGGCGTGAACGGCGACTGAAAAGTCCTGCGGGCTCGGGAGCGCACAGGCGAGCCAGCCGATCGCTGCCGCGGCGACGACCGGCGTCTCGGTCGTCACGTAGCCGGCAGCGCCCAGTCCGAAGACAGGGATTGCGAGGAGGAACGGGGCGAGCGCTGCGAGTCGAAGCGTCCACGGGGGTTCGCTGCCGGTCGGACGGGGGGTGACGGCGGCCCAGGGGCGGGTCGTCAGGAGCGCGACGAGTCCGTCGGTCCGCCCGGGAAAATAGGAGACGGAGTACTCGACGCGTGCGAGTCGGAGCACCACTGCGTGCGTCCACTCGTGAGCCACCAGTCCGATCGCTACCGCGAGAGCGAGCGCACAGCCAGCAACCACCACGTTCGATCCGATCATTGGAGACGCGAGATCACGGCCGGATGTTCGGTGACCGAAACGCCAGCCATCTCACGCACTCGAGTCGATGAACTACCGGTGGAAGTCCCCCCGCCTGTACTAGTTGTCGTCTTAAGGCCGGTCCCGTCGGGACCGATGGCTCCGATCGCGACCGTCTTTCCGCCGCGACCTGCCGAGAAACCGTGCCACTACCGGAAACGAGCGGACAGCGGGTGTCGCTCGGACAAGCGTTAAGTATTGGTGGGTGGTAGCGCGTGGCATGGAACCGACTGAGACGCTCGAGTTCGGTCACGCGGACCGCAAAGAGATCTACGAGTACGTCGAGCGGCACGGAGCGGTCGACCCTGAGGAGACCCGAGAGCGCCTCGGACTCGATCCGAGCGGGTTCCGCCACCACGTCGCGATCCTCAAGCGGGACAGCCGAATCGAGGAGGAAGACGGGACGCTCAGGGTAACGATCGACGCGGGTGCCGAGGAGGAGTACGTCTCCGAGGACCTCGAGTTCCACATTCGGCCGGCGCGTCAGGAGGACCTATCGGGGATCGTCGGTGCGATCCGACGGGTCGTCGAGGAGAAGACCTACATCGAGGCCGAGAGCGTCGCCGACGAGATCGACCACGAGGAGGCCCTGCTCCGGCACAACGAACTCCAGTCCAGGATGTTCTTCGTCGCCACGGTCGAGGACGAGGTCGTCGGCTGGGTCCACCTCCACGCTCCCGAGTTAGAGAAGTTGAGTCACACCGCCGAACTCACCGTCGGCGTTCTCGAAGACTACCGCGGCCACGGCGTCGGCTCGCATCTCCTCTCGCGCGGCCTCGAGTGGGCCGGATCGAACGGCTACGAGAAGGTCTACCAGAGCGTGCCGTCGACCAACGAGGAGGCCATCGCCTTCCTCGAGGAACACGACTGGGAGACCGAGGCGATCCGAGAGGATCACTACAAACTCAACGGTCACTACGTCGACGAGGTGATGATGGCCGTCGAACTCTAGGAGAGCGTCGTCGAACGCCGTCGAACGCGGACCGCGAGGTTCGGTTGTCCGTCGACGAGGAGACCCACACGTCGCCTCGGGCTGACTTGCTTTCCTGCACGGATCTCCAAGAGAGCCTCGGCGAGGACGGGCAGCGTCGCACGGCAGTGCGCAGTGCGGCCGTCGGTACTCCTGGCGGCCGGCAGCCGGCGCGAGACCGCCGCGGGATTCGCGGAACCGAAAGACAATTCCTGTAGACGGGGCTACGGAACAGCATGCTTTCGATCGCACTTGCCGGGAAACCGAACGCCGGCAAGTCCACGTTCTACACGGCGGCGACGATGGCGGAGGTAGACGTCGCCAACTATCCCTTCACGACGATCGACGCCAACCGCGGGGTCAGCTACGTCCGGACCGACTGCCCTTGTCTCGAGCGCGACGAGCGCTGTAACGCCGACAACTGTGAGGACGGCAAGCGCTACGTCCCGGTCGAACTCTTGGACGTGGCGGGGCTCGTCCCGGGTGCCCACGAGGGGAAAGGGCTGGGCAACCAGTTCCTGGACGAACTCACGAACGCGGACGTGATCGTCAACGTCGTCGACGCCTCCGGCGGCACCAACGAGAAGGGCGAACCCGTCGACATCGGCGACCACGATCCGCTCGAGGATATCGATTTCATCGAGGAGGAGATGGACCTCTGGCTGGCGGGCATCGTCGAGCGCAACTGGGAGGCGGTCGAGCGCAAGTCCCGCTCGCCCGATTTCGACATCGACGACGCCTTAGCGGACATGCTCTCCGGCTTCGGCGCGTCGCCCAAACAGATCGCGATGACCCTCCGGGATCTCGACTACCCCGACGATCCGATCCAGTGGGAGGACGAACACCGCGAGGCGCTCGCCCGAGACGTGCGCCGCCGGACCAAGCCGATCGTCGTCGCGGCGAACAAGATCGACGTCGCGCCCGAGGAGAACGTCGAGCGCCTGCTCGAGCTCGACAAGCCGGTGATCCCCACCACCGCAGAGGGCGAACTCGCGCTCCGCCGGGCCGCAGACAACGGCCTGATCGAGTACGATCCCGGCGACGAGACGATCGAGATCGGCGACGACGTCAACGACGCCCAGCGCGAGGCCCTCGAGGACCTCGCTGACACCATGGCCGAGTGGGACGGCACCGGCGTCCAGACGGCGCTCGATCACGCGGTCTACGACCTGCTCGAGCACCTCACCGCCTACCCGGTCGAGGACGCCTCGAAGTGGTCCGACGGCAGCGGCAACGTCCTGCCCGACGCCTTCCTGCTGCCCGACGGCTCGACACCAGTCGACCTCGCCTACAGCGTCCACTCCGACATCGGCGACGGCTACCTACACGCGGTCAACGCCAAGACAAACCGGGAAATCGGCGAGGAGTACGAACTCGAGGAGGGCGACGTGATCAAGATCGTGAGCACGAATTAGTACGTCTATTTTCTCTTGTTTTAACTGAGTGCGGTGATCAGTACAACTGAAACAGTTATCGTGGCTACCGTCATTCATTCACCTCAGATTTGACTGAATCTGGTGCTCAGTATCCGCGTTTACTGAGTACTCATCCAGAGGAGTTCCCCCAAAGATAGCAGGAGGTGACGTTTTGTATCCGGCCTCTGCTACCTGGTACCATGGGGAATAATTCGAAGTCAGAAGATTCCGACGAAGAAGGTCTTGACGCTGCGAAAGACGAGATAGATGAAGAACCAGAGCCTGGGCTTGGTCCAGGCGCTGATGGCGATGAGGAAGACGCAGAGAGGGACTCGGAAACCAACGCCGAGAACGATAATTAACGCCTCTGCATAGAGCATTGCTGTACGGATATTTCTACCACATCTGAGAGTCACTGGGGTGTTCAGTCCGCATCCGTAGTGATCGCGAAAGTCAGTCGGGAATAGATTGGAAAACGGGTGTCGAACACAATAGCGGACTCCGACAGCGGACGGGAGTCGTGTGGAAGCCGAATTTGCCGGCCGCTCACACTCGGTGGAGAAATGCGCGAAGTTCGGCGTACGCCGCATCGTACTCGTCACGAAACACGAAGTGGCCGGCGTCGGGAACGTGAACGAGCCGACCGTTCGTCAGTCGATCGGCCGCGTCTAGATCCTTCACTCGGTCCGCCACGTCGACGTCGCGTCGCAACACTAACGTGGGACTCGTGATCTCGTCGAACGCTTCCGTCACTAATCCGTGTTCCTGGGCGTACTTTGCGACGTGGGGGCTACACTCGTCGATCGATGCGGCTAATCGCCGGCTATGCTCAGGATCGTACCGATCGTCATCGTAGTGCCGTTCGATTCGTTCCTCGACAGTGAGGGCTTTCGACTCGTGCAAATGTTCGCGGGCCGTTTCTCGTGCCGCTTCCATACTCATCTCCGGCGGGTCTCGAAACCGAGACGGATCCTCGAGGACCAGACCGCGCGGAAGATCGGGATGATCCGCGGCCGTCCAGGCAACTGTCGCAGCCCCCATCGAGTGACCGACGAGAAACGGGTTTGTGAGGTCCAACTCGTCCACGAGTCCGACGAGATCCGCGACTCGAGCGTCGATATCGTATCCCGTTTCCGGGGCGTCCGAACGACCGTGACCGCGGGCGTCGTACGCGATCACCTCGTAGTCGTCGGCGAGATCCGAACCCAGCGGAATCCAGCGACGGCCGTTGTTGTACATCCCGTGGGCCATCACTATCGGTGGCCCGTCCCCCGTTCGATAGTACTGGAGTTCGATACCGGTAACGGAGACGGTTCCGCTAGTCCACTCTCCGGGGAGATCCATACGGTTTCTTTCACCCACATCTCGAAAATGGTTTCCATACTACATCTTCCTCGCGAATTCAGGCCCGATTGCTAGTCGATACGCGGGCGGACGCTTTCCGGATCGTTTCGACGCGTTGTGACGGACCCGAATCACCGCTCGTGAATCGCTGCTCGAGAGCGTCCCCGACGAGCCGAACGGATGGTGTTCATGAAATTGGATTTGAGAGGACAATAGTGCCTCTTATGTGATCTAACTGTACGGTTTTTGTCAGAATACCGTCGTTAGGCGGACGATTTATCCCGTGATTCGTGGTGGAATCACCCATGGTGGACAAGACGCTCTCCGCCGACAAGGTGACTCGTGAAGAGGCCGCCGAACAGCTCCGAGCGCTCGCCGACGAACTCGAGAGCGAGGGGGAGGCGACGGTTCGGACTGGGAACAAGACGGTCGACCTGCGGCCGTCGGAGTCGATCGCGTACGAGGTCGGCGTCCGCGAGCGGTCGTCGATCCTGCGCGGGAACCGCGAGACGGTGACGGTCAAGATGGACTGGAAGCCGCCGAACGTCTCCGAGGGGTCTACAGAGGCCGAGGCCGAATAGCGGTCGGCGCTACCGGCAGCTCGGTCTCGCGACCCCGCGTACGCGTTCGGCGAGCGATTCGAACCGCATACGCTCGAGTAGGATCGACGACCCGCTCGACCGCCCTACTGAGCCGAATTCGTCAGTATCGATATCGGAACCGTCGCGACGGCTGTCGAGTAGAGATGCGTTTTTCGTCACTGGCGACCGATACTGTCTATGACCCCTCGTCCCGCCCGCGTTCCCAGCCCCCGACGCGACCGACAGATCTCGGCGGAGTTGACCGCTCTCAGCGACCGCCTCGAGGCGACGGAGCGCCACCAGCGGCAGTTAGAAAATACGATCGCCGCGCTCGCGCGTGAAGTCGGTCTCTCGATGGGCTGTTTGTGCGGCCACTGTGACGAGAGCTACACGCTCATCCGAAGCGGGACGATGTACTGTCCCAGATGCGGTCATCGGCAGTCGCTCTGAGAACGCGAGGCGGATGACGGGATGCGTCTCGAGCGGTGCGGCCCCGTTCCGGTTCGCGCTCACACGAGGTGACCGATCGGATCGAACCGGACGGCGGCCACGAGCACGGCGAGGAAGACGTAGGAGCCCCGGATGAGTAACATGGTCGCGAGTTCGGGATCGGCTCGTCGCGCGACGGCGGCGACCGCGGCGAACGCGAGGGCTGCCAGCAGCGCCGTCGGGGGGAAGATACGCGCGACGGCGAACGCGACGACGGCCGCTAACGCGACGGCCATCAATCCGTAGGCGACATCGTAAGCGCGGTCGGGGCCGACCGCCACCGCGACGGTCCGTTTGTCGATCGAACGGTCGTAGGCGTAGTCCTGGGCGTCGTCGATCACCTTGATCCCGGAGAGGAGCGCGAGGAAGACGACGGCGAAGCCGAGCGGAACCGCGGTGAGCGTCGTCGCCTGTACGTAGAATCCGCCGAGCACCGACAGAGCGATTCCGAGCGGGTAGCCGGTCGTCGCCGTCACGGGATTCATGTCGAGTTGCGGCGCGTGGTGGTAGGCGATCAGCCACGCGGGGACGACCAGCGCGACCGCGAGGAGGTCGACGAGGACGCCGAGGACGAGACAGCACGCCGCGAACGTCGCCGTCGACAGGGCGAGCGCGACTCGACACCCCCTCGCGGTCAGCGGGTGATCGTCGTCCTCGCCGCGGACGTGGAAGTCGACGTAGCCGTCTTTCACGTGAGCCGTGTAGACCGCCGCGAACATCGCCGCGACGTGGACCGTCGCGAGCATAGGATCGACAGTTCCAGCGAGGATCGCGCCGAACAGCGACGCGGCCAGCGGCGGTGTCATGAAAACGGGATGGATCTGTGACCGGAGCGCTCGAGTCGTCGCACCGATACCCGTCCCGTCTCTCGCGATGGCCATGTGCCGAGGGACAACGAACTGACGTATAATACCCGGGCCGGGCCCGCAGACGCTGGAACCGGCGTTCCGAAACACACAATTTGATGTGCTGTCCCGTGCCACGAGAGAGCATGCCTGATGGCTACACCGGTGCGGATCTCTTCACTGATGCTCTCGAGTCCTACGGCGTCGACTACGTCTTCGGCAATCCGGGGACGACCGAACTCCCGATCATGGACGCGATCGGCGAGAGCGAACTCGAGTACCGACTCGGGCTCCACGAGGACATCGCGGTCGGGATGGCCGGCGGCTACGCCCAGCGGCGGCGGTACCACGCCCACCACGACGACTCGATCACCCCTGTCGGCGTCGCGAACCTCCACATCGCGCCCGGGCTGGCCCACGGGCTGGGGAACCTCTACGCGGCCAAGATCGCCGGCGCGCCGCTGGTCGTGACGGCGGGCAATCACAGCACCGACTTCCGCCACGAGGAGCCGATCCTCTCGGGCGATCTGGTCGACATGGCCGAGCAGTTCTGCAAGTGGTCCGACGAGGTGCTCGACGTCGCGGCGCTGCCGACGATGCTCCGCCGGGCGTTCCGAGTCGCGATGACGCCCCCGACGGGCCCGGTCTTCCTCGGGCTCCCGCTGGACGTCATGATGAGCGAAACCGACGCCGAGCCCGAACGGCTCGGTCCGATTCCGAACGCCGGCAGCGGCGATCCCGCCCAACTCGAGCGGGCGGCCGACCTGCTGGCCGAGGCCGACGATCCGGTGCTGGTCGTCGGCGATCACGTCGCCCGGTCGGGTGCCGACGCCGTCGCCGCGGCGGTCGAACTCGCGGAGGCGACGGGGGCCCGCGTCCACGGCGAGATCCTCTCCTGTGAAGTGGACTTCCCGACCGACCACGAGCAGTGGGTCTCCTACCTGCCGACCAACGAGGACCTGGCCGCGATGCTGATGGACACCGACACGATCTGCTTCGCCGGCGTCTCGACGAACACGACGCTGACCCGCCACGAGGAGGCGCTCGTCGATGACGACACGACCTGTATCCACCTGAGCGACGATAGCTGGCAGGTCGGCAAGAACCAGCCCGCCGACGCGGCCGTGATCGGCGATCCGGGACTCGTGATGCAGGGGATCACCGAACGCGTCCAGCGGAAACTCTCGGACGAGGTCGTGGCGGACCGGCTCGAGGAAGTCGCCGACGTCAAGGAGATGGTCGAGGCCAAGATGGCCGGCTACGGCGAGGGCGACGGGGACGACCCCCGCTCCTCGAAGGCCGAACTGGTCGACGCCATGGAGCGCGTCGCGGGCGACGCGGCGATCGTCGACGAGGGCGTCACCTCGAAGTACGCCATGTTGACCCGGTGGGACCTCGCGCCCGAGCAGTACATCTCGAACAAGGGCGGCGGCCTCGGCTACGGGCTGCCGGCGGCAGTCGGTGCGGCCGTCGCGGAGGAGCAGCGAGACGACCCGCGCGACGTGGTCGGCTTCATCGGCGACGGCTCCTACCAGTACTATCCCCACTCGATCTACAGCGCCGCTCGCTACGATCTGGATCTCACCGTCGTCATCTCGGACAACCGCAACTACCGCATCCTGAAGGACAACACGCTCGCCATCATGGGCGGCGACGAGGACGACTACGAGTTCGTCGGGATGGACTTCGACCCCGCCGTCGACCTCGTGAAAAATGCCGAGAGCCACGGTGCGCGCGCCGAGCGCGTCGAGACGCCCGACGAGATCGAGGGAACGCTCGAGGACGCGCTCGCTCGCGAGGGCCCGGACGTGCTCGACGTGCTGGTCCACGACTGACGGAAACCGGACGGGACCGAGGACGGATGGCGGGACCGCGGTTCACTCGGCGGCCTCGAGCGCTCGGCCGAGCGCGACGGCCGTCGCCTCGTCGTCCCAGTCGGTCACGAACTGGCAGCCGACCGGATCACTGCCCGCTCGCTCCGTTGCGACCGGGACCGAGAGCGCGGGGTGGCCGGTGAGGTTGAACGGACCGGTGTTGGCGATGGTCCGCAGGAGGGCCGCGTCGTCGCTTATCTCGCCGTAGTCTGGTGCAGTCATCGGTGTCGTCGGAAGGAGGAGCGCGTCGTAGGTCTCGAACCGACCGTCGACGACGGTCGCGAACTCCCGGCGGACGTTCTGCGCGGCGACGTAGCCCGCGCCGTCGTCGAGCGCGGTCAGGGCCCGCCCGAGGACGAGCCGCGCGCGCACGTTCTCGCCCAGTTCGTCCGCGTCCATCGACGCCACCGTCTCGCGCCACGGTTCGCTGTAGCCGGTCCCGACGCCGTAGTCCTGACCCGCCTGTGCGACGAGCGTCGTGAACTCCGTGGCGGTGACGGCGGCATTGACCAGCGACTGCGTATCGAAGCCAGGGAGCGAGACCGATTCGACGGTCACGCCAGCCGCCTCCAGCCGGTCGGCCGCCCGCTCCACGGCCGCGGTGACTTCGTCGTCCGCGCCCTCTTGGGCCTCGGTAACGAGTCCGACCGTCGTCTCGTCGACCTCGCGGTCCAGCCCGTCGGTCGGACTAGGCGTCCGCGCGCCGACCGACGACGGATCGCGACGGTCGGGCCCGTTGATTGCCTCGAGCACGGTGGCCGCCGTTTCGACGTCGGGCGCGAGCGGTCCGACGTGGTCCAGCGACGTCGCCAGGTCCGCGAAGCCGAACCGCGGGACGGTCCGGAACGTCGGTTTGAATCCGACTACGCCGCAGAAGGAGGCGGGAATGCGGATCGAGCCGCCGGTGTCGGTGCCCAGCGCCGCATCGACCAGTCCGCCGGCGACGGCCGCGCCGCTCCCGCTCGAGGAGCCGCCCGGAACGCCCTCGGCGCTCGGGTTCTCGACCGGCCCGTGCGCGCAGGTCTCGCTCGTGGTGAAGTAGGCGAACTCGTCCATGTTCGTCGTCCCGACGAGATCGGCGCCCGCCTCGAGCAACCGCTCGGTGACGGCCGCGTGATACTCGGGCTCGAACTCGAGCGCGTCCGAACCGCAGGTCATCGGGACGCCCGCGACCGCGATGTTGTCCTTGACCGCGACGTCCGTCCCCGCGAGCGGTCCGGACTCGGCACCGGACAGTTCACACCGGTACAGGAAGGCGTTGTACTCGTCGTCCCCTTCACTGACGCTCTCCGCGGGATCGGACGCCGCGATCGTCGGCTCGAGATCGCCGAGCAGCGCGACCGTCGCTTCCGCCTCGCTCGCGTACCCCTCCCGCTCCGCCTCGGAGAGGGTGATTCCGTACGTCGCTGCCGCCGACTCGACTGCCTCGAGAATGTTACTTTCTGTCACGGTAGATTCTGTCATCACGCTCGTCTTAACGATTGGGTCGCCGGCAGAGAGCGAGCGCCGTCTCGCGGGAACGCGATGGATGCGGGCGGGACGGAGGTCGCTCCGCGGCCGCGTCGTCAGGAGCGCCAGTACGCCGGCGTCAGGATGACGAGCACGGAGAGGATCTCCAGTCGACCGATCCACATGAGGAAGATCATGTACAGCTTCGCGGCGTTCGAGAAGGGGAGATAGCTGTTCATCGGGCCGACGACGCCGACGCCCGGACCGACGTTCCCGAGCGTCGCGATCGTGGCGCTGATCGCCTCGAGTCCCGACAGCGAGAGGTCGGCCGTTCGGTGGGCGTCGAGAAAGAGCAGGACGGTCGAGACGACGAACAGCGCCAGAAAGAGGAGAATAAAGACGAAGATGCCGTGGATCGCCTCCTCGTCGATGATGTCGCCCGTGTCTCCCATCCGAACCGGTCGGATCGCCTGCGGGTGGACGGTCGTGAACAGCTCTCGCTGAATGGACTTCCCGACGACGTACCACCGGATGATCTTGATCGAACCCGCGGCCGAGCCCGCCGAGCCGCCCAGGAACATCGCGAACAGGAGGATCACCTGCGTCGACTCGCTCCACGTGTTGAAGTCCATGCTGGCGTAGCCGGTCGTCGTGACGATCGCGAGCGTCTGGAAGAGCCCGTGGCGCAGCGAGCGCTCGAGGCTTCCCGGAATCGCGCCGACGTTTTCGGGGACGGTCGCGAGGCCTACGCCGAGGAACAGCAGTAGCGAGAGGAGTCCGCCGATGACGCTTATCGACAGGAGATACGATCGGAACTCGGCGTTGCTCGTCAGGCGGTCGGGGCGACCACGCCAGACGTACCAGTAGAGCGCGAAGTTCGTTCCGGCGACGATCATGAAGGGCATGACCGCCCACTGGACGATCGGCTCGAAGGCCTCGATGCTGCGCCCTTCCGGCGAGAACCCGCCGGTCGGCAGCGTCGTGAGCGCGTGGGCGACGGCGTTGTAAAACGTCATGTTCGGGGCCAGCCCGACGAGATGCAGCCCGTAGTAGACGACTACGGCGGCGAGCGTGAACCAGACGTAGATCAGCCAGAGCGCTCTCGCGGTCTGTCTGATCCGCGGCGTCAACTTCTCGACCTGGATCCCCGGCGCTTCCTCCCGGATGAGCTGTGTCCCACCGACGGAGAGCTCAGAGAGGATCGCGACCATCAGCACGAGAATTCCCATCCCGCCGAGCCACTGGGTGAGCTGTCGCCACAGCATGATCGACCGCGAGTGGGTCTCGACCGAGATCTCGCCCATGACCGTCGCTCCGGTCGTCGTGAACCCGCTCATGCTCTCGAAGAGCGCGTTGACGGGATGTGCGAGCGTTCCCGTTCCCGCGACGAGGTACGGAATCGTCCCGACGATCGGAAGGACGAGCCACGTCAGCGCCACCAGCAGGAACGCCTCGCGGTGCTCGAGCGAGGGCTCGGGCTCGAGGCGCTCGAGGCCGATCCCGACAGCAACGGCGACGGCGAGCGCGACGAGGAACGGGAGCGGGCTCTCCCGATAGTAGAGCGCGACTACGGTCGGAACGAGCAGCGTCAGGGAGAGATACTTCAGGACCGTTCCGAGGAGGCTACAACTGGACCGGACGTCGACGTGAATCCTACCTATCATACGTATTGGAGTTCGTACCGAACCGCGGACGAATCGGGTTCCGACTCCACGCGACTATCTACCCAGATTGGTAGCACCGCAATAAAAACTGTGTTGTCGCCGTCCCGAAACGGGCAGTCTCGATCGATTTGCGGGCTTTCAGCGCTCCGGGTCGCGGACTCGTTCACCGTCGGCCGTCTCGGGAAAGATCTTCCCCGGATTGAGCGTATCGGTCGGGTCCAGCGCTCGCTTGATCGTCCGCATGACGTCGACCGCGCCGGCCCCGTGCTCCGGCTCGAGGTACTTCTGTTTCCCCTCACCGATGCCGTGCTCTCCCGTCGCGGTCCCGCCCAGTTCGATCGCGAGTTCGACGATCTCCCGGTACAGCTCCTCGCCGCGCTCGACCTGCTCGGGGTCGTCGGGATCGGCGAGCACGCTGTAGTGGAGGTTCCCGTCGCCCGCGTGGCCGAAACAGGGGACGAGGAGGTCGGCCTCGTCGGCGAGGCGCTTCGTCTCGCGGACGACCTCGGGGTAGGAACTGATCGGGACTGTCACGTCGCCGGGATGGAGCGGCTCGAGGTCGGGATCGTACGTCGAGACGGCGTAGGCCATCTCCCGGCGGGCCTGCCAGAGGTCGGCCATCTCCGCGTCGTCGTCGCTCATCTCGAAGCGGACGACGTCGTGGTCCGCGAAGATCGCCCGACAGAGGTCGATCTCCTCCTCGATGCCGTGGTTCGCGTGGAACTCGAGGAAGACCATCGGTGCGTCGGGCAGGTCGCTCCCGAGATACTCGTTGGCCATCGTCGCGCTCAGTCCGTCGACGAGTTCGATTCTGGCGACGCCGACGTCGGTCCGGACCGCGTCGAAGACGGCCTCCGCCGCGTCGTCGAGCGTCTCGAAGATGGCTCGCCCGCCGCGGATCTGTTCGGGTCGGCCCGCGAGTTCGAGCGTCGCCTCGGTGACGACGGCGAGCGTTCCCTCGCTCCCGACGAGGAGCTCGGTCAGATTGTAGCCGCTCGAGGTCTTGATCGCCCGCGACCCGGTCCGGACGACGGTCCCGTCCGCGAGGACGGCCTCGAGGCCGAGCACCCAGTCGGCGATCTCGCCGTACCGGACCGTCTGCATGCCGCTGGCGTCGGTCGCGATCATCCCGCCGATCGTCGAGATGTCGCCGGAGGAGGGCAGCGGCGGGAAGAAGAGGCCGTCGTCGGCGACGTACTCGTCCACGTCGGAGCCGATGATCCCCGGTCCGATGTCGATCTGGAAGTCCTCGGGCCGGTAGTCGACGACGGCGTCCATCCGCGTGAGGTCGAGACTGATCCCGCCGTGGGCCGGAACGGCGTTGCCCTCGAGGCCCGTCCCCGCGGCGTAGGGCGTCACCGGGACGCCGCGATCGGTTGCGGCGGCCAGTACCGCCGAGACGTCGGCCGTGCACTCCGGCCAGACGACGGCGTCCGGCAGCACGCCGTCGTCGCTTCGCTCCGCCCCGTAGTCGGTCGCGTGCGATTCCCGTCGCCCGTCCGCGGAGGAGACCTGATCGTCCGCAAGGTCGAGGGCCTCGAGGAACGAGCAGTCGTGTGTCATACGATCACATTATCGACGACCAGTATCAACGTTTTCCACTGGTTCGCGCGACGAGCGGATCCTCAGTGAACAGAGGGTGGTGCCCTCGTCAGCGTCCCGGAAAGACCTGGGACAGTCACTGGCGAGATCGGCCGTCGGCTCATGCAGTGAGGGACCTGGTTCCGTCAGTCAGACATCGTAGTGCGCGATCTCAGTTGCGCCACAACGGGGACACTTTTCAGTGTCCGTGACGATCTTCTCCCCGCAATTTCGGCACTCGTGCAAGCTCACACTATCGCTGCCCACTCGCTTCCGAATTGCGTTGAGTACCCCCATTCTTCCCGAGATAGCACAGCCACGTGTATTAACCCTGCTACCGGCAGTCCCCCCGGATTAAAGACCCTTCCCGTAGCGAGCGCGAAAATCAACCGTCTCGAGTGACTAACGTGAATGGACAAGCGGACGGACAAGTGGCAGCGCGAAACCGTCGTTCCGCGAGCAGTCGAGCGGATACGTCGTCCCCGTGAGTACACTCGGCCGAGAAGCGCATCACGATTCCACGCCGCCGGATACGGGATGCGTTGGCTCGAGTCCGCCTCGAGTTCACTGACCCATTCACAGCGCTCGTGAGCGGTTGGTACCCGGCAACAGAGCGTGCCTCGAGGGTGAACTGTAGCCGGTGAGACAACCGAACATGACCGATAGTAGCCACTGAAAGTCATTGCACATCTGATCGCACGACAGCATTGCGATCAGTACGTAAATCGTTTCAGTGGCTACTATAGTGGTCGCGGTTGCTGTCTCGATCGATGTCGGTCGAATAGGTCCGTCGCCCAGTTCAGCCATGCTCATCAGACTCCGTTGGAATCGACAGTGAGTGACGGGTCTGAATCCCTAGCAGGAAGTACAGGTGTCGGAGTTACGATGTGGTCGAGTCAGAAGGAGCGAACCCGACGAGAAAAAGGTACTTCTGTAGAACTACGTCACGCTCGTTCGATGACGGTATTCACGGACGACTCGTCGCAGAATCGTTCGGACGCCTCCGACAGTAGTGGAAACCATCTCCGTGCTGGCGCCCGAACGCCGTCCCATGACTGATCGATCGACCCCACCACCGTCGGACGACCCCGAGTCGCTCGAGGCCCGAACGCGAGCGCTCGCCCGTCGTCTCGAGGCGACCGCCGAACTCCCGATCGACCCGACGACGAACCGCTGGCTCGGCGAGGCAGAGGCGGTGGCCCGCGACGCCGCGGCGAGCGATCTCGAGGCCGAGATCGTCCGCGAACGCGTCGAAAAGGTCCGTCAGTTGCTCGCCGAAGCCGACGACCCCGCTCACGACGAGGCGCGCGAGCATCTCGAGGCGGCCAGAGGGCTGTGTGCGGACATCCTCGAGGCGTGAATAGGGTCGGTCGGTTCGCGGGACTGGACGGAAACGCTACAGATTTATGTGATTGCGTAACGCGGTGCACGGTGATGTCATCGCGACGCACGACTCGAGCGCCGACGCGGAGGGGAGCACTGTGAACGCCGAACTGGATCTACTGGTGCGACTCGGCGACTACGAGCGACCGCAGGGAGTCGCCGAGCGCGCCGTCCAGGCTGAAGAGTTGGGATTCGACCGGATCACGGTCGGCGAGACGACCGGCTGGAACATCGTCCCGCCGCTGACACTGGCCGCCGACCGGACCGAGGACCTGGGCATCTCCAACGACGTCATCTCGCCGTACGGGCGGACACCGGCGATGCTCGCACAGACGGCGCTCACGATGCAGGCCGCCGCCGACGGCCGGTTTCGGTTCGGGATCGGCCCGAGTTCGCCGGCGATCACCGAGCGCTGGCACGGCCAGGAGTTCGACCGGCCGCTCCGCCGCACCCGCGAAGTGATCGAGATCATGCGCGGGGTCTACGAGGACGGGAACCCGGCCTACGACGGCGAGATCTTCGACATCCCCGGCCTGGACTACGAGCGCGGCCCGAGCGAGAACCCCCCGCCGATCGACGTCGGCACTCTCGGTCCCAAGGCCACCGAGATGGCCGGCCGCTTCGGCGACGGCTGGGCTCCCCAGCTGTTCACGAGAGACGGTTTGCGGGACCGACTCGAGGACTTGGAACGCGGCGCCGAACTCGGCGGCAAGGAACTCTCGGACCTGCGGGTGGCCCCGATCGTCCGCGGGATCGCCGCGGAGGACCGCGAGGCGGCGCGCGAGAAGGCCCGCGGGACGATCGCCTTCCTGCTCGGGGCCTACGGGCCCTACTACGGGAACTCGGTCGCCGAACAGGGCTATCCCGACGTCGTCGACGAAATCCGCGCCGCCTGGGAGGAACGGGATACCGACGCGATGGCTCGAGCCCTCCCCGAGGACGTCCTCGACGAATTGGCTCCCGCGGGCACGCCCGACGAAGTCCGCGAGTGGGTCGCGGAGTACGCCGAGATCGAGGGCGTCGATGCCGTTCGGGTAGGCTTCGTCAACGGGATGACTGAAGCGGACAAGCGGACGACGATGGAAGCGGTCGCCGACCTGTCCTGACTGAGTCGCTCTCCGTCCCCGCGATCGCCGCGATATCGCGCGATTCCGGGGACCGATGCGACGAGCCCTCGTCGTGACACTGGCGGTGGTGTTTCGATCGGACTCACACGTCGCATATATATGGTTCAGCGCCTATCGATGGTATGATCCCACTACTGAGTTCGCCCGAGAGCCTCACCGCGTTCGGCGAGACGCAAGCCGACGCCGTCGATACGGCGATGGAGCTGTTGGCGGATCAGCGCAGACGCTCGCTGTTGAACTATCTCGAGGAGACCGACGGGACGGCCACGCTCACGGAGGTAGCGGTGGAGATCGCCGATCAAGAAGCGGGTGCGGAGCCGAACGCGATTTCGGATCACGACGTCTCTCCGAGAGACCGCCGGGCCGTCCGCATCTCGCTGCACCACACCCACATCCCGAAGTTAGCCAACGCGGACGTCGTCGACTACGACACCGAGACGGAGACGATCACGCTCACCGATCGCGGGCGAACGCTGATCGACCGGCAGGACGCGGTCCAGGAACCGGCCTGACCGCTGTTATCGGGCGCTGTTTTTCGGGATTTTCACACGACAGGCTCGCGTAGCGCCCGCGCTGGTCGTTACGGTTCGATGACGAGTTTTCCGAGGAAGCTATCGTTCATGACGGCCCGCTGTGCGTCGGCCGCCTCCTCGAGGTCGTAGCGCCGCGCCACGTCGATCGAGAGCCCGCCGGTGTCCATGAGGTGGGCGACCCCGCGCAGCGGCACGCGAAGATCCGGCGTGTTGAACATGCTCATGAACTGGTAGGAGACGTCCTTCGAGCGGGCCGCGCCGTCGTTCGAAAAGCCCGGATCGGGACTGTTCTCGCCGATGCCGACGACGCAAGCACCCGTCGCGGCGACGTCCGCGTCGAACTGCAGGTAGTCGTCCAGCCGGTGGTCGAGGATCGCATCGACGCCGCCGTCCGAGGCATCGAGGACGGCGTCGGCCAGATCGTCGCGGCCATAATCGAGCACCGTCTCGGCCCCGTAGTCGGCGAGCGCGTCGTGGTACTCCTCGGCGGCGGTGGTGATCACCCGCGCGCTGACGGCGGCCGCGATCTGGACGGCCGCGTGGCCGACGCCGCCGGAGCCGCCGTGGACCAGACAGTATTCTGCGGGCCCCAGATCGGCGTGGTCGACCAGCGCGCGCCAGGCGGTGACAGCGGCGACGCCGGCGGCACCCGCCTCGGTCACGTCCGCGCCGTCGGGGAGGGCGACGACGCGGTCGGTCGGGATCGTCGCGTACTCGGCGTAGGCCCCCTGCGAAGAGCCGTTACCGATACCGGTGCCGTAGACGCGATCGCCCTCCTCGAATCCCTCGACGGCGTCCCCCGCCTCGGCGACGGTGCCCGAGACGTCGACGCCGGGCGTGAACGGCACGTCGACCGGGGTGTACGACCCGTCTCGGAAGTAGGTATCGACGGGGTTGACGCCCGCCGCGGCCACGTCGACCAGCAGTTCGTCTTCGGCGGGCTCCGGTCGATCGATCTCGTCGACCTGCAGTACGTCCGCATCGCCGTGCTCGTGAAGGCGTACAGCTCGCATATCGTTCGAGACCACGGAGCGAGACCGTAAAATGGTACACGTGACGGCAGACAAGACGCCGACCTCGGTTCGAGCCGGCCGCGCTGCCCGCAGCGCTGCCGATCCGCCTGTTGCACCAGCAAGTGCAACCCTTGTCCGCACGACGGCCCTCGCTCTCGGTATGAGCGACTCCGACAGCCAGCGGCTCGCGGACGCGACCGTCGGCGTCTTCCTCGCACCCGAAGGCACCGAAGAAGTCGAGTTCACCGACCCGAAGGAGACCGTCGCCGACGCCGGTGCGACCGTCGACGTGCTCGGCAGCGAGACCGGCGAGGCCCAGACCGTGAACAACGATCTCGAGGAGAGCGAGAGCTACGAGGTCGAGAAGACGTTCGACGAGGTGTCGGCGGACGAGTACGACGCGCTGATCGTCCCCGGCGGAACCGTGGGTGCGGACACGCTCCGCACCGACGAGGACGGCGTCGAGCTGCTGCGAAAACACGTCGAAGACGGCAAGCCCGCGGGCGTGATCTGTCACGGTCCGTGGACGCTGGTCGAAGCCGACGTCGTCGACGGGAGGACGCTGACCTCCTACCACAGCCTGCAGACGGACGTCCGCAACGCCGGCGGCGAGTGGGTCGACGAGGAGGTCGTCGTCGACGACGGACTGGTGACGAGCCGGAATCCGGACGACCTCGAGGCCTTTTGCGAGACGATCCTCGACGAATTCGCGTCAGCACAGAGCTGACACTCCCGAACTATTCTCCGCCGGTTTGCATCGGACGAGCGGGCGCTGCGAACGCGCGGACGTTCAGTGCGGTGTGTTCCGTATCACGTCGAACCGGCCGGCCAGTCGCCTGCGGTGGCGCGCGCTGTGCTGCGGTGAGTCAGTAACGAACCGCAGCTCGAAGCCGTGCGAGGGATGTGGACCGCAGCGACCTGTGGGAGCGAGGGCCGCAATCGGTTGGGGAGGGCGAGGCGATTCCATGCCGCCAGGGTGAGCAGGACGCTCCGCGTCGTTTTCGGCCCTTCTCCATCGATCGATCAGTTCACACGGAGATGATGGAGTAGATTCCGCGGACAATGCATGAGAATCGCTGTCCCGATACCCTGGCAACAGGGAATCGCCACGCCCTCCCCAGCCGATTCGATCGCTCCTGTCGTCGCTCACTCATCCCTCGCACGGCATCAACAGCCGCCCTCGCTACCGCTCGGTCGGCTGACAGCGCGCGCCACCGCATGGCAGAGGATCGACCGGAGGAATACGTAGCCAACCGGCACGTGTAGCGACGTTCCGCTGAACGTCTAATAACGGAACAAACCTATTACCTCTCGCTACCGAACGGCCTTCGTCGCGTCGTCCATAATCTCGAGCGCCTCCTTCAACTCCTCGGTGCCAGTCGCGTACGAGAGCCGCGCGTAGCCCTCGCCGTTCGCGCCGAAGGCGTCGCCGGGGACGACGACGACGCCCCGCTCGAGCACTTCGTCACACCAGCCCTCGGGCACCTTCGGCATCGCGTAGAAGGCCCCCTCTGGGGTGGGCACCTCGAGGCCGGCGTCCGTGAGCCCGTCGAGGACGAGATCGCGCCGCTGTTCGAAGGTGTCGACCATCTCTTGGACCGGCTCCTGGGGGCCGGTCAGGGCGGCCTCAGCGGCGTACTGGGCGGGCGCGGAGGCGCAGGCTTGACCGTACTGGTGGACCCGTAGCATCCGCTCGATGCGGCGGTTCGAGGCGACGACCCAGCCGAGCCGCCAGCCGGTCATCGAGTAGGTCTTCGAGCAGGCGCTGACGACGACCACGTTGTCCGTCTCGGCGAATTTCAGCGGCGAGTGGTGCTCGCCCTCGAAGACGATGTGCTCGTAGACCTCGTCGGAGATGCAGAGCACGTCGTGCTCGTCGGCGATGCGGGCGAACTCGCGCATGTCGGCCTCGCTCTGGACGGCCCCCGTCGGGTTCGCGGGGCTGTTGACGACGAACGCAGCCGTCTCGTCGGTGATCGCGTCCTCGACCGTCGCGGGATCGAGCGTCAGGTCCTCCCGGAGCCCGACGGGGTTCGGCGTCCCGTCGGCGATGTGAGTCAGCGCGTCGTAGGAAACGAAGCCGGGATCGGGGAAGATGACCTCCTCGCCGGGGTTGACGTGGGCCTCGAGCGCGAGGTGCAGGGCCTCGCTGCCGCCGGAAGTCGCGATCACGTCCGCGGGGTCGATTTCGAGACCGTAGTCGCGGTCGTATTTGGCCGAAATCGCCTCTCTGAGCTGTGGCGTGCCCTTGTTCGAGGTGTAGGCGTCGGCCCGCCCGGCCTCGATAGCCTCGATCGCCCCGCGGCGTGCGTGGGCCGGCGTCGGGAAGTCCGGCTGTCCGAGTCCGAGGTTGATCGCGTCCTCGCCTGCGGCCTCGAACACTTCGCGGATGCCGCTGATCGACACCTGCTCGACTCGATCTGCGAATTCGGTCATGGCTAAAGGGGTGCGGGCGACCCCGATAACTCTTGATGTGTTCGCCGGTTTCGATTCGAGCGACTGAACTATCACTGATACCGGACGTTCTTGTCTACGATTCTGAAGAATGCACAAGGAATATGCCGCTCTTCTCGAATCAGGGGGATAATGACTCACTCTCGACGATCGCTGCTCGCCGCGGGCGCGACCGGGACGCTCGCGCTGACCGCCGGCTGTCTCGGCTTCGCCCTCGGGAACGAGCCGCTCGAGTTCGATTCCGACCGCGTCGCCCCGGCCGACGAGACGGTCGCGGAGACCGGCTACGAGGAGCGGACGGTCGAAGAGCGGACGATGGAACGGACCGAGGAGATCGGCGGCGTCGAACGCGACTTCGAGGCGTCGATCTGGCTCTCGAACTATTCGAAGTCGGTCGACTACATGGGACAGACGCGGGAGGGAAGCGCCTTCGCCGCCGTCTCGGTTCCAGGAATGGAAGTCGCCGGACAGTCCGTCAACCCGCTCGACGAGATGTCGAACGAGGAACTCCTCACGGAGTTCCTCGGCCGGGCCGATAGCGACCGCGGGGATATCGAAAACATTCAGCAGGGAGAGTCGTTCACCCTCGAGATCCTCGGCGAGAGCCGGGACGTCGACACCTTCGTCGGAGAGTCCGAACTCGAGGGCGAACCGATCGACGTCGAGATCAAGCTCACGTCGTTCGACCACGAGGACGACCTGCTCGTCCTGTTCGGCGTCCTCTCGAAGCGATTCGCTGCCGAGTCAGCGAACGTCGAGCTACTGATGGAGTCCGCAGAACACCCGATCGATACCTGATCCCGGTCCGCTCGCTGGACGACCGGCAATGAGGCACATGTTTCGTTCGTCTCGCTCGTCTCGCAGCCGCGGCTGGCGCGTCGTTTTCGGCGGAAACGGGAGAAAACCGACCGGCGAAACGCCGTTAGTAGAACTCGCGGACGAGGTCCATCGCGTCTTCCGGTGCGCCATCCGGAATCTCGGACATGTCCTCGGTGACGCCGTGCTGTTCGTGGTACGGCACGGAGTTTTCGTTCTGGTACATCACGCCCTGATACTCCTTGTCACTGTCCAGAATGACTTCCTTGGCGGCCTCGTAGTCGTTCGGATCGTGGTCCTCGTCTTCCTGCAGGTCGACGAGGTTGTCACGGAAGTAGTCGTAGGTGTCGACGTCGTTGAACGTGACACACGGGCTGAATATGTTGACGAACCCGAAGCCGTCGTGTTCGATCGCCTCTTGGACAATCTCGGCGTGACGCATCGCATCCGAGCTAAAGGACTGCGCGATGAAGCTCGCACCGGACGCCAGCGCGAGGGCGAGCGGGTTGACCGGCGGCTGTTTGGGGCCTTCGGGAGTCGTCGAGGTCTCGAAGTCCGACCGCGAGGTCGGCGAGGCCTGGCCCTTGGTCAGGCCGTAGATGCGGTTGTCCATGACACAGTAGGTCATGTCGACGTTCCGGCGGACGGCGTGGACGAAGTGACCGGCACCGATCGAGTAACCGTCACCGTCCCCGCCGGCGACCATGACCTCGATGTCGGGCCGAGCCATCTTGACGCCGGTCCCGACCGGGAGCGCACGGCCGTGAACCCCGTGCAGGGCGTAGCTGTGCATGTAGGTCCCGATCTTCCCGGAACAACCGATTCCCGCCACCACGAAGGTGTTGTCGGGATCGTTGCCGGTGTTCGCGAGGGCTTTCATCATGCCGTTCATCGTCCCGAAGTCGCCGCATCCGGGACACCACGTCGGCTGCTTGTCGGATTTGAAGTCGGTGAATCGTACGTCGGAGCTCATTATGCTGGTACCTCCTCGGTGAGTTTCTCGGTGATATCGTCTGCGAGTTCGTCGGCCTTGAATCGAACGCCCGTATACTTGTTAATGCGCTTGACGCGGGTAAGCACGTCGTGTTCGATCACGTCGGCGAACTGCCCGGTCGCGTTGTTCTCGACGACGATCGTCTGGTCGGCGGCCTCGATCTCCTCGGTCAGGTCCGGCCGCGGGAAGATGTAGGGCACCGAGATGACGCGGACGTCGATGCCGTCCGCCTCGAGGTAGTCGAGCGCTTCGACGAGCGCGCCCTCGTTCGACCCCCACGAGATGACGAGGTTGTCGGCGTCGGAATCGCCGAACTCCCGGTAGTCCCAGTCCTCCTCGTTTCGTGCGGTCTCGACCTTCCGATATCGCTTGTCGACCTGATGGACGCGCTCGTCCTCTTCCTCCGTCCGCCGGCCGAGTTCGTCGTGCTCGAGGCCGGTGGACATGTGGGCGGCGTCGGTCGTGCCGGGGATGGCACGCGGGCTGACGCCGTCCTCGGTGACGGCGTGGGCGCGGAAGTGACCCTGTGCGTCGAGCCACTCGTCGACCTCGTCCTCGTCGACGAGCTTGCCGCGATCGATCTCGACCTCGTCCATGTCGAAGGCCTCCGGCGGGAACGTCTGTTCGGTGACCGACATCGCCAGATCGGAGACCAGGAAGACCGGCGTCTGGTACTTCTCGGCGAGGTTGAACGCCTCGACCGTCTTCCAGAAACACTCGGTGATCGACGTGGGGGCGACGACGAACCGCGGGACTTCGCCGTGGCCGCCGTAGAGCGCCATATTGAGGTCGCCCTGTTCCTGTTTCGTCGGCATCCCCGTGGAGGGACCGGATCGCTGAACGTCGGCGATGACCAGCGGCGTCTCGCTGGTCGCGACCAGACCGAAGGTTTCGGTCATGAGGTCGATCCCGGCACCCGACGTGGCGGTCATCGATCGGGCACCGGCGCGCGCGGCCCCGAGCGACATGTTGATCGCCGACAACTCGTCTTCCGCTTGGACGACGTGGCCGCCGTAGTCCTCGATCCGTTCCGTCAGATACTCCATGATCGACGTCGCGGGCGTGATCGGATACCCGGCGTAGAACCGACAGCCGGCCGCGAGTGCGCCCATCCCGACCGCCTCGTTGCCATTGAGGAGGACGTAATCGTTGTCGGTCGTGTCGATGTTGTAGCCGAGGTGGTCCAGATCGTAGTTCTCCTGGACGTACTCCTGTCCTGCCCGGGCGGCCTCTTTGTTGTTCTCGACGATCTTCGAGCCCTTGCCGCCGAAGCGCTTCTCGAGGGCTTCGTCGAGGTACTCGACGTCGAAGCCGGTGATCTCACACGCGGCACCGAGCGCGACGATGTTGCGCATGATCGCGCCGCCGGCCTCCTCGGCCAGCGACTTCAGCGGGACGTCGACCGCCGTCATCTCGTCGGGAATTTCGGCCTCCCACGAGCGCTCGCCGTCGTAGATGATGGCACTGCCCTCGTGGAGTTCGTCGAGGTTCTCGTCGATGGTTCGCTGGGTGAGCGCGACCAGAATGTCGAGTCGGTCGACGACGCTCTGGACCTTGTCGACGGAGGTCCGAATCTTGTAGGCCGTGTACCCGCCGCGGATACGCGACGCGAAGTCTTTCGAGGTGAATACGTGCCGTCCCGCTCGGGCGAGTGCCTGAGCGAAGATCTTACCCGTGGAGTCGATGCCGTCCCCGGCCTCGCCTCCGACCGCCCAGTTGAGGTCCTCAGCCATGTTATGCTGAGCCTTGCCCCCCATAAATGAAAAGGCTTCTGAAACCCCAACCGGCCGATCGCAACGGCGAATGATATATTCGGTATAAGAAAACACGACTAGTAGTCGTTACTAATTATAGGAACTCCGTTATCGGGAGAAAGAAGCCGTCAACGAGGCGAATGCGTGACTGAGTGGCGGAAAGATTCCCTACTATCATAGTTGTGATTGAAAGCCGATCCGCCGTCGGTAGTGGAACGGAACGCCTTTTCAATCAGCCGCCGAACGAATTCGACATGGAAGGGACGCCAGTCACCGTCGAATCGGTCAGCGAAGTCGGTCCTGCTACCGTCGCGCTCGAACTCGAGACGCCCGACGGCTTCGATGCCTTACCGGGACAGTTCGTTTTGCTCCGAGCGGCACCTGACGACGAAGTGATCTCGCGTCACTACACGCTCTCGTCACCGTCGGTCGGTGAGACGTTCGAACTCACGGTGGGGGTCGATCCCGACGGCGATCTCTCGCCGTGGCTCGCTTCCCTCGAGGGCGGCGAGACGGTCCACGTCGAGGGGCCGTTCGGCCGGATCACCTACGAAGGGGAGGACGATATCGTCGCGGTCGCGGGCGGCCCGGGGATCGGCCCCGCGGTCGCGGTCGCCGAAGCGGCCCACGAGGTCGGCCATGACGCCGTCGTGATCTATCAGACCGACGAACCGGCCCACACCGAGCGACTCGAGGCACTCGCGGACGCAGGCGCGACGGTCGTCGTCATCGACGAGGACGCCGACGACGAACTGGCGGATGCGATCGCGACCCACCGCGAGGCGGGCCAGCTCTACGCGTTCGGCTTCGACGGCTTCGTCACGTTCGTCGCCGAAGCGATCGACGACACCGGCGGCGATTCGGACGAGGCGCTGATCGAGAACTTCGGCTGAGTCGGTGGTCGGTGCGGCCGACCGGTGGACGGCCGGACTCGAGTGGCCGATCCGGCGGACTTATGCGTCGGAGTCCTGAGACAGTCCCAGTTTCAGAAACGCGAGCGCTGCCCCGAGCAGCGCAGTGTTCTTGGCGAAGTGGAAGAACTCCTGCTGTCTCAGTTCGGGATCGTCGATCTCCCAGAAGTCGTGCATCAGCGGCGTGGCACTCGCGAAGAACGCCGCGACTGCGGCGGCGGACGTGGCGGGAACCCGCCACAGCGCCAGTCCGAGACCGCCGAACAGGAGCCCCCCGCTCGTCGCCGGGACCGACAGCGACGGGATCGGCGCGTTCTTCGACTCGGCGTACTGGATCCGCCCCTCGAGGTTCCGGAGGTTGTCCATCGCCATGAACGCGAGGACGGCACCGAACAGGACGCGTGCCAGCCGAAACATCCCGCTCTCGGTGATCGATTCCTCGTCCGTCTCCGACTGACCGAGCGTCCCGCTATCACTGCCGCGCTGGGTCTCGCGCTGCAACAGGCTACTCATGGCCCGACGTATACCTGCGACGGGTTTCAGTGGCACCGTGACATTTGCCTGTCCCGCGAGTGCTGACAGTCCCCTCTGGATACAGGTTAGCGTGCCTGACAAAGGTGTTTATCCCCCATCGTAGTGGAGTCGCGTATGCGACGACGCGACCTCCTCGCCGGCACCACCGGCGCGCTCTGTGGGCTGGCCGGCTGTACGAGTTCGACGTTCGACCGCCTCCAGACGGAACGTCCCGGGACCGACGATGACGGCGGTGATGCCGACTCGAGCGACGGCACCGACCGGGACGACGCCGAATCGGACCGGGCGGACGCGATCACGGTCGGCGATCCGGACGACGTGCCGTTTCTCGCCGCACACCCGCCACACGAACTCGCGATCCGCAACGACGGCGAGACGGACCGAACGATCTCCGTCGCGATCACCACCGACGAGGACGGAGGGGATGACGGAGACGATAGTGCAGCCGATGGCGACGACGAGGACAGCGCGAATGACGGAGACGATGACACAGCCGACGGCGACGAGGACGCACTGCTCGAGCGCGATCTCGACCTCCCGGCGGGCGAAGGGCTCGAGATCGTCCTCGTCGAGCCGCGATCGTACGCGGTCAGCGTCACGACCAGTAGCGACGACGGGACGAGCGAGTCGACCGTCACTGACGGGATCAGCCGGCGACCGTTCGACTGCACTCGGTCCCGAACGAGAATCACGCTCCGCGAGACGGGCATCGGGACGGCATCGAGTTCGACGACGATTCCCTGTCCGGTACCCGACGTCGTCGATGCGTCGCTCGCGGTCGGCGAGGGACAGTGTGCGGACCGAACGGACGGTGACCGAGCCGGCGTCGAGTTCACGGATGAAACCGTCGTCATCGAGGGTGATATCGGAACGCCGACGCCCTGTCACGACCTCTCGCTCGCCGAGACGGCCTACGACGAGGATCGCGATCTCCTTGCGGTCACCGTCGCCGTCGGCGACCAGGTGGCCGACAACTGCGTCGACTGTCTCGGCACCGTCGGCTACGAGGCCCGAATAGACCTCGAGGGGCGATATCCCGACACCGTCGCGGTCCGCCACGAGAGCCGCGACGAGACGCGCCGGATCACCGCGGCCGAGTCGCCGGCGAGCGAGTAGGTGGAGACGAACCGCGGGCCGTCGTCGACCGAATCAGTGTTCAACGAGTTCGATCAGGATTCCGCCGGTATCCTTCGGATGCAAGAACGCGACCGAGTGGCCCCAGGCTCCCGGCCGCGGTTCCTCGTCGATCAGCGCCACGTCGCGGTCGCGGACCGTCTCGAGAGCGCTCTCAATGTCGTCGGTCGCGAGCGCGAGGTGGTGGATCCCCGCCCCGTTCTCATCGAGATACCGCGAAATCGTCCCCTCCTCGAGGGGCTCGAGCAGTTCGAAATACCCGTCGCCACAGTCGAGAAAGACGACGCGCATGCCGTCGAACTCCTCCTCGTGAGCGACCTCGAGGCCGAAGAGGTCGCCGTACAGTGCCGCGAGTTCCCGTGCGTCCTTGGTCGCGATCCCTGCGTGATCGAAGTGCATCGGTGGCTCGTTCGTCGCGCCGGACAAATAGCGCTGGGATGTCGACAAGTGATCGTCTTCGTTTCGCGATTGCCAGTGATCTCTTCAGGGACAGACGGCACCCGACCGGAACGATACCGTTCGGTCGATCAGTATGTTTACAAATTTGAGAGGAAACGGACTGCATATATGGTCTCCGCCCCCTCCCGTCGAACGGCCCTCCTCGTTTGTTGTATCGTAGCTAGTCTTCTCGTGCTCGTTGTCGGATCGTTGGGGCCGTTTTCCGTGACTGACGGTGAGTCAGAGCCCTCGCAGCTCTCAGTGTCGTCGTTCGAACGTCTCGAAACCGGGTGCAAGGATGATGTTGCGACGTACGCGTCGAGCGGACACGGCAACGGGTCCTACACGAGGGTCTCGTTCATCGAAACGGGGACCGAGACGGCGGCCCTCTCCGCGCGGACCGAACGGACATCACCGGTCGGAGCGGACCTGACTACGTTCCGTGTCGCCGTCGAATCCACCGGCCAGCCCCGTGAAAACGCCTCCTGCACTCTGGGCGTTCGATACCGGCTCGAACTGACGCACGATCGAGGATCGTCGGACGAACTCCCTGGCGACGACGGAACCCGCGTTCTCTGGCTGGAAAACGGCGAGTATAGCGGCTGTTCGTCGACTACGTCGGGCTCACTCGATGCCGAGTGCCATCGATTCACGAAAGACAGTCAGTCCGATCGAACCTGGGCGAATACGACAGGATAACGCGAATGTTCTGTCTCGCATTGAACAACAATCCGAGGGGCTTTCAACGCAATCCGAGCGTCACGGCCACCTGATCCCAGAGGCCGTCGCCGATGTCGGCGACCGCCGCCAACTCCTCGTTCGAGAGTTCGAAGTCGAAGATGTCGGCGTTCGCTTCGATGTGCTCGCGGCTCGAGGCCTTCGGGATCGCCGCCACGTTCGGTTGCTGGACGAGCCAGCGCAGCGCGACCTGCGACGCCGACTTGTCGTAGGACTCCCCGATCTCGGCGAGTCGGTCGTCACCCGGCACGGTCCCCTCCGCGAGCGGGCTGTACGCCGTCAGGCAGACGTCGCGCTCGACGCAGTACTCGAGCAGGTCGTCCTGATGATGATACGGATGGTACTTCACTTGGTTCGCGACGATCGGCGTCTCGGACAGCTCGCGAGCGTCCTCGAGTTCGTCGACCGAGAAGTTGCTGACGCCGACGTGATCGACGGCGCCCTCGTCCTGCAGGTCGTTCATCGCGGCCAGCGTCTCCGCGAGCGGCGCGCGGTCGCTCGGCGCGTGAAGCAGGAGGCAATCGACAGTCGAGAGTCCGAGTCGCTCGAGGCTCTCCCGCGTCGACTCGTGAACGTCCTCGCGCGCGGCGTTGTCGGGGTGGACCTTCGTCACGACGAAGACGTCCTCGCGGTCGACCTCGCTCTCGGCTAGTGCCCGGCCGACGGCGGCCTCGTTGTCGTACATCTGGGCGGTATCGACGTGGCGGTAGCCGAGAGCAAGGGCGGTTTCGACGGCTCGCCGGCAGTCCCTGCCCGTCATGCGTGCGGTGCCGAGTCCGAGCGCCGGCACCTCGGCTCCCTGCGCGATGACCGTCCCGGTCGTCGAGTCGGTATTCATGGCTCGCCGTTCGGTGGCGGCCATAATCAAGTCGGACCCGGCGAGCGACGAGCCGTGTGGCGTTCGCGGCGAAAAAAGCGCGGTTCGAGGGTCGGACGCGGGACTCGATCCGGTCGCGTCGTTACGCGTCGTCGGTTTCGTTGCCGACCGTGGCGTCGTCGGTCATCCCGCTCTCGTTCTCGGCGGTCTCGTTGCCCTCGCCCTCGATGGGCTCGTCCTGCGTGTCTTCCGTCGCGTTCTCGTCGGGCTCTTGCTCCTCATCGTCCATAGCGGCTTCGCCGTCTTCAGGGGCCGACAGGGAGTCGCCCTCGCCCGGCGGCACGATCTGCATGACCGCGCCCGTGTCGCCTTCGGGGACGCCAACCTGATTCGCGAGGACGTAGACGTTCCCGTCGGCGTCCTGACCGAACTGCCGGACGAAGTAGGGGAACGAGCCGTCTTCGGTTCCCGCGACTTGGAGCGCCTCCATGTCCCAGAGTTCGTCTCGCGGGACGACCTGCTCTTGGCCGCCACCGCCGACGTCTGCCGCGCCGTCGCCGGCCGTCTCGTTAGTCGCGTTCGTCTCGTTGTCGAAGCCCTCGTCTTCGATTCCCTCGTCGAGGGGCGTCTCGTTTTCGCTGGCGTTGGTTTCGTTCCCGTCGCCGATCGGCTCGTCTTGCGTGTCTTCGGTCGCGTTCTCGGGAGCGTCCTCCCCATCGGGAGCGACGCTCTCCGTCTGATTACCGCCATCTCCACCGGTCATCTGGCCGTCTCCGCCGTCATCGGGTTCCGAAGCGGCGAGGAGTCGACCCTGTGGACTCTGACGGGCCGGGTCGGCCGTCCAGTCACCGAAGATATACTTGCCGTCGATGTCTCCGACGTCACCGGCCTCGTACACGTGTCCGCCGATGACGGTGATCCCGACCACCTGATCCTCGTAGACGTGCGGATACTCGGCAATCGGATCCTGCAGTTCCTGCCCGTTGTAGGGCGCTTCGTCGGGGGCCGAGTCCGGACAGTCCTCCGGCGGCTGGCTCGGGCTCTCCGTGCTGAAGCAGTGCGTTCCCTCCTTGACGTTCCAGCCGTAGTTGCCGCCGGCCTCGACGAGGTTTACCTCCTCGAAGAGGTCCTGTCCGGCGTCGGAGGCGAACAGTCGGCCGTCGCTGTCGAACGTGATGCCGAAGGGATTGCGCATCCCCCACGCGTAGTACTCGTCGCGGGCGTCCTCCTCGTCGACCAGCGGGTTGTCATCCGGGATCGCATACGGCCGATCCTCGCCCTCCGAATCGACGTCGATCCGGTGGATCCCGCCGAGCAGGTTCTCGCTGACGTCCTGTCCGTTGCCGCCGTCGTTTCCGTCGTACCAGTCGTCGACGTGACCCAGCATATCGTCGTTGGCACCGCCACCGTCGCCCATCGGGACGTAGAGGTAGCCGTCCGGTCCGAACGCCATCGGGCCGGCGTCGTGATTGTACTGGGGCTTCTGGAACTCCATGAGGACCCGCTCCGATTCGGGATCGGCCGCGCTCATGTCCTCGTTCGCCTGGAACTCGGAGACGACCTCGACGTGGCTCCAGCCGTCGGGCGTCTCGTCGTTCGGCGGCGCGCTGTAGTGGACGAAGAAACGCCCGTTCTCGGAGAACTCGGGGTGGAGTTCGACGCCGAGCAGCCCTCGCTCGTCGTACTCCGATTCCGGATCCGCGTAGTCGCCCTGGAACGTGCCGAGTTCGACCATCCGATCACTGACGTCGAGGAACGGTTCGTCTTCGACACCGTCGCCGGTGACGGTCCAGAGCTCACCGGTCTGATCGGCGACGAAGTAGCGGTCTTCGTCCCCGTGTGCGGCCATGTCCGTCGGCGCAGTCATCCCCTCCGCGACGGTCTGGAGACCGATCTCCGCGCCCTCATCGAAGAAGGCCGGCATCTCGCCGTCGGATTCTTCTTCGCTCTCGCCGTCACCACCACCGCCGACCGAGATATCCCCGCGCATCGTCGCCGAGTGGGGCTCGCAGTAGTACGTCGACATCTCGCTCGTCGCCTCGAACTCGAGCGACTGCGTCTCGCCCTCCTGACTCAGGAGCTCGGTCCGCTCGAGTTGTTCGCCGTCCTCGCTCTCGATGACGAAGTTGTGCGGTAGTCCGTCGAGGTTCTCCCACGTGAGTTCGTACGTGGTCCCCTCCTCGAGTTCCAGCGTCGGGTTCGTTTCGTCGGCGATATCATCGGGCGCGACGCCCTGCCAGCCGCTCGTTTGGCCGCCGAGTTCGATCATCTCGGCATCTTGTGCGAGTGCGAGATTACCGAACCCAGCGACGCCACCCGCGACTGCGGCGGCCTGCAGCACGCGGCGGCGGGACGCCGATGGATAGTTACCGTCCGACTCCGATACCGGGGTCGATCGCTCGTCGGGGTGTTCGCTCATGTTGCGCTCACGACAGCGCCGTCGGCCGATATCAGGATAAACAGATCCGACTGTTCCCCCGAATTCCCCGCTCAATCGGGCGTTGTCTTCGAACCGCCGGAGGGGAGCGGATGTAACAACGGATTATACGAGCGGAATCGGCGATATTATGCGAACAAATTCGGCGTTCAGCCGCTCACATTGCGCCACCGGGCTGGTACTCCCCGAACTCGTCACGCATGACGTTACAGATCTCGCCGACCGTCGCGTACGCTTTGACCGCGTCGATGATGTACGGCATGAGGTTCTGATCGCTCCGCGCCGCGTCGCGCAGCGCCTCGAGCGCCGCGTCGACCGCTTCGTCGTCGCGCTCCTCGCGGGTCTCCTCGAGGCCATCGATCTTGCGCTGCTGGTCTTCCTCGGTGACTTCCTCGACGTCCATCTGCGGGTCCTCGTCGACTTCGAACTCGTTGACGCCGACGATGATCCGCTCTTTGCTCTCGATTTCCTTCTGGCGGTCGAAGGCCGTGTCCTGAATCTGGCGCTGGACCCACTGTTGCTCGACGGCCTCGAGCATGCCGCCGCGGTCGTCGACCTCGTCGAGGATCTCGTAGGCTTCCTCCTCGACCTCGTCGGTCAGCGATTCGACGTAGTAGCTGCCCGCCAGCGGGTCGATAGTGTCGGCCGCGCCGGACTCGTGGGCGAGGATCTGCTGGGTTCGCAGCGCCGTGCGAACGGACTCTTCGGTCGGCAGGGCGAGCGCTTCGTCCTTGCCGTTGGTGTGGAGGCTCTGGGTACCGCCGAGGACGGCCGCCAGCGCCTGGTAGGCGACGCGGACGACGTTGTTCTCGATCTGTTGGGCGGTCAGCATCGAGCCCGCGGTCTGGGTGTGGAACTTGAGCTGTTTGGACTTGGGATCGTCCGGATCGAACCGCTCCTCGATGATGTCGTGCCACATCCGACGGGCCGCGCGGAACTTGGCGACCTCCTCGAAGATGTTGTTGTGGCCGTTGAAAAAGAAGGACAGTTGGGGGGCGAAGTCGTCGACGTCGAGGCCGGCCTCGATCGCCGTCTCGACGTATTCGATCCCGTCTCCCAGCGTGAAGGCGAGTTCCTGGGCGGCCGTCGAGCCGGCCTCGCGGATGTGATAGCCCGAGATCGAGATCGTGTTGAACTTCGGCGTTTCCTCGGCGCAGAACTCGAAGATGTCCGTGATGATCCGCATCGACGGCTCGGGTGGGTAGATGTACGTGTTGCGCGCGATGTACTCTTTGAGGATGTCGTTTTGAATCGTCCCTCGAAGCTCCTCGCGGTCGACACCCTGCTGGTCGCCCACCGCGATGTACATCGCCAGCAGCACCGACGCCGGCGCGTTGATCGTCATCGACGTCGAGACCTCGTCCAGCGGAATCCCGTCGAAGACGGTCTCCATGTCGGAGAGCGAGTCGATCGCGACGCCGGCCTTCCCGACCTCGCCCGCGGCCATGGCCGCGTCCGAATCGTACCCCATCTGGGTGGGCAGGTCGAACGCCATCGAGAGCCCGGTCTGCCCCTCGTCGAGCAGGTAGTGATAGCGCTCGTTGGTGTCCTCCGGCGTCGAGAACCCGGCGTACTGGCGCATCGTCCAGAGCCGACCGCGATAGCCCGTCGAGTAGACGCCGCGCGTGTACGGCGGCTCGCCCGGGTTGCCCAGATCCTCCTCGTAGTCGAGATCGCCGATATCGTCGGGCGTGTAGAGCCGATCGACCTCCTGACCGCCCGTATCGGTCGTGAACGTTTCCTTGCGCTCGCCGAACCGATCGAGGACCGGTTCGACTTCCGCCTCGTGCCACTCCTCCTTGCTGGCACGGATCTCCTCGAGTTCGTCGGGATCGAACATTATAGTTATCGTGGACCGGCCGGGGCTTCAACTTTGATGAACACGTCAAGCGTCCGCGGTCGAATCGGCGGTTTCGTTCGGGTGCCTAGACGCTGTCGGCCGGGTCGTGTCGCTCCGCCATCCGCGACGCTTCCTCCGCGTAGCGCTCCCGCGTCGTCTGATCGTCGACGCTCCCGAGCGCGTCGGGCGAGACGAGCAGTCCGGCCTTCGTCTCTCGAGCGGGGCCGGTAAAGCTGGTCAGCGCCCGCTCGCGGCGGTGGTACCGCCGGCCGTCCTCGGTCGCGTAGACGAGGATGATGAGGTTGAGTTCGTCGTCGCCGTACGTTCGCTCGACGAGCCAGACGGGGACCGCCTCGTCCGCGGTGGTATCGCCGGCATCTGACTCGCCGTCGTCGGAATCGGTACGTTCGGCCGTCAAATCGGATCGGTTCGCGTTCATGAGTGTTCTCGGAATCGCCACAACCGCTTATGTCTCGGGGCGTCGACGGCCCGGATATGTCCAGCGAGCCGACCGAGTCGCCGCTGTCGGCCGACGAGACGGGCGATCGCCGCCGAGCGGCCCGCTACGTCGCGCCGTTTCTCGCGCTCGGACTGCTGAACCTCGGGCTCTTGCTCCGCTGGGGACTGGACCCGCTGTGGGCGTTCGCCGTCCTCCCGCCGATGCTGTTTCTCTCCGGGATCGCCTGGGTCGCGTTTCGACACGGCTTCGACGAGCGACCCGCCGGTCCGGGATCGAACCGGTGACTCGAGTCGGCGTCTCGGTCCCACGGTCGTCACCTACCGACCGGTATCGTACTTGTACGTCGCCGAGTCCGAATCGATGCCGAAGTCCTCGGGGGACTCCTCGTCGTCCGCCTCGTCGCGTCCCTCGGGGGCGCGCTTGAACGCCTCCCGGAACCGGTCGGGCATCCGGAACTCCGCGACGTCGATCACGAGGGGCACTGCGTCGAGGTCGACCCCCTCGCGCTTGTCCTCGAGGCGGTCCCGCAGGACGGTCGGCAGGTCGGACTCCTCGATCCGCTGGAAGCCGAACTGGGCGAGGTAGGCTCCTTCGCCGGTCAGGACGTAGACGGTATCGAACCCCTCGTCGCTGGCGTACTCCACGAGCCGTTCGATGATGTGAGCACCGACGCCCTGTCCGCGCCAGCCCTCGAGGACGCCGATGCTGGTCAGTTCGCAGACGTCCGCCGACTCTTCGTCGGTCTTGTGAATCCGGATGCGGCCGAACCCGGCCTTCTCGCCGGACTCCTCGTCGATCGCGACGACGTAGTCACGGGAGCGAAACGCCGTCTCGTCGAGTCCCATCGACTCGATGTGATCCAGCAACCAGACCTCTTCCCTGTTTTTCGCATCCCGCACGTACATAGGTCGGTATAGGAGGTGTGCAGCCAAAAGCGTTTGTGGGCTGCCAGTATTTCGGTCAGTGTCGCGCTCTCACCGTTTCGCGGTGCCTCCGCTCCCACATCGCCTTCGCCCCACCATTGTGAACAATTAGCTACAGAATGGCGATGAAAGCTCGAATTCATAAATTAATACCCTCTAAGTGGCTGTACTGAGTTGTATTTCTTCTCTGTAATAGCACATCTGGGCAAGACTTTTTATCTACCATGCCAATTATTGGCATATCATGGCCGAATGCGATCACTGTGGCGACGAAGTAGCACGGCTCTTCACGCACCGAGTCCGAACCGAAACCATGACTCACAGGCGGACCCATCGCGTCTGTCAGACCTGTCACCCGTCCCTGCAGACCGCGAGCGAGACGACGCAGTCGTCGGAACGGCTCGTCGCGGACGGCGGAACTCGCGGCGCTCACTGTCCGGTCTGCTCGGGAGCCACCGTCGTCGATACCGGCTCGTACGCGTGCGTCGACTGCGGCTGGACCGGGACGCAGTAGATCGCTCGAGCGCGAATCGCGAACCGGAACGCGGATCGAGCAGTTCCGTCGGTCGCCGGCATCGATTCGAATCCGTTCCTACCGTCCCTAACAGCGTAGCCCGGTCACACAATCCGGTCGGCGACGAGTCAGTTATCATGAAAGTCACCACGGAATCGCTGGCCGACTGCATCGACCGAATCGAAACCGATCGGAAGACGATCCGGGTGTGTAACCCCGACGACGCGGATGTATCGGTGCTCGAGTCCTTTTTCGACCCGCACGACGTCGACGTCGAAATCGTCGACGCGCCCGGTCGCCCGGCTCCCGTCGTCGATCTCCGTGCGGACGGTCGGCGCATCGCCTCGAGCCCGCTCGACGATGTTCGACGCTACGCCCGGGCCTGGGAGGAGTCGATGACCGTCGGGCTGCGGGCCGACCGGCCGGCTGTGGTCACTGAATTGACGGACAACTACTTCGAATCGTACGACAAACAGCGGATGATCATGGCCTCGCGGATCGTCGAGTTCCGAGCCTGGAACATCGGTAGCGGCGAGCTCCACGCGGGCTTCCAGCAGCTGTCAAAGCTCGATCACCAGCCCGAGGTCTACCGAAACCTCGCGTCGTCGGCCGTCGACACGCACGTCTACGGCGAACCCGACCGGGAGCCACTCCCGGAACTCGAGTTGACGGTTCACGAGGGCGACGGCGAGGAACTCCGCCGCCACTGGTGGGTCGCCTACGACGGGAACGGCGACGACGAGGAGAAGATCGTCCTCCTCGCACAGGAGCGAGGCCCCGACCGGTTCTACGGGTTCTGGACCGAACGGCCCGCCGTCGTCGACGACGTCATCGCTCGCATGGAGCACCTCGCCTGAGTCGCGTCGCGGCTCCGACCCGACGGCACGTGGCCCGTCTCGGTCTCACCCGCTCGACTCTCGAGTCCGGCCGCGATCGCGAGCGCGTCGCGCTCGGTCGAGCAACCGCTCGATCCGGTCGTCCGTCGAGGGGTGCGTCGAGAGCAACCGCCGCCACGTCTCGTCGTCATCGGTGTGAACGTACAGGGGTGCGAGCAACCCCGCCGACGGTTCCGCGGTTCGCTGGATCGTCCGGAGCGCGCGGGCGAGCGCGACCGGCCGTCCGGTGACGGCGGCGGCCCGATCGTCGGCGGCGTACTCCCGCCGTCGCGAGTGGGCCCTGACGACCAGCGTCACGAGGAGAAAGCAGACCGCGACGCCGCCCTCGATCAGCCCCAACAATCGACCGAAGGCCGTCCGCGACCACGACCGCGGATCACCGCGGATCCACGCGACGGCGCGAGCGATTCCCGCGATCGGTACCAGCAGCGGCGTCAGTAAGACGAAGACGAGTCCGGCGACCGTTCGGAAGACGCCGTAGGCGAGTGTCTGGACGAACGCGTCGTAGCGCTCGAGGTGGGCGAGTTCGTGCGCCACGAGCGCCTCGAGTTCGTCGAGCGAGAGGAACCGAAAGAGCGACCGATCGAGCACGACGACGCCGTCGCGTCGACTGCCCAGTGCGAAGGCGTTCGGCATCGGCAGTCGCGCGATCGCGACGGTCGGCGAGTCGACACCCATTCGCGACTCGAGATCGTCGAGTCGCCGGTAGAACCGGGGCGCGTGCGATCGCGGTAGTTCGACCGCATCGAGCCTCGAGAGCAACCGGTTCGTCCCGAACCGATAGCTCAGATAGCCGCCGAAGAGACCGATTCCGACGATCACCAGGAGCGTCGTCGCGGGATCGGGCGCGGAGGCCCGGAGCACGGACAGCGCCCAGTAACTGAGGGCGGCCAGTCCGAGATACCACAGCAGTAGCAGGCAGCCGATCAGCGCCATCAGGAGGCGCGTTCCGGCTCCGCGTCGACGGGTCATTCGTTCTCGACTCAGGCTACGGACGGGCGACTGAAACGAATATCGAACGTGCGAGTCACTGCCGAGACGGACTCCCGCGACTACCAGTCCGACGGCCCGCCGTCCGACAGCCGGGTTCGAAGCCGACTCGAACGCGCCACTCGCGCCCAGAGGGCGTATCCGCCGATCGCACCGAGCGAGGTGAGGAGCAGAAACGAGCAGAAGTACCACGGCTTCGACTGAATCACGATCAGGCCCCTTGCGGGAGCGGGCACGACGCCGAGCGCCAGCAGGTAGAACGCAGTGAGGAGCGCGAGCGACGACCGGCGGTGGCCGTGCCAGTAGAGAACGCCGACGAGGACGCCCGAGAGCAGTCCGAGTTGGCCGGAGTGGAGCTCGGGAATCGTGCTGAAAATCGATGAGAGGACGGTCTCGACGGTCGCCATGTATTCGTTTCTCCGCCGGGGAAGTCCTATTCGTTCCCCTGTAACTGGACAGCCACTATGACGGATCGATCCTCGTCGACGATCGCGACGACCCGAACGCCGCGCCGTCGGCGAGCGCGATCGGCGACCGTCCGGCGAGCGGCTATCCCGCGGACAGCGCCTCCTCGAGTCGTTCCTCGATGTCGTCCAGTTCCTCGCGCAGGTCCTCGCCCTCGGTACCCTCGAGGTCGTCGATCCGGTCGGCGATCCCCCGGAGCCGCGAGTACTTCTCGTCCTCGTCGACGCCGGTCTTCTGGACGTAGACGTCCTCGTCGACGTCGTAGACCTCGTCTTCCTCGAGGTCGGTCACTGCGAGGACGACGTCCAACTTGTCTCGATCGACTCCCGTGACCCACTCGCGGGGAATCCCGCGGTCGTCGAGGGCGGCGAAGATCGTTTCCGCATCCGTGGGCTCGCGACGCTCCCGCGTCGTCCGCCGGACGGTGCCGTACCGGCCGTGGAGTTCCTGATCGGGCCCGAGTCGCTCGAGCAGCGGGTCCCGCGCCGACCGGCGCACCCGATTGGAGCCGTGCTGGACGTCCGACGCGAGCACGTAGAGATCGGTCAGCGAGTCGGTGTCGAGGGACGCGGGCTCGGCGGCGTCGAGTTCCTCGAGCAGCGCCGCCAGCAACAGGGCGTCGTCGTGGACCCGTTCGGGCCGGTCCCGCGCGGCCGCCGGGGAAACGAGAAACGGGCTCTCTCCGCCGACGGCATCGGCGTCGTAGCTGATCGTCTCCTCGTCGGCGGTGTACTCGTCGGCGAGCGTCACGACACTGGCGTACGGCTCGACGCCCGGCTGGAGGTGGTCGACGGAGACCGCTCCCTCGTCGAGTTGCTCGAGGAAGACGACGAACTGTTCGCGCCAGAGCGGCCGCATTTCGCCGCTGTCGCCGAACCGGACGACGATCCGGTCGTCGTCGGTCCGCTCGATCTCGAACGGGCGCTCGGAGACCGGCGTCACCAGTTCGGCACCCGGCTCGAGGGCCTCGCACTGCCGGCGGAGGGTCGTCCAGGCGTCGTCGGGTTCCATACGCTGAGTACGGCGAGCGAGGGGAAAAAGCGCGGCCACGAATCTGCCACGCGGGCCGTCGTTCGCACCGTCGGCCGTCGGGTCAGGTCTCCGTCGGCACCGAGAGTCGACCCGCTCACTCGAGGACTGACGGAAGCCCCGAGAGCGACGGGAGGCGATAGGTCGGGGCCACGTCCGCGTCGACCGCTCCCTCCCCGGGCCGCGAGAGCAACACCGAATCGATGCCCGCGTTGTCGGCCGCCCGGACATCGACGGCTCGGTCGCCGACGTACAGCGCGTCGTCCGCCTCGAGGGAGTCCATTGCGGCCTCGATGTTCGTCGGATCGGGCTTGCGTCGGGCCAGCCCGTCGGGGGTCAGCGGACAGCCGTAGACGGTCTCGAACAGCGATCGGAGCCCGAACCGATCGAGCAGCGTCGAGACGACGGTCGGGTGGTTGTCGCTGACGACGCCGAGGGGCCGGTCGAGCGACCGCACCGCGGTGACGTCGTCGTACGCCGACCGCAGCCCGCGTTCTACCTCGTCGCGCTGGGTGCGGACCATCTCGCGCGCGGCCTGGGCGCAGAACGCGTCCGTCTCGATACCGAGGCCCTGACAGCGGTCAGCAATCGACTCGAGGTCCCCTCGCATGAGCTCCTGAAACGTCTCGGCGGCCGGCCCGGACCGGCCGAGTTTCTCGTACGTTCGGCCGAGGGCGGCGGAGAGCCGCTCGGACGACGGAGTCTCGACTACGACCCCGTCGAAGTCGAACAGGACCGCATCGTACGTCATTGTGGCGGAGAATATTCACTCGAGGATCATAATGGTGCTGTGATAATCGATCACGCCGCGAGTCCGGGTCTGAGGATGTCACGTCGGGATGAGAACCGGGGAGCTCCCCGGTATCGGTACGTAACACAGCTTACGACGGCGTCAGCCGATCCCACAGCGACTTCATGTCCTTCGCCGTCGCCAGCGTCTCGAGTTCGCGGAAGGCGGATTTCTCCTCGTCGTAGTTCGACTCGAGCGGAGTCTGGACGTCGTTGCCCATCTCGAGTTGCTCCGCGATGGTCGTCAGCCCCTCGTAGGCCGTCATCTCGACGCGCTCGGTCATCATCCCCGCGTTCAGGTAGACCATGTTCAACAGCTCGTCGTCCTCGATCTGTGACTCGAGTTCGCGCCGGTCTTCCTCGAGCCCCTTGAGGATGGCGCAGTCCCGCGCCTCCGCGGGTCGGTCGAGCGCCGCGAAGACGTCTTCGATGCGCTGGACCTGCGTCCGGGTCTCGTCGCGGTGGTCGGCAAAGCCCTGACTCATCCGGTCGTTGGTGGTGTTCCGGGCCATCTCGTCTAACGTTTCGACGAGTTCCTGTTCGATGTAGTACTGTTGGGCGAGCTTGTGGACGAACAGTTCGTGGAGATCGTTCATTGCCATATGGGTGGACCGCCACCGACCAGTCGCTTAGTCGCATGGCCCGAACACGCAGGTGCGGCGCTATCGGACGGTTTCGCCGACGAACCGGTGATCACCAAGCCGTTGGTCCCGCGCTCGATCGGACGATTAGGGCACGTCGTCCGGCACGTCGAAGTCGTGGAAGTGCTCGCCCTTCTCTTTGCTCAAAATATCTAATGCCGCCGACGCGCCGTCGCCCGCGGCGATGACCGCCTGCCACTCCTCGTCCCGGACCATCGCGCCCGTCGCGTACAGGTTGTCGATACTCGTCTCAGTGTCCAGATCGACGTCGACGGTGCCGTCGTCGGCGAACTCGACCGCGAGGTCCTCGGCCATCGAACGGTCCGCACCGGTCGCGAGCACGACGTAGTCGGCGTCGTACTCGCCGTCCTCGGTCTCGACCCGGAAGCCGCCGTCACGCGGCTCGACGTCGGTGACCGCCTCGCCCTCGCGGATCTCCGCACCGCGGTCGCGGACCTGTCCGCGGGTCAGTTCCATGAACTCGCTGCCGCTGATGCTGCGGATCCCGGGATAGTTGAACAGGTGGGCCTTGTGCATCCACGTCTCGTCGGTGTCGAAGACCACGGTCTCGAGACCGTTCTTTCCGGTAAAGAGCGCCGCACTCAGGCCGGCGGGGCCACCGCCGACGACGATAACGTCCGCCATAGACCGGCCGACGACGAACGAGCAAATAAAGAATTTTGATAGGACGCATGACCGTCACGCCGTGGAAGACGATCCACCAGTGACAGGCGATCTCAGCCCCCGTTCCTTTTGTCGCGGGTGTGGTGCTGTCCATCGACTGCTCCCATGCCGGACCAGACCCACCCCGAATCACCGCGCGAGGAGTCGCTGTGGCTCGCTACGACGCCCAAGACCGACTACGGCCCGCTCGAGGACGGCCTGGCCGTCGACGTGGCGGTCGTCGGCGGCGGCATCACCGGCCTGACGGCGGCGATCGAGTTGAAAGAGGCCGGCCGAACCGTTGCCGTCCTCGAGTCTGACCGGATCGTCGAGAGCACCACCGGCCACACGACGGCCAAACTGACGTCTCAGCACGGACTGATATACGACACCCTGATTTCGGCGTTCAGCGAACGAAAGGCGCGCCAGTACGCCGCCGCGAACGAGGCGGCGATCGACGCGGTCGAACGGCGCGTCGAGGCGGAGGGAATCGACTGCGACTTCCGCCGGACGGCGGCCTACACGTACGCCGCCTCGTCCGGCGACGTCGAGACGATCCGCAACGAGGTCGACGCGGCCCAGCGGCTCGGCCTCCCGGCCTCGTACGTCGAGGAGACGCCGCTCCCGTTCGACGTCCCCGGCGCGGTCCGCTTCGACGAGCAGGCGGCGTTCCACCCGCGGAAGTACCTGCTGGCGATCGCCAAGGGAGTTCACGGAGACGGCAGCTACGTCTTCGAGGGGACCCGTGCGCTCGATATCGATCCGGGCTCACCCTGTCGCGTCGAGACGGAACACGGCGAGGTGGTCGCCGACGACGTGGTCGTCGCGACCCACTTCCCCGTCCTCGATCGGGCCGGCTACTTCGCGCGGATGCATCCCCACCGCGCGTATCTGCTCGCCGTCCGCATCGCCGGGACACCGCCCGAGGGAATGTACTACAACACGGCCTCACCGTCGGCGACGATGCGGACGTATTCGGTCGCTGACGACGCCGAGAGCACGGGCGACGAGGACGGCGACCTCCTGCTCGTCGGCGGCCAGAGCCACAAACCGAGCGTCAGCGGCGTGCCGACCTCCGAGCGGTATCGGCGCTGCGAGGCGTTCGCCCGCGAGCACTTCGACGTCGAGTCGGTCGAGTACCGCTGGTCCACGATGGACTACGAACCCGTCGACGAGGTTCCCTTCATCGGCCGGATCGATCCGCTGTCGGAGCACGTCTACGTCGGCACCGGGTTCAACGGCTGGGGAATGACCACCGGCACCGCCGCCGGGATGATCCTCTCCGATCTGATCGTCGAGGGCTCGAGCCCGTGGGCTGACGTCTTCGACCCCCAGCGGTTCACACCGAAGGCCTCCGCGAAGAGCTTTCTCGAGGAGAACGCGACGGTCGGTGGGAGTTTCGTCGGCGACCGGATCAAGTCGCTGCTGGCGTCGCTCGAGGCGCGCGGTTCGGACGGCCTCCCCGATCCCGGGGAGGCTCGCGTCGTCCGGCGAACGGACCAGCCACTAGGGGTCTACCGGGACGGGGAGGGGACGACCCACGCCGTCTCGGCGACCTGTCCGCACATGGGATGTCTCGTCCGGTGGAACGACGCCGAGGAGACCTGGGACTGCCCCTGTCACGGCTCGCGGTTCACCCACGAGGGCGAGGTCCTGTCGGGACCGGCGGTCGAGGGACTGCTGTACCGAGAGCTCTGATCGCGGCTGCGAAAATCGGCGAGAATCGACCGCCGTCAAGGGAGCGACACCGCGTCGAGGTCGATCCGGTTCGGCTCGGGAACCGACTCGACGGACGCGCTCGAGACGGCATAGGTCCCTCGTTCGCCCCCACTCTCGGCTCCGTCGTCCGGAAGCACGATCACGCCCTGCGCCAGCAGCGGCGCGATCACGCCCGCGACGACGGTCCGAAGATCCGACAGCGGCGCGCGGACGACCACGCGATCGTCCGCGGCCACGTCGGACGTCTCGACGACCTCGCGTGCGGTCTCGAGCACTCCCTCGTGCGTGACGGTTCGTTTGCCGTCGGTCAGGATCGTCGTCTCGGAATCGATCGACAGCGGCGGGAACGAGGGATTCTCGCTCCAGAGGCCCGCGTCGAAGTGGTGGACGTCCGGCGCGTCGGGTTCGTCGCCGTAGCCGACGCGCTGTGCGCCCCGCGGTAGCTCGTAGCCCTCGAGTTCATCGACGGGCGCGACGAGGGTCCGGAAGTCGTCCGCGTCGGCGAGATCCGTCGGCGGCTCGAACCGGGTGGTCCCCTCGAGCAGCGTCGTGCCGAAGAAGGCGAGCAGTGCGAGGGGGCCGTCGCCGACGACGCCGACGGTGACGCCGTTGCGAACGCCCGCGTGGCGCAGGAAGTTGCCGGCCTTCCACGAGGTCGTACACAGCCAGTGGTAGTCGTACTCCCGGCCCGTCGCGTCGACGAGTCCGATCCGATCGTCGCGGAGCTCGCGAGTGAGCAGGTCGTCGACCGTCCCAGCGTTCATACTCGAGACTGAGGACCGGGGCGGAAAAAGCGCGCCGACTCGCGTCGCCGGCGTCAGTATCGTGAACCGCCATATGCCGGGACTCGCGTTCGGTCGTCGGCGGGTAGCCGGCGCTCAGTCGGCAGCGATCGCCGGCGCTTAGTCGTCAGCGGTCACCGACGTTCAGTCGTCCGCGGCCGCCGGCTCGGCGTGGTCGACGTCAGTCCCGAGACACTCGAGGAACTCGGCGAGCCACTCGGGATGGTCCGGCCAGGCCTGGCCCGTCACGAGGTTGCCCTCGCGCGTGACGCCCTCGGCCCAGTCACCGCCGGCGATTCGTACGTCCGCCTCGAGGGCCGGATAGCCGGTGCAGGTGCGGCCCTCGAGTACGTCCGCGGCCGCGAGGATCTGGACGCCGTGACACAGCGCGGCGACGGGCTTGTCCGCCTCGAAGAAGTGGCGGACGATCTCGAGGACCTCGTCGTAGGTCCGGAGGTACTCGGGCGCGCGACCGCCCGGAACCACCAGCGCGTCGTACTCGGACGGCTCGACGTCGTCGAAGTCGTGATTCAGTTCGAAATTGTGCCCCGGCTTCTCGCTATAGGTCTGGTCGCCCTCGAAGTCGTGGATCGCGGTCGGACAGGTGTCGCCGGCCTCCTTCTCCGGGCAGACGGCGTGTACCTCGTGGCCGACCATCTGGAGCGCCTGAAACGGGACCATTACCTCGTAGTCCTCGACGAAGTCACCGGCGAGGAGCAGGATTCGATTTCCTTGCATGAGAGTCTCACGCTTATCTACGCCGTCATCGGTAAAACCTGTATCGGGTGGTTTCGTGACAGGTGTGATCGCTACGACGATTCCGGTCGCCTCAGATGACGCCGTGATTCCGGTAGAACCGTCGCGTTCGGGCATCGGCCAGCAGCGGGCGGTGAACCTGCAGCGAGGCGACGCCCGGATAGCTGTTGGCCTCGATGATCCGGAACTCGCCCTCGCCGGTGACGACCAGATCCCAGCCGACGTAGGGGACGTGAGAGAGCATCTCCGCGATCTCGAGCAGCCGATCGCGAATCTGCTCCCAGCCCGGAACCGCCGTCCCCTCGATGCGAGCGCCGGTCCCGGGGTGGGTCTCGTACCAGTCGACCGCTCCGTCGCGGGGATACTCGGCACCTGCACCGAGACGGCCGGTCTCGCGGTCGATCAGGGCGCTCAGCCCGCCGTTCGAGAAGTTGTCTACCGGTGCGGAGTCCCGCGTCCCGATCCGGTGAATCGCGATCGGGATAAACGCCTCTCCCGCCCGCTCGTCGTACATCGTCAGGACCCGGAGCGTGTTCGCCGCATCGGGGAACAGCTCGGCCGCGTAGTCTGCCTGTTCGACGAACTCGCAGACGAGGTAGTTCTCGAGGCCCGCGAGCGTCTCGGCGAGCTCTGACTCGGTCATCGGTTCGCCGTCGAACAGGTACTCGCCGTCGGTCCGCTCGAGGAAGTGAACGTTGTTCCCGCCGCCGCCGCTGAACCACTTCAATACGAGCCGGTCCCCCTCTGAGAGCGTCTCGTCGACCCAGTCGATCGGCGTCACTGTCGGCGCCCCGGTCATCGTCTCAGGCGAGTGCTCGAGTTCGAGGCCGCCGTCGGTGAGGGTCACCCGCTCGGAGGCCGGGTCGAACGCGTGAAACCGCCCGTCCGTGAGCAGCCCGTACACCGCCGGTCGGTGGTCGGGGAACTCGCCGAGCACCCGGTGGAAGGCGAGTTTGTTGTCGATCAGCGCGTTCCAGTGGCCGTTGATCCGTTTCGTACCGACGAACCGCTGGTAGTCGGTGAGATACGCGGCGGGATCGTTCGACGCGAAGTCGTAAAGTACGCCGGACGTACTCAGAAAACCGCGACGATAGAGGCGAAGCCGTCGCTGGGGCGAGAGATCGAACGACGATCCGGTCCGTCGTTCCGACCGGAGTAGTTTACGCACCTGATTCGCCGACCGGTACGTTCGAGCGATGTCCATCGACGACGACTGCGGGGGCGGGCCTCATACTTATCGGCGGGGTAACGGCCCGTCCGCAATCGAGAACTGTTTCGCTCGTTAGAACGCCCGCTTGATCTTCTCGAAGAAGCCCTCCTTCACTTCGATCTCGTCGCCGCCGGCCTCGGCGAACTCCTCGAGCGCCTCGCGCTGATCCTCGTTCAAGCTCTCGGGGGTGACGACCTGCACTTTGACGTAGAGGTCACCCTGACCGCGACCGCGGAGACGCGGCATCCCCTTCCCCTCGAGCCGGAAGGTCTCGCCGCTCTGGGTGCCCTTGGGGATCTCGAATTCGGCCGCGCCCTCGAGCGTCGGGACTTCGACGGTGTCGCCGAACGTGGCCTGCGGGAACGAGACCGGCAGCCGGTAGCGCAGGTCGTCGCCCTCGCGTTCGAACTCCTCGTGCTCGCGGATCGAGACGTCGATCAGCAGGTCGCCGTGGGGGCCGCCCTCGGGGCTGGGCGCGCCCTCGCCTTCCATCCGAAGGGTCTGGCCCTCCTGAATACCGGCCGGCACCTCGACGGTCAGCGTCGCCTCGTTGCGGACGTAGCCCTCGCCGCGACACTCGCCGCAGGTCTCGGAGTACAGCGTCCCCTCGCCCTCACAGCGGGGACAGGCCGTCGTCTGCTGGACCCGACCGAGCGGCGTCTGTTGGACCTGGGTCACCTGCCCGCGGCCCTGACACTGCGGACAGGTCTCGGCGTCCGCCTCCGGCGGATGGCCCTCGCCCTCGCAGACCTCGCACTCCTCGGGCCGCTCGACGGTGAACTGCTTTTCCGCCCCCTCGTATGCCTCCTCGAGGTCGATCTCGAGTTCGGTCCGGAGGTCTCGCCCTTTGCGCGGCCGCCGGCGGCCGCGTCCACCGCCGCCACCGCCGCTGAAGACCTGTTCGAAGAGGTCGCCGAGACCGCCGCCGCCCATTCCGCCACCGCCCATGCCGCCGAACGGGCCGCCGCCCATCCCGCCGGCACCGCCGGACTCGCTGGCGTCGAAGCCGTGTTTCTCGGCCTGCTCGTAGCGGTCGTGGCCCATGCGATCGTAGGCCTCGCGTTTCTCCTCGTCGGTCAGCACCTGCTTCGCCTTCTGGATCTTCTTGAACTTCTCCTCGGCATCGGGGTCGTCGCTGACGTCCGGGTGGTACTCGGTGGCCTTCGACCGATACGCCTGTTTGATCTCCTCTGCAGACGCGTCGGGGCTCACGTCGAGAATGTCGTAGAAGTCCTCGCTCATTCGTTGTGCAACCGATACTCGTCTGAACCACTTGAAACGAACGTTCCGCAAGTACCTTTTTGCGCCTCGGGTTCGCTCGCGGTGCTCACTCACCGCTCTCTGCTCGCGGGCCGAAGGCCCGCTCGCACGGCTCGAGGGACACGAGGCGTCCCTCGTTGGGCGCAAAAATCTACGCTAAAAAGGCCGCTCGCTCCCGTTGGTCGCTCGCGGGTGCCGTGCTTACACCCCGACCGCAGCCGTAGCGTCACGTCGTCACTGTTTCCGCATCGTCTGGTTGGCTGCCGAGGACCGTTACTCGTCGTCTTCTTCGTCCTCGTCGAAGTCGACGTCCTCGAAGTCGGCGTCGACGAACTCCTCGTCCTCGTCACCGGCAGCGCCGGCATCGGGACCGGGGTTCGGACCGCCGCCCATGCCGCCCATGCCGCCGGGGCCCGCGCCGGCACCGGCCGCACCGCCAGCGGCACCGCCGGCACCCGCTGCACCGCCGGCAGCGCCCGCACCGGCCTCCTGCTGATAGATCTGCTTGCCGATCTCCTGGAGTTCCTCGCTCAGGGTCTCGGTCGCGGACTCGATATCGTCGGCGTCGGCGTCGTCGTCGTCGACCGTCTCCTCTAAGTCCTCGATCGCGCCCTCGATGTCGGCGCGCAGGTCGTCGTCGACCTGTTCGTCGTTCTCCTCGAGCAGCGTTTCGGCGCGCTGGATCGTCGCCTCGGCGGCGTTCCGGGCCTCGATTCGCTCGCGCTTTTGCTGGTCTTCCTCGGCGTGTTTCTCTGCCTCTTCCTGCATCTCCTCGATCTGTTCGTCGGAGAGGCCGGCACCGCCCTCGATGGTGATCTCCTCAGTGGTGCCGCTGCCCTTATCCTCAGCACTCACGTTGACGATCCCGTTCTCGTCGATCGAGAAGGAGACCTCGATCTGTGGCGTGCCCGCGGGGGCCGGCGGGATGCCGGTCAGGTGGAACTCGCCGAGCAGTTCGTTCTCCTCGGCCAGTTCGCGCTCGCCCTGGAAGACCCGGACCTGCACCGTGGTCTGGTTGTCCGCCGCGGTGGTGAACACCTTCGACTCCTCGGTCGGAATCGTCGTGTTCTTCTCGATGAGTCGCTCGAAGAGGCCGCCCTTGACCTCGATACCGAGCGAGAGCGGCGTGACGTCGAGCAGGACGATGTCGTCGACCTCGCCGCCGAGCACGCCGCCCTGGATCGCCGCGCCCAGCGCGACGGCCTCGTCGGGGTTGACGTTCTTCTGTGGCTCCTTGCCCGTCAGCTCCTCGACCTTCTCGGCGACCTGGGGCATCCGGGTCGAGCCGCCGACCAGGAGGACCTCGTCGATGTCGTCCTTGTCGTAGCCCGCGTCCTCGAGCGCCTGCTCGGTCGGCGCGACGGTCCGGTCGATCAGGTCCTGCGTGAGCGACTCGAACTTGGCTCGAGTCATCGACTCCTCTAAGTGGATCGGGCCGTCGTCGGTCGCCGTGATGAAGGGCAGGTTGATCTCGGTCTCCTTGCGCGAGGAGAGCTCGATCTTGGCCTCCTCGGCGGCGTCCTTGAGCCGCTGGAGAGCCTGGCGGTCCTCGCGGAGGTCGATCCCGTGTTCGGACTCGAACTCGTCGGCGAGCCAGTCGATGATGGCCTGGTCCCAGTCGTCGCCACCGAGGTCGTTGTCACCGTTGGTCGCGACGACCTCGTAGACGCCGCCGCCGAGATCGAGAATAGAGACGTCGAAGGTGCCGCCGCCGAGGTCGTAGACGAGCACGGTCTGGTCGGAGTCGTCGTCGAGGCCGTAGGCCATCGACGCGGCGGTCGGCTCGTTGATGATGCGCTCGACCTCGAAGCCGGCGATCTCGCCGGCGTCCTTGGTCGCCTGGCGCTGTCGGTCGGAGAAGTAGGCGGGGACCGTGATGACTGCCTTCTCTACCTCGTCGCCGAGATAGTCCTCGGCGTCGTGTTTGATCTTCTGGAGGATCATCGCCGAGATCTCCTCGGGCGTATACTCCTCGCCCTCGATCTCGACGGTGTAGTCCTCCTCGCCGATGTGGCGCTTGATCGAGGCGATCGTCTTTTCGGGGTTCTGGATCGCCTGGTTCTTCGCCGGTTTCCCGACGAGTCGCTCGTCGTCGGTAAAAGCGACGACGGAGGGCGTCGTCCGTTCGCCTTCCGCGTTGACGATGATCTCCGGATCGCCACCTTCCATCACCGCGAACGCACTGTTCGTCGTTCCGAGGTCGATTCCGAGAATTTTGTTGCTCGCCATCGTGGACGGGTATTGTGCGCACTTTGTTTTAAAGGTTACTAGCTGAGCGGAAGCGGCGAATAAAATCCGGACACGCCGGTGTAGCGTCGCGCTCGCGACAGTTTGATCGCAGTAAAATCAGCAGTAAATCCGGCGCGTCCTCGAGCAGTCGCCGGGACCGCAACTCGTTGCCAGGGTCACTGGCCGCCGACGGATCGACGAACGCCGTTCGCGTTACTCGTCCGCTTCGTCCGCCGGGGCGTCCTCGCGGTCGTCGACTTCGCCGCCGAGTTCGATCGCGTCATCCTCGGCGTCGGCTCCGTCGGCCCCGTCACCGGTAGCGTCGTCGCCCTGTCCGGCCGACTCCGCGGAGCCGTCGCCGTCGGTCTCGGCGAGTTCGCCGTTCGAGACGGTCACCTGGGCGTTCTGAATGACCTTGTCGCCCATCTCGTAGCCGGGCGTGTAGACGTCGGCGACCGTCCCCTCGGGCTGGTCGCTGTCGACCTGCATCATGACCTCATGGCGCTGCGGGTCGGTCTCGGTCCCGGGTTCGGGATCGATCTCAGTGACGTTCTCGTCCTCGAGAATCCGGTCGAACTCGCGCAGCGTCATCTCGACGCCGTCCCGGAGCGTGTCGACGTCGTCGCTGTCCTCCTCGAGCGCGCGTTTGAGGTTGTCGCGGACGCCGATGAGTCGCTCGACGAGGTCCTCGGTGGCGCGGTCTTTCATCTGCTGTTGGCGCTTCTTGGCCCGTTTCTTGTAGTTCTGGAAGTCGGCCTGCTTTCGCTTGAGCCGGCTCTCGAGGTCCTCGACCTCCTCCTCGTACTCCTCGAGTCGCTGCTCGCGGGCCTCGAGTTCGGTCTGAAGCTGCTCGATGGTCGACGCCTGTTCCTCGACGCGCTCGGTCAGGTCCTCGAGCTCCGCGCGCTGGTCGGTGACGGTGCCGTTCAGGTCGCGAGCCTCCTCGACGATGGAGCCGACCTTGCGGGCGAGTTCGTCGTCGTACTCCGTGACTCGATCGAGGACCTGCTGGATGTCCTCGCTCGTTTCGGGCGCGTCCTCGGCGTCCGTAGTCGTTTCGGCGTCCGCGTTCGCGGCTGCCGATCTCGAGTCGTCAGACTCGGGAGTCGGTTCCGATTCCCCATCCGTCGACGCCGCGGGATCCACGTCGGCCGTCTCGCCGTCGTCGGATTCCTCCGCGGACGGGACACCCTGGGCTGACGTGTCCGTGCCCTCGTCTTCGCTCATGTGCCAGTCAACGAACAGCGGTAATAAAAGGGTTGAGGTAGCCAGTCACGGCGGCCGGGGCGGGACGCAGCGCGTTCGCCGCGCGGGAGCACTGACTCCGATCGCCGGTTCGACGACCGACATCGGACGCGATTCCCTGCATCGACGGAAAACGTCATACCGACCGTGGCCGTTCTAGGCATATGGGACAGACTGACAGGGAAACCGTCGAAGACGTGATGTCAACGCCACTGGAAACGATTTCGGGCGACGCGACGGTGATGGAAGCCACGAAGCGGATGCGCGAGACGGACATCAACGCGTTGGTCGTTCGAACCTCGCCGCGGGCGATCATTAGCAGTACGGACGTGCTCGACGCCGTCGCCGACGGCCGAGACGTCACGGAGTTGGCGGTGTCCGACGTGATGACGACCGACGTCGAGACCGCCACCCCGGACCTCTACATGGAAGAGGTCGCCGCGATGATGACCACCTACGGCATCAAACACCTCCCGGTCGTCGACGACGACTACGTCGGGATGGTCTCCTCGACCGACGTCACCGCTCATCTCTCATAGATTCGAGCGGAGAGTCGGTTCGCGGTCCTCGAGCGAAATCCCACCTCGAGACCCTTCTCGAAGCCGGCGAACACCCGACAGTATTTGTACGTCCTGCCCCGACTGTGGCCCGTGACGCGGGCATCGAGCGACGACGCGACCCCGATCGAACTCAGGTACGAGGACGGGACGATCCGAATCGACGGCCTCGGGGAGTCGTCGGTATCGCCGTCGGCGCTCCGGTCCTCGGTCCCCGCCCTCGAGGCCGACTCCCGAACGGACGGCTGGCGGGTTCCCGCCGGCAGCTACGCCGTCCTGCGGGCCGCTATAGCGGAGACGGCCGCCGCGGTCGACGATCGCGTCCTCGACCTCGCGCCCCTTCCGGAACTCCGGTCGGCGTACGAACTCCGTGACTACCAGGCGACGGCGCTCGAGGCGTGGCTCGAAACGGATCGGTGGGCCGACGGCCCTGCCCTCGAGTCCGACTCCCGAACGGACGACTGGCGAGCGCCCGCCGGCGTCCTCGAACTGCCGACCGGTAGCGGGAAAACGGTCATCGCGCTGAAAGCGATCGAACGGCTCTCGGTGCCGACGCTCGTCGTCGTCCCGACGATCGACCTGCTCGAGCAGTGGCAGCGCGAACTCGAGCGCGAGTTCGATGTCCCGATCGGTCGCTTCGGCGGCGGAGAACAGCGCCTCGAGCCGATCACGATCTCGACGTACGACTCGGCGTACCTCAAAGCCGATTCCGTGGGCGACCGGTTCGGACTGGTCGTCTTCGACGAGGTCCACCACCTCGGCGGCGAGGGATATCGTGAGATCGCGCGGTTGCTCGCCGCGCCGGCGCGTCTCGGCCTGACCGCGACCTTCGAGCGGCCCGACGGCGCCCACGAGGTGATCAAGGAGATCGTCGGACCGCTGGTCCGCCGGGTCGACGTGGACGAGCTCGCGGGCGACCACCTCGCGAACTACGATGTCAAGCGGCTCGCGGTCTCGCTCACTCCCGAAGAGCGCGCAGAGTACGACCGAAACCAGGAAATCTTCGCGGACTACCTCGCGAAGTCGGGCATCGACATGCGCAGCGGCTCGGACTATCAGGAACTCGTCAAGCGATCCGGCAGCGATCCCGAGGCCCGCGAGGCGCTTCTCGCCCGCCAGCGCGCACGAGAGCTCATGCTCGGCAGCGAGAACAAGCTCTCGGCACTGGCGGGGATTCTCGACGAGCACCGCGGCGAGCGGACGATCATCTTTACGGCTCACAACGATCTCGCGTACGATGTCAGCGAGCGGTTTCTGATCCCGACGATCACCCACCAGACCGGTGCCGCGGAGCGACGGGAGATCTTGGAGCGCTTCCGCGAGGGGACCTACACCCGGATCGCGACCTCGAACGTGCTCGACGAGGGCGTCGACGTCCCCGACGCCAACGTCGCCGTCGTGCTCTCCGGCAGCGGCAGCGAACGCGAGTTCACCCAGCGACTCGGGCGAATCCTGCGGCCGAACGCCGACGGCGGGCGCGCGCTGCTCTACGAGGTGGTGAGCGAGGAGACCGGAGAGGAGCGCGTCGCCGATAGACGGCGGTAACGGCCCCGAACCGGCGTTGTTCGACAATCGAGAGCCAGTCGGCTGGCAGTTCGGACGGATTCGATCGATCGCTGCCGACGCAGGGCAATCGTCCTGTGGCCGGCCGCGGCGCTCTCAGTCCGAGACCGGCTGCATCTCGGCCTGGTCGGAGCGGGAGGCGACGTAGCGGGCGACTTCGACGTGAGAGTGGTTCTCGACGAGGTGATCCTCGAGCGTCCGGTCGAGCTCGAGCACGTCACAGCAGATCGGACACTCGACCGGCGGTTTGAATGCCATCTGTTCCTCACCCTCCGCCCGGTCGAGGGAAATCGATGCAGCATGCATATGCCCGCAGATACGCAGTCTCGTGTGGACCCGGACGGGTTCACAGCGTCGGTGTGATCGCCGCATTGTGAGCGCTCGCCAGCGAGACGTGTTCGTCGGACGAGACGGTGGAATACGCAGCGAAAAGGTGTTTCCTCGAGACGGTCGTAACCCCCCGCGATGACAGACCAGCCGCCGACCGACTGGGAGTTCGAGACAGTGTTCGCGGACGCCCTCGAAGCGGTGCCGGACGACCAGTTCGACCCCGACCGATTCGTTCCGGGCGTCGGACCGCTGTCGGCGGACATCGTGCTCGTCGGTGAGGCCCCAGGCGAGCAGGAAGTCAATCAGGGCGAACCCTTCGTCGGACAGGCCGGGCAGCAACTGGATCGCGCGCTCGAGGCGATCGGCCACGAGCGGCGGGACCTGTACATCACCAACCTGGTCAAGGTTCGGCCGCCGGAGAACCGCGATCCCCACGTCGACGAGATCGAGGCCTGGTGGCCGGTGCTCGAGGCCGAGATCGAGCGCGTCGATCCGACCGTGCTCGTCCCGATGGGGAGTTTCGCGACGGCCGAACTCCTCGATACCGACGAGACGATCACCGATCTGCACGGACGGGAGTTCGAGCGCGAGGTGCCACGCACCTCGGACTCCTCGAGCGGAGAGGGAGAGACTCCGCGAGAGCGCGACGAGCGGACCGTCGTGCCGGCGTTTCACCCGGCCGCGGCGCTGTACGATCGCAGCAAGGTCGACGCCGTCGAGTCGGACCTCCGGACCGCCCTCGAGTCGGCGTAGTCCCCAAACGCCGGACCCGTCACTAGTGTGCTCTCAGATGTGACGGTTTCATCGCGACGACGATCGGCTCACGCGGTTCCCTCGAGAGATGGCGTTCGCACGTCGGCACTCGCGGCGGTAGCTCGATCCTCGGTGTTAGCCGTAGTGTTCCTCGAGGTAGTCGACGATGTCGTCGCTCTCGTAGAGCGCCTCCTGTCGATCGGTGTCGACCAGATACGGGATCTGATCCTGCCCGCCGAGTTCCGTCAGTTCCCCGTGGGTCTGTTCGTTGCGTACCTCGCCGCTGGCCAGCCGCGGGTTGTGGACGGTGTAGGAGACGCCGAGGTCGGTAAGCTTCTCTCGGACCTTCCCGCAGTGGGGGCAGCCTTCCGCCTGGTATAGTTCGAGCATTCCGGGGACGACTCCACCAGCGGAACCCGTAAACGTTGGTGGGGAGCCTCCGGCCGCGGTCCACTGATTGATGGCGCTCCCGCACGTACGCTCCCCCGATGACCGATGAGTGAAACCCACACCGCGGTTCTCGACCGCATCGTCGACGGGGAGACGGCGGTCCTCCTGCTCGAGGCGGAGGGAGACGTGATCGGCGAGCGGATCGTCGATGTCGAGACGCTGCCCGAAGACGGCCGACACGAAGGTGCCGTCTTCGAGGTGACCGTCGAGGAGGACGCCCTGCTCGAGACCACCTATCGCGAGGAGGTCGAACGCGACCGCCGGGAGTCAACGCGGGAGCGGTTCGATCGACTCTCGGAACGACTGTCCGACGTCGATCGGGACGAGGAGTAGGGCTCGAACGATCCGCCCGCGAAACGAAAGGTGGGTACCGAACCGGGGGACGGTTCGGGAGTGGGGGGATGACACGGCGGCGACTGGCGTCCGTCCGGACGGCAGTGTGCCGCCAGCACCACGTTTTCGGGGCCGGGCATTAGCCATAGTGCCAAATTGTGTTGGTTTTGGTAATTGATATGACCGAGTCCGTTCGCGCCGTAAATAACGCGTTCACCGAGACTCGAGCGAGTCCGATGCGACCGGCGTCGGTTCGATGGGTACCTTCAAGACGGTTCTCGAGACAGGAACGGCTATGCTACGATCGTTTGACGGGACGGAACCGCAGGTAGCCGACTCCGCGTACGTCGACGAGGCCGCGGTCGTCATCGGCGACGTCGTCGTCGAGGCGGACGCCAGCGTCTGGCCGAACACGACCCTTCGCGGCGATCACGGAACGATCGTCGTCGGTGAGGGAGCCAACGTTCAGGATAACGCCGTCCTCCACGAGGACGCCGAGCTCGCGCCGTACTCGACGGTCGGCCACAGCGCCATCGTCCACGACGCCACCGTCGCCGAGCGCGCGCTGGTCGGAATGAACGCGGTCGTCCTTGACGGCGCTCACGTCGGCGAGGGCGCGGTCGTCGCCGCCGGCAGCGTCGTCACCGAGGGCACCGAGATTCCCGACTCCACGCTCGTCGCCGGCGCGCCCGCGGAACCGAAGACGGAGATCGACGACCCCCACCTCGAGGCGACGGCCGACCGGTACGTCGAACTCTCGAGGGAGCACGCGGAGACGTCGGAGCGACTCGACTGACGCCGGCCGGGGCCGACGTTAGCTCGCGCTCTCGTCGGCGGCGTCCGCACCGGAGACGACCTCGCGAACGTCGTCGACTCCCGCTCGGCGGACCACGGCTCGGACCGGATCCCGCGCGCCGACGAGGTTGTCCGAGTCGCCGTCGAGCACCAGCAGACGGGCCTCCCGTCCGGGCTCGACCAGGCCGTACTCGAGGTCGGCGATCTCGGCGCCGTTCACCGTCGCCATCCGGAGGATCTCGGCGGCCGGCAGCTCCGAGAGCTTGGCGAGGAACTCCATCTCGCGGAACATCGACGGCGAGTTCAACATCACGTTGTCCGTCCCGAGCGCGAGCGTCGTCCGCTCGTGCAGTTCCTCGTAGGGCGACAGTCCGACGTCGGTCACGAGGTTCGACCGCGGACAGACGACGATCGGGATCTCGCTGTCCGCGACCCGCTCCAGGTGGACCCGTTTCGGGTGGACCATGTGCACCAGAAAGTCCGGGTCGAGATCCAGCGCCGGATTGATGTCGCTCTCGTCGACCTCGCCGGCGTGGATGCCGAACGGCTTGCCCGCCTCGGCGGTCGCCCTCCGCTCCCGATCGAAGTTGGCGTCGTTCGCGCCGCTCGCGCCGAACCCGTCGCCGGCGCGCATCGCGTCGACGGAGCCGCGAGCGAACGAGAGCGCGTCGATCGAGAGCTCACTCGCGGCGTCCTCGAGCATGTGGACGCCCTCGACGCCCCCCTCGCGGAAGTCCAGACAGGCGGCCGTCCCCGCCCGCTGCATGAATCGCAGCGACTGCTCCATCGCCGTTACGAGCTCGTCGCGGGAGGCGTCCCGGAGCAGCCGGTGTTTCAGGCCGTCCGGCGGCGCGACGAGTTCCTCGAGCGAGAGGCCGCCGCCGGCCTCCTTGGCGATCGAGTCGCCGATGTGGGTGTGAGCGTTGACGAACGCCGGCAGGATGATGTCGTCGCTCTCGACCGACGTTTCTTCGATACCCTCGATGCGGCCGTCATCGTCGATAACGACCCGTCCCTCGACGGGTTCGAACTCGCGGCCGCGGAGAATCGTTCCCGTTCGTTCCATACGGGTCAGTTCGCGGTCAGCGCCTTCAACCGTTCGGGGTGAGTTCGACGCCGGGCGAACACTCAGTTCGAGTCGTCGATCTCGAGGGGTTCGTACAGCACGGCGATCAGTCCGGAGAGGGCGAGCAGCGAGAGTCCGGCGACGACGGCCGAATTGGACCAGCTGAGCGATTCGACCGTGAGGAATCCGCCTGCCCAGCCGACCAGTACCACGGCGACTGCAGTCGCTGCAACGAGCAAGATCGAGAGCCGACTCACAAATTTACTCATCGCATAGTTCTCTCCACCCAGCGGGGATAAGGCGCGAGCCTGAATTGGCCACCTCGAGCGATTTATCCGGCTGAATCGGCCACTATAGCCCTGAAGGTCGCTATTCGACGAACTGATCCAGCGTCGCGTCCATCCCGTCCCGGACCTCACTGACCAGCGCACCGTCGATGTCCAGGCCGAGCACGTCCACTGCGGCCCGGCCGACTCGATCGCGCAGGTCGGTCGGCGAGTAGACGCCGAGCCGCCACTGGGAGTACTGGGCCGCCCGCAGCGCCTCCACGAGCGGCGACTGTTGGCCCAATCGACGGATGTCGCCGTTGACCATCACGCGGGTCGTCGACTCCGTCATCGACGGGCGACTCGGCACGTCGAGGATGACGTGTGCCGGATCGACCCCCGCCCGATCGCTGATCTCGCGCTCGAACTCGCGGATCGTCTCGTGGTCCGCCTCGATGATCCCGCCCGGCACGTCATCCATCTCGGCCCACACCGCCCGCTTGAACAGGTCCCGCTGGTCTAACCGCCGGGAGAACTCGCTCGTCTCCGCACACGAGCGCAGGGCCGCGATCAGATCGTGATCGTCCATCCGCTGGAGGGTCTCGGCGTCGAGATCCGTCTCGGAGACCTCGAGCAGCCGTTCGACCGCCCGGCGGAGCATCGCCTTGCTGATCCGGGCGACGCTGTGGCTGTAGACGGTCGGGTTCATCAGCGCCCGCGCGACCAGCAGGCTCTCGGCGGTCTGGACGTTCCCCTCGTCGAGGACGAGTTCGCCGTCGGCGAAGGTGAGCTCTCGGACGAGCCGACCGTGATCGATCGTCCCGTAGGGGACCCCGGTGTGGTGGGCGTCGCGCACCAAGTAGTCCATCCGGTCCACGTCGAGTTCGCCCGAGACGAGCTGGCCGAACCGGCCCTCGCCGGCGACCAGATCCGCGACCGCTTCGGGCTCGAGGCCGTGGTCCCGCAGCACATCCCCGACGGCCCCGTCCGCGAGCAGGTCGTGGACGTCGTCGTGATAGCGCCCCGTTCGGCGGTAGGTCAGCGACTCGATGTTGTGGCTGAACGGGCCGTGGCCGACGTCGTGGAGGAGGGCCGCGGCGTGGATCCGTTCCGCCTGTTTTCCCCCAACGCTGAGGTGTTCGAGGGCTTCGCAGGCGAGGTGGTAGACGCCGAGGCTGTGCTCGAAGCGAGTGTGGTTGGCCGAGGGGTAGACGAGGGAGACGGTCCCGAGTTGACTGATACGCCGGAGTCGCTGTAGTTCAGGCGTATCGAGGAGGTCGCGAGCGACACCGTCGACCTGAATGTGGTCGTGGACGCTGTCCTTGATAATCTTCATTGGTCGTTTTTGGGCCCGTTCGTACAAAAACGGTCGTCCGAGACCGTATCGGAGTTGCGTATCCCGGCTGAACTACTACCGGGATCGCCGTGCTACGGTTCGAACTGTCATGACCGATCTGACGATTCCGGCGGACGCCGACGCGAATCAGGCGAAAGCGCTCGTCGAGGACCACATCGAAATCGGCGACATCGTCAAGGTTCGCGACGCAGAACGAACGGAGGATCACCAGATGGACGTCACCGGCGAAGTGACGGGGTTCGAATCCGACTATCTCGAGATCGACGGCAACCCGCCCGGCGAGGGCGGCGTCCGGTACGACGAAATTCAGACCGTCGGCCAGGTCGAGTCGTCGTAGTCGATCGCGTCCCCTCGAACCGACACCGGTCGACCGTATCGGACGGTCGGCCGAGGGCGAGACGATCGCTCACTCGTTGACGAGCAACAACTTTCCGCGGAAGTCCCCGTCCTCCCCGCGACGGTGTGCGGCCGCGGCCTCGTCGAAGGCGAAGCGGTCGTCGATGTGCGGTTCGATGGCTCCGTCGTCGACGAGCGCCGCGATATCCGCGAGTTCCTCGCCGATTCGGTCCTGACGCTCGCCGAGTAGTACGGGGAGGATAACGAGCACGACGCCCAGCTCGAGCGAGTTCGCGTGCATGGGTCCGAGGCCCAGTTCCTGGGCCGCGCTCGACTCCGTCGTCACGACGGTGCCGTAGGGCCGGACCGCCTCGAAGGCCGTCTCGAGGTGCTCGTCACCGATCGGATCGACGACGACGTCGAAGCCCTCGCCGCCGGCGTGCTCGTCGACGTACGTCTCGACGTCGGTTTCGGTGTAGTCGACGGTCGCGTCGGCACCGAGTCGCTCGGCGAGGTCGCGCTTCTCCTCGCTCGAGCCAGTCGCGGTGACGTCCGCGCCGAACCAGCGGGCGATCTGGACGGCGACGTGGCCCACCCCGCCGCTGCCGCCGTAGACGAGCACGTCGTCGCCGATGTCGACGGTCGTCTTGTCGGCGAGTAGCTCCCAGGCCGTGAGTGCGACGACCGGCAGCGCCGCGCTCTCCTCGAGCGGGATCGATTCCGGCGCGTGCGCGAACGTCCCCGCGTGGCCGACGACGTAGTCGGCGAGGCTTCCCTGCCGGCCCGCACCGCCGGGCATACCGTAGACCTCGTCGCCTTCCTCGAAGGCCTCGACGTTCTCCCCGACCGCGTCGACGACGCCCGACACGTCGCAGTGGAGGATCGCCGGGAGTTCCGGGGCGAAGTCGGGTAGTGCTCCCTGCCGGATCTTGTAATCCACGGGGTTGAGACTGGACGCAGCGACCGCGACGCGGATCTCGTCCGGGCCGGGCTCGGGGATCTCGCGGGTCGTCTCGGTGAAGACGTCCGGGTCGCCGTACTCCTCGATAACGTAGGCAGTCATCTCCGCAGGCATAGCGAGTCGTCGTTGGGTCGCCAGCCGGGAAAATTCGACGCCTCCGGCGATCGACGAGCGCGACCGGTTCGTCGCCGGGAGTCTCGCAGTTAGCGGTCCCGTTCCCGCTCCCGCTCGCGATCGTGCTCGCGGTCCCGCTCGTGATTGGGCTCGAGCGGTTCGGCCCGAGTCGTGTCGTCCGGCGTCTCGTCGACTATCGCAGTGTCCGTCGTCGTCTCGTCGACCGACCCGGAACCGATCGCGTCGTCCGGGATCTCGTCGACCGCCACGAGTCGCTCGAGTCGGCGTTCGAACTCCGCGTCGTCGATCTCGCCCGCCGCGTAGCGGCGTTTCAGTTCCTCGAGCGGATCCGATTCGACGGCGGTCTCTGCGCTGGACGTCGCGTCCGTCACATCGTCGTCCTCGTCGTTCTCGAGCAACAGCGCGACCTCCTCACCCCAGAACAGCAAGATCGGCGTCAGCAGGAACCATCCGACGATCGAGATCGCGCCCGCGAGCGCCTCGAGACCGGCGACGCCGGCGATACTTGTCAGTGCGAACGTCAGGATCGCCACCAGTAGCCAGCTCTCGTTGGCGATGAATCCCCGAATCCTGTCGTCCATTCCCACCGAGTTATTCTTAGCGGAGCTACAAAAAATCCTGTCAAGCCTCGGGTGGTAGTCGGGCGTCGAAACGGGACCTCTCGTGTGCCGCCACGGTGACTCCCGTTCTCGACGAATACCCCGGCCGTCGGGAAGGAATGCTATCGATCTCGGCCTACAGGCCGACCCACTCGCCGCGCTCGTCGCTCCGTTCGATCGCGTCGAGCACCTGCTGGGCGGCGAGTCCGTCGTCGAAGTTCGGCTCGAACTCGTCGCCGTTCGCGACCGCGCTGAGGAACTCGTAGTTCTCGTGGACGAAGGTGTGCTCCCAGCCCAGCACGTGACCCGGGGGCCACCAGTGGTCGACGTAGGGGTCGTCTTCGTCGGTGACCAGGATCGTCTCGTAGCCGCGGTCGCCCTCGCGGAGCACCTCGAGTTCGTTCAGTCGCTCGAGCGAGAATTTGAGACCCCCCTTCGAGCCGTGGATCTCGATCGTGTGGTCGTTCTTGTGGCCCGTCGCGAAGCGCGATCCCTCGAGCGTCCCGACGGCGCCGTTCTCGAACTCGAGTTGGGCGGTATAGGCGTCGTCGACGGTGACGGGGCGGGTTTCGTCGCCGTCTTCGACGGGGCGCTCGTCGACGAACGTCTGCAGGTGGCCGCTGAGCCGTTCGATATCGCCCGCGAGGTCGTCGTCGCCGACCAGGAACCGAAGCAGGTCGACCGTGTGCGCGCCGAGATCGCCCAACGCGCCCGACCCTGCCATCTCCTCGTCGTTGCGCCACGACCACGGGGCTTCGGGGTCGACCAGCCAGTCCTGTAGATAGCGTCCACGAACGTGGCGGATCTCGCCGAGTTCGCCCGCCTCGAGCAACCGCTTCGCGTACCGGATCGCCGGCACAAAGCGGTAGTTGAACGCACAGCCGGCGGGCACGTCGTTCCCCGCTGCGCGTGCCGTCTCGGCCATCACGTCGGCCTCCTCGAGCGTCGGCGCGAGCGGCTTCTCGCAGAAGACCGGCGTTCCGGCCTCGAGTGCAGCGATCGACGGTTCGCGGTGGACGTGATTGGGACCGAGATTGTAGAAGACGTCCACGTCGTCGACGACCTCGGCCCAGTCGGTCGAGACCGACTCGAACCCGAGCCGGTCGGCGGCGTCCGACAGCGCGTCCTCGTCGCGGCCGACCAGCACGCTACGTTCGATCTCGGGCGCGTCCGGGAAGAACATCGGCAGCCGCGCCATCGCGTTCGCGTGTGCTTTGCCCATGAACCGATAGCCGAGCACGCCGACCTCGAGTGTCATGGACGGTCGTTCACCGGCCCGATAGTTAGCACTTTGCGATGTGCGTCGGTACGACCTCTCCTCGAGACCACTTTCGTGTACCACGATACCGTTTCACGTGTACAGTGCCTACGACGACCTACTGAAGAGGGACCGATGACCGTAACAATCGATCTCGACGAAACCGAGAGCGTCCACCTGACGAGTACCGCTATCGAGGATCGACCGCCCGCTCGGCTCGCAGTCACCATCGACGGACGGGTGACGGTGACCGACGCCTTGCTCGCCGAGTTCGAAGGGGCGACGCTGGATCCCGTCCGGGTCACTGTCACAGTCGGAGACGCGGAACCGATTGCTATCGATCTGACGGGGCCGGCATCGCTCCGCCTTGAGAACGTCGACGTCGGCGTCGCGACGCCGGACGGGGAAGCCATCGCCGATGAGGTCGACGCGTTCGAATCGGTCGCGAGAGACGGCTCGGAATCGGTCGACCCGCGTCCGGACGTGATCGCGTTTACCGTCGAGGGATCGATCCGAGACGTCCCGCCGGCGACGGTCGAGGCGATCGCGGACGGCGATCCGACGCTCGAGTCGATCACGTTCGCCGTCGACGAGACGGTCCGAGGCGACGGCGGATCGGACAGCGACGTGATTTTCGAACTGTCACTGTTCGGCTATGGGATCGTCGTTCGCCGCGACGGGCGGATCGTCGTCGGCACCACCGGGAGCGGAGCCGGTATCGACCTCCCCTGACGGCGGCGGTCGAGATCGAACCCGGACTCGAGCGCCGCCTCGGGAGCAGGGTAGACGGAGGTCCGTGCGATGACCCCGTCTCAGTCGTCCCAGTCGATCGCTTCCGTTCGTTCCGCGCGCCGGAGGATGAACGGGCCGAGCGAGCCGGTTCGCTTCGAGATGGTCGCGATCCGCAGAACGTAGGCCGCGAGCAGGAAGAACGGCACCAGTGCGAGCGTCGCACTGGTACTCACGAGCCACACCAGGTTGTCCACGCCGAGGGTCGCGCCCGAGGCCGACCCCGCATCGAGATACAACACCGTCGCCGTCGCGGCGACCGCGCCCGGCAGCCCCGCGTACAGTATCGATCGCGTGAGGTGGACGAGTTCCCACTGAAAGTAGAGCGACTTGAAGTGCTCGAGCGCCGGTCCGAACAGCGTCAGGCTGTCGATCAGGCCGTCGAACGCCGCCAACTGCTCGTCGTCGAGGCTCTCCTCGTGTTCGTCCCGCAGCCGCCGGACCGCGTAGATCTTCCAGGAGTAGTTGTAGTTCAGTCCCGACCGCAGGACGCCGAACTCGCCGAACTCCGAGGTCTCGAGCTGCGAGTGGATCTCGTCGGAGTTCCGACGGACGTTCTCGACCAATCGCTCGGTGCGGCTCCGGAGGTCGTCGTCGGTGGTGTCGGCGACCGCCTCCCAAAGCGCCTCCGCCCGATCGCTGCTGGTCTTCACGAGCGTCTGCAGGAACTGTGCGGGATCGGGCGGTCCGACCCGTCCGAACAGCTCCTCGGCGTCGCTGCGGTACGCCATCGCCTCGTCCATCCACGTCTTCTGGTCGCCCAGCCGTCCGAGTTCCTGTGAGAGCACCAGCTGATTGATCGAGACGACGAGCGTCACACCGGTGAGAATAGCGGCGATCAGCGCCTGAAATGCCGTGTCAATGGGCGTTCCGTTCTCCACCGCCTCGCGAATCGGCAGGGCGGCGATTCCGAGCCCGGCGAACGTCGCGAAGGCTCCGACGGATAGAATGCCCGCGAGTGTCCAGCGGTTCGCATCGAGCAAGATCCAGTGGGCGATCCGGTTCTCGCCGGTCCGTCCCCGGAGCGTGTCGCTCGACAGTGGATCCTCCATACCGGCCGTTCAGTCGCCGGCCGAAAAGTCGTTGAGCTTGGACTCGGGAATCCGACCGAGATAGCGGCTCGCGAGTCGGCGACTTACTCGAAGCCGCCGCGGTGGACGATCTCCTCGAGCGGCTTGCGGTCGCTCGGCCGCTCGCGTTCCCGGAGCTCTTCTGGAAGCGTTTCCGGTGGTGCGCGCTCACCGATCGCGGCCATCGCCTCGACCGCGAACTCGTCGGGGACGTCGAGTTCCTCGGCCGCGCGCTCGTAGTCGAAGCCGGCCATTCCGTGGACGGCCAGCCCGCGGCGCGCGCCCTCGAGCGCGAGGTTCTCCCAGGCCGCACCGGTGTCGAAGGAGTGGACGGGAGCCGGCTCGCCGTTGTGATCGAACGTCGTCTTCGAGACGATGACCGCGAGAACGGCCGCGTCGGTCGCCCACGCCCGGTTCCCTTCGCCCAGCAGGTCGACGAAGGTGTCCCACTCGTCGTCCTCGCGGCTCGCGTAGAGGAATCGCCAGTGTTGATTGTTGAACGCGGAGGGCGCCCAGCGGGCGGCTTCGAACAGCGGAAGGTACTCCGACTCGTCCAGCGGCTCGCCGGTCATCGCACGCGGCGACCAGCGATTGACAAACAGCGGATCGATGTCGTGGTCGGGCTCGCGGTGTGCGGCGACCTCGTCACCGAGTTCGCGTCGCGTCTCGAGAGAGTCTTGCATCGACCGTTTATTCGAACTAGACCGACGTATATATTATTGGACGAGACAGTTACCAGGTAACACTCGTGTCCGGGTCCTGTTGCTTGATTCAACAGTGTCTTCGGACGCAATATGAGTGCGAACGTCTCACACGAGATGCGAGCGCGTGCGGTCGTCGAAACGGAGATTAACAGCGAAGAGAACCCCAGATGAAATTTCGGCCGGCGAGGGAATCGGCAGCCGAACGCGGCGACGTGGCGAACCGCGTCAGTCGTCGGCGGGCGTCGGCGCACCGCGCTCGACGTCGATCTCGCCCGCGTCGAGGTCGGCCTCGACGTTCCGGGCCGCCTGCACCATGTTCGCCATCTTACCGTAGGCGACGTCGCGGGGCAGCAGCTTCACGCCGCAGTCCGGCGAGACGACGAGTTGTTCCGGCGGTACGACCTCGAGGCCCTTCTTGATGTTCGCCTCGATCTGCTCGACGGACTCGACCTCGGCGACGTGAGCGTCACAGACGCCGAGCGCGAGGTCCTTGGAGAATTCGGGATCCTTGAACACGTCCAGTTGCTCGTAGTCGCCGTTGGCGAGTTCGAGGTCGAACTCGTCGACCGGGAACTCGAGGATCTCGGGGTAGATGCGGGAGTAGTCGCCGTAACAGACGTGGAGGCCGATGCGGACCTCCTCGGGGATGTCGGCGACGATGTGCTCTAAGGCCTCGCCGACGATGGCGTGGTCGTCGGGCGTGGTCGCGAGCGCGGGCTCGTCGATCTGGATGTAGCGAGCGCCGGCGTCGACGAGCTTCTCGATCTCCTCGTTGACGAGGTCGGCGAGCTCGAGCGTGAGCTCGTCGTCGTCCTCGTAGGCCTCGTTGAACGACCAGTTCGCGAGGGTGTATGGGCCCGTGATCGGGACCTTGACCGGGCGGTCGCTCGCCTCGGCGGTGAACTCATACTCGTCGACGAGCCACGAGTCGTCGTACTCGACCTCGCTGACGACGCTGGGCTTGTCGAAGTAGTTGTGGCCCCAGACCTTGACCGGGCCGTTGAACTCGTAGCCCTCGATCCGGTGGGCGAAGAACTCGACCATCTCGTTGCGTCGCATCTCGCCGTCGACGACGACGTCGAGGCCGGCGCGTTCGTGTTCGTCCGTGATCAGGCGCGCGGCGTCGTCTTTCGCTTCCTGCCAGTTGTCCTCGTCGAAGTCCGCGTCCTCGTCCTCGTAGAGCTCCTTTGCGCGGTTGAGCCACTTGGGCTTCGGGTAGGAGCCGACGACGGTCGTCAGCAGGAAGTGGTCGGACTCGTGATCGGGCTGTCGGAACTGATCTTTGTTCTCGTTGCTCATGCTGCTTTCACCTCCGCGAGGTCCGCGGCTTCGGCGAGGACCTCGAGTTTCTCCACGTACTTGCCGTAGGGCAGGTAGAACGTTTCCGTGTTCGTCGTCAGATAGACCGTCTCGAAGTCGGTAACGCCGAGCTGGCCTTCGACCCACTCGACTCGGTCGCGGATCGCTTCGGGATCCTCGACGAGCGTGTTCTGGCCGTCAGCGAGGCCCAGTGCGACGTCGTCCGTCGCGCCGTACTCCTGAAGGTTGTAGATATTATCGTCCTGATTCGCGACGAAGTCGAAGCCGACCGCGTCGATGTCCGCGTCGAGCAGGTGCGCGTAGACCTTCTCCTCGAGCGCGCCCCAGTAGGGCTGCACGACGACGTCCGCGTCGGTCGCGCTCGCGACTCGATCGATCGCCTCGCTCGCGCGCTCGTCTTCGCCGTCTTCGGGCGCGTTCTCGACCAGCGAGGGCTCGAGTAGGAACAGCGTCTCGTGGGCGGGGAGGGCGTCGACCTCGCCCTCGAGGAACTCCGCGATCGCGCCGAGGAACTCGGCGTCGTCGCCGTAGTGCTCGTCAGTGGCGAGATCCGCGAGCGAGTACGGGCCGGGGAGGACGGCCTGCAGGTCGTCGTCCTGGGCCAGTTCGGCGGTCGCCTCGAGCTCCGACGCGACGTCGCCGGTGGGCTCGAGGTCGTCCTGGACGACCGGCTCTCGGTAGAAGTTGTTGTTGTCGTAGTAGCGAACGATCCCGCGGGTCTCGACGGCGTCGGCGACGGCCAGCGGGTGGGCGAGCATGTCGTCCCAGCGCAGTTGGCCCTCGACGATCCGGTCGAGGCCGGCGTCCTGCTGGACGCCGATCACTTCCTCGCGGGCCTCCTCGTAGGCCGCGGTGATCGCCTCGCCCTCGTCGCCGCTGATGAGGTCGTGTTTCTGGTGCCCCTTGAGGTCCGAGAGGTCGTCTTTCGCCCAGTCCGGGAGCGGATAGAGCCCCGGCGTGGTCGAAACGTACTCAGTCATCGTAGGCCGGGATAGGCTATACCGACGCTTAATATTTTCCATCCAAACTAATACATTGGAGTAATTTTTGCGGAGTTCGGCCGATTCCGGGGTCCGGTTTCGAGACGGACGTGAACACGTGCCATGTGGCGGCTACCCGAAGAATGACCGTCGGAAACGGGACCGAGACGGCTCCCCGTCGAGCAGCGAACCGACTCGAGCCGTCGCGAGACGAGACGATAGCTCTCGGCGGGCTCACTCCAGTGCCAGCAGCGCGTACGTCTCGTCGTTGACCTGCGCGACGACGTAGATCGTGCCGTCGTCGAGGACCGGGCCGGGGCCGACGCGTCCAGCGAACTCTCGCTCGAACCGGACTGCAGGGCCGCCGTCCGGACTGTCTCCCGGCGTCGGATCCAGAGCGTGGAGGCGATCGCCGCCGACGAAGACAGTGTCGCGACCGTACGCCGGTGCGGTGTGTCGCCAGTCACCGATGTCGTATTCCCAGTGCCGCTCTCCGGATTTGGTATCGACGGCCTGAAGCTCCTGCCCGTTTGCGACGAGGACGAGTCCGTCGGCCACGGCGATACCGCGGTCGGCCCAGCCGGTATCGACCCGCCAGTTGATTCCCGAGTCCGAGAGCCCAACCCCATCGTCCATCAGCGCGTACGTGGTTCCGTCTCTGCAGTTGACGTAGACCGAGTCAGTGTCCGCGCTGGGCGGCGCCGTCGGCTCGGCAGGTAGTTGCCACCGCCGTCCACCCATTCCGTCCATGCCCAGCAGATACACCATCCCGGCTTGAGTAGCAATTACGAACCAGTGTGCCATGAAGATGGCAGGGTGGTCCTGGACCTGTCCGAAGACCTCGCGGTCCCACCGGATCGTCCCGTCGGCGGGATCGAGCGCGACGACTCGTTCCCCTGCACCGCAGATGAGTTGCTCTTCAGCGCGCGTCGAGGGCACCGTCACTCGCCCGGGCGTCTCGAGTTCCCGTTCCCACAGTTGTTCGCCGGTGTCGGCCTCGAGCGCGCGAATCGCGGACCCGGTCGAAACGTAGGCGATATCGTTCCAGATCAGCGGCACTGTCCCGACGCCCTCGACCGTCCACAGTTCCGTCCCCTCGGCGGCGTCGAGGACCCGGAGTGTGTCCGCGTCGGGTTGATAGACGCGCCCGCCGGCGACGACGGGTGCCTGATTGGTGAATTGTGGAACCTCGACCCGCCAGCGCTCGGTAACACCGTCGACCGGCGCCTCGCCGTCACCGACCTCGCGGGTGTTGGCCGCGTTACAGCCGAACGTCGACCATTCGCCAGTGGCCCCGCGAGCGCTGTTCCCGGGATCCGGTAGACGGTCGACACCCGACGGCGGCGGCTCATCTGGACCTCTGAGTCGCGAGAGCTGTGAACAGCCCGCCAACGCGACGCTCACACCAGTCGCGCCGACGCTCCGCAGCAGCGTTCGTCGAGTGGAGGGCATCACCCGAAACCTCTCACCCGTTCGAAAAGAACCTTCTGATGACGTATCTCACCGCTCGAATATCGGCCGCTATCGGAGCAACTCGAGCACCGTCAGCGTCTCGAACGGGAACGACTCGTCGGCGATGGCCACGGCGCTGAACCCGTGTTCGCCGGCCTCTTCGACCACCTCGTCGACCCCCGTCAGGCTACTGACGAGCAGATAGACGACGCCGTCGGGGGCGAGCACGCGGCCGACGCGCTCGAGGAACGGATCGATGACGGCGCGGCCGTCTTCGCCACCCGACAGCGCGCGCTCCATCCAGTCGTCCCACTCGTTTTCGGGATCGGTCGGCAGATAGGGCGGATTGAACGCGACCGCGTCGAACGCCCCGTTTCGGAACGGCGAGACGAGATCGGCCCGCACCGTCTCGACGCCCTCGGCGCGGGCCTGGCGAACGGCGTATGGATTCAGATCCGACGCGATGACGCGAGCGCCCGTCTCGTCGGCGATCTGTTTGGCGACGTAGCCCGAGCCGGTCCCGACCTCGAGGACCGTCTCCGTTCCCGCGAGGCGCTCGCAGGCCGCCTCGGCCAGCAGGTGGGAGTCCTCGGCGGGCTGGTAGACGTCCGGTTCCTCGTCGCGTCGATCCTCGAGCGTCATTCGTTCTCCTCCAGTGTCGTCATGCGGTGTTCTCGCGATTCGCCGTCGGTCTCTCCGGACGTCGTCGTTCCCTCGTCGGCGATCCGGAACCCGCCGGTCTCGGCCCGGCCGGAGAGTTCGCGCTGCGGGAACGGGATTTTGATGTCTTCGGCCTCGAAGGCCCGCTTGATCGCATTGATCGCGGCCGTTCGGGCCCGCCAGTAGCGTCTGGCGCTCGGTTTGTCGATCCAGAACCGCACGCCGAGCAGGACCGCCGAGTCGCCGAAGGACTTGCCGACCACCTGCGGCGACGGCGCGGACAGCACCTCGTCGATGTCGTCGAGTGCGCTCTCCGCGAGGTCCGCGGCGCGTTCGACGTCGGTCCCGTAGTCGACGCCGACCTCGATCTCGAGGCGCAGACGACCCCGCTTCGAGCGATTCGTCACCATGCTCGAGGCGATGACGTCGTTGGGGATCATGATGTACTCACCGTCGAACGATCGGATACGCGTGTTGACGATCGAGATATCGGTGACGATCCCCTCGTCGTCCTCGATCTCGATCCAGTCGCCGATCTCGAAGGGGCGGGCGAACATCAGGACGAACCCCGCGAGCACGGTTCCGAGCGTCTGCCTGGCGGCCATCCCGAGGACGATCCCGAGGAAGCCGGCCCCGACGAGCAGGCTGCCGAGGTCTTCGATCCAGATGCCCAAGATGACGACGAGCGAGACCGACCAGATGATGACCTGCGAGAGGCGGTGAGTGACCTGTCGCTGGTGTTCGGTGACGGCCGCCGTCGAGTCCATCACCTCCTCGATCACTCGGCGGACGAACCGCGTCACGATGACCGTCAGCACGAGCAAGAGGAACGAGAAGACCGCGCGCGGAACGGTGTTCCCGCTGGGATCGAGCCCCACATAGAACTGCTGTATCTCGTCGGTTCGGCCCCACACGCCAGTGACGACGGCGGCACTGACCGTACACGCGCCGATGAGCAGGGTCATCGAAACGACGTCGGCGTACAGCGGCCTCGCCCGATCGGCCGTCCACGCGTGAACCCGCCGATAGGCGAGCAACACGGCGACGACGAGTCCGACCGCGACGAACGACACCGCGAGTTTCAGTGGCGTCGTCGGAAACAGCTCCGACAGCCAGTTGAGCCGCGTCAGGAATCCGAGCATGCGTTCGTCTCTCCGACCAGTCGTCCGCGCAGCTTTGAGTATCCGTTGGTTGGGTTGGTCGCCGCAGCGCCCCCGCGTAACTCGAGCGGCCGACCCGCCGGCGGTCGCGATCAGCCGTCGGTGGGCTCGCCGACGTCTCTCGCGAGCTGGGCCAGCGCGGCGAACTCGGCCGGAGCCATCGCACCGGCCCGCTTTCGGAGGACGTCCTCGTCCGCCGCGTCGACGACGGCTTCCGGCGCTTCGAGCCCGGAAATGTGGGCCGTGTTCCGGATCGCGTTGCGGATCGTTTTCCGGCGCTGGGTGAACAGCGCCTTGACGAATCGCAGGAAGAACTCCTCGTTCTCGACCGCGTAATCGGGGTCGCGCGGAATCGCTCGAACCACTGCGCTCTGGACCGCCGGCGGCGGCGAGAACGCCTCCTTCGGAATCGACTCGACGAGTTCGACGTCCGCGTAGTGCTGACTCGAGACCGAGAGCCGACCGTACTCCGAGGTGTTCGGCTCGGCGACCATCCGCTCTGCGAACTCCTGTTGGAACATCAAGACGAGCGGCTTCTTCTCGGGAAAGAGTCGAAAGGCGATCTCGCTCGAGACGCCGTAGGGGAGGTTCGACACCGACGCCGTAAAATCGGGCAGTTCGACCTCGAGCGCGTCGCCCTCGATGACGGTCAGCTCTCCGGCCTCGATCTCGTCCGCGAACTCCTCGCGCAGGAACGCGGCGAGTTCGCGGTCGCGCTCGACGACGGTGACCTCGTCGCCGACCGCCAACAGTCGGTCCGTCAGCGCTCCCGTTCCGCCGCCGATCTCGAGGAGGTGGCTCGTATCGGCGTCGATTTCCTCGAGGTAGGTCGGCAGGCGGTCCAGCACGCGGTCGTCGACGAGGAAGTGCTGGTCGCGGTCCGGATCGCCGCGGACGCCGGCCCGGGCGATCAGTCCGTCTGGATCTCTCATTGCCGGCGCTTCGGCTGGGGACGGTGTAAACGCACCGTCTCGCGGGTCCGTTTCGCTTCGGTTCCCGCTCTCGACGGTCGCCCGAATAGTTTAAGAAGGATACACGAAGAAGCTCGCTCTCAGTGACCGGAACGCGGAAAACTCGCGACGACACCCGAGTGAGCCGCGCTACTGATTCTGTTCCTGCTCCCGTCGACCCACGAACGTCTGATACTTCAGGTCGTCGTCGCGCAGTTCCTCGAGGATGCGGTCGACGATGATTTCGTCGGGGTCGTGGAGCCCGGAGACGCGTTCGGACAGTTCCTCGAAGCTCTCGAAGGGTTTGCGCTTTCGCTCGTCCAAGATGCCGTTGCGGAGCTTCTTGCCGATCCCCGGCAGCAGGTTCAGCTGGTGGAGACGCAGCGTGATCGGCTGGGCGTCGTTGTAGAAGTCGACGAACCGCTCTTCGTTCTCCTCGACGAGGTCGGCGACGACGTACTCGAGTTCCGACTGAGCGCCCGAGGAGAGGTCCTCGTACTCGACGCGGTGACACTCGGTAACGATATCGCGTTCGGCCGGCGGTTCGACGACGACCTCGCTGCCGATCGTGAGCCGCTCGTCCTCGTCGAACGCGACCTGATAGAGTTGGAAGTCCTCGATCCCGACAGCGTAGCCTGCCGGTGACTTCGCGTACTGCGGTCGGCCGTCGTCCGACAGCCCGTGTGCGAGATAGTCCAACACGACCGCGCGCCGAACGTCCGTCTCGTCGCCATCGGCTTCGCTCATTGGTTTACACTACGACGACGGCGTACTTAAAGAGTCGGCTCGCTTTCAGGCGACCGGACATCGAAGGGTTTCGGCGATCCGCCCTCGAGACGCCGACCGGCTTCGACGGGCGATCGTCTCAGGCGTACTTGGCGACGACGTTGAGAATCTCGTCGAGTTCGTCCCCCGACAGCGAGTACCGCTGCTGTGCGTAGACCGACCGGAGTTCGTCTCGATCCTGGGGCAGCAGGTTGGCGATCTTGTAGGCCGTCGGCTCGTCGACCTTCTCGATGTCCTGCAGGTCGTCGACGAGCGCCTGGGCCTCCTCAGGCTCGAGGACGGCGAATCGGTTCGCGTGTTCGATCGCTCGCGCGAGCTCGTAGCGCAGCTCGCGATCCTCGTCCATCGCGCGTTCGGCTTCGATGTCGGCGAGCAGCTCCTTCGTCTCCGAGACCGTCAGGAACTCCTCGTCGACGATCTCTTTGAAGATCGTCATCCTGCGGTTAGATCCGGCTCTTTTCCTGATTCTGTGCGCGCATGTGGGCGGCGGTCACGAGCAGCGTTTTCTCCTTGCCGCCGTCGACGATCTCGACCTTGAAGGCGTCGCCCTGTTTGCCGACGACTTCGCCGGTGTGACCGTCGAATCGCGGGTGGAAGCGACCGTCCGGAATGCTCGGGTCGATCTTCAGATGGACTTTCTCACCCTCCTCGTACTCCTGAATCGCACGCTGTGGCGGCGAGGTGCCGCGGTCTCGAGGATCGTTTGCGAGCTTTCTCCGGGTTCCCTGACGAGGGCCATTAGATTTCGGCATAGTCGTACGACCGCTTTGTCCGGTGACGGTTATAAAACACACGTATTCCACGCACCGTTTCCGCCTCGGGAGGTGCGTACTTCGTTCGCACACCGCTCGGAGGGAAAATCTGCACCGAAAATCGGACGAGCGGAGCGCTTCCGAGCCCTCGGTCACGAGGGAGACCGCGCTCGCTTCGCTCGCGCGGGACGACCGCTCGAAGACAGGGGAGTGTCTCGACGAATCGTTCGATGACGGCCTACGAGAGAGAGAGAGAGAGACGGTTCTCGGTCCCGGGCTGCTTACGCGTGCAGGAAACTCATCGCGTAGAACAGCGACCGTTCGTAGACGTCCGGTTCGATCGAAAAGCGGAGATGGGAGCCGATGTAGGCGTTGTTGAAATGGCCGTATCGCGGTCCCTTCAGGATTCGCAGCGTCAGCCGCGGGTCCATCTCCAGACGAACTCGCCGCCTGTCGGTTCGCTCCGGCAGCCCATCGACGATCTCGTGTCCGCCGCCGTCGGCCGTAAATCGCAGGTAGCGGTCGTCGACCAGCGAGAGGAGGACTTCGGTCTCCGACTCGAACCCGATCCCGCGGCGCTTCGCGTCGAAGTTCTCGTAGGCCGCCGGCACGTACTCGCGGAAGTCCGCGAGCGTCGGTATCGGATCCGACTCGTAGGTGAACTCCCGGTCGGCCAGTTCGGTCTCGATGTACGCTCGGCGTTCGTCGGGGTCGACGGGATCGTAGGGAGCGGACTGCTCGCCGGCGGCGACGTCGAACCAGTCGCCGCTATTGAGGAGAACGCACTCGGCGTCGTCGTCGACCCGCTCCTCGTCCGCGAAGTAGTCTCGCGCCTGCGTTCGCGTCGACCGGGCGACGTACTCGTTCAGGTCCGCGAGATCGCCGGCGAGCGTGTAACTCCCCGCGAAGGGCATGTAGTACTCGGGCTCGAGCAGTTCGAGGAATCCGACAGCGTTCTCCAGCGACTGGAGCCGGCGATCCTCGCGTTCCGCGAGCAGTTTCTCGTGAGAGTAGTCGATCCGCCCCTGCGGGTAGCCGCCGGCGAAGGTGTACTGCAGCATCGCGAGGTCGATCTCGCCGTACTGCTGCTTCACGCGGCCGGCAGCGTGTCGAGACATCGGCCAGCGGCAGTCGTTCAGGTTGAGCACGGTGTGCTCGCCGTCATCGAAGACCGCCATGGAGTCGATCTGCGTCGAGCCGTCGAACCCCTGCGTGCTGGCGTCTTCGGCCATCCACGGACAGGCGAAGTGATTGCCACAGACCTCGGGATCGCAGTCGTCCGACGCGAGCACGTTCACGTGCAGGTCGCCGCCGAGGTGAATCCGCTCGTCGTGAGGGAGTTCGCGGACGTCGAACCCGGCGGCCTCGATATTGTGTCTGAGGAAGTCCCAGTTGTAATCGTGTATTAGGACCGGAATATCGGAGTCGAGCCGCTCGAGCGTATCCCGATGGCAGTGATCCGGATGGATATGCGAGATATAGACGTAGTCGACGTCGTCGAACTCTTCGGGCTCGAGTTCGACCGGCGGGTAGTGGGCCCAGGCACCGTAGAACGCACCGTCGAGGATCCAGGGATCACAGAGGATCGACGTGTCTCCCGATTCGACGAGGGCCGTTGACGACTTGACGTGTCGGACGCGCATACGGACAGAAATGATAATCTGCCAAATATAATCTCTCGAGAGTTACACAGCGTGAGAACTATCACTTATCGAGAACGCAGGGTTCGGAGTTCGATCGGTGGGGCTGTCGATGACCCGCCCATCGGAGCAAGAGTAACCCCGCTCGGTCCCCTTGGGGACGGTATGGACGACGACTCCGACCGCCGGATCGAGACCAGATCGATTCATGCCGGTCAAGACCCCGATCCCGAGACCGGCGCGCTGATGACGCCGATCCACGCCAACTCGACCTACGAACAGGACGCGCCGGGCGACCACCGCGGCTACGAGTACTCCCGCACCGGTAACCCGACCCGGACGGACCTCGAGGCGAACCTCGCGAGCCTCGAGAACGCCGATCACGGTCGCGCCTTCGCCAGCGGGATGGCCTCGATCAACACCGTGCTCAACCTGTTAGAAGCCGGCGACCACGTCGTCACGGGCAACGACGTCTACGGCGGCACCCACCGCATCTTCACGCAGGTCTACGAGGACTACGACGTCGACTTTTCCTTCGTCGATATGACCGACCTCGACGAGATCGAGGCGGCGTTCCGCGAGGAGACGGCGCTGCTCTGGCTCGAGACCCCGACCAACCCGCTCATGTCGATCGTCGACATCGCAGGTGCGGCCGACATCGCCCACGCGCACGACGCGCTGTGTGCGATCGACAACACGTTTGCGACGCCGTACCTCCAGCGGCCGCTCGATCTGGGCGCGGACATCGTCTCGCACTCGCTGACCAAGTACCTCGGTGGCCACTCGGACGTGGTCGGCGGCGCTCTCCTGACGAACGACGCGGAACTGGACGAGCGGCTCGGCTTCTACCAGAACTCCGTCGGTGCGACGCCCGGTCCCTTCGAATCATTCCTCGTCCTCCGGGGCACCAAGACGCTGCCCGTCCGGATGGATCGCCACTGCGAGAACGCCCGCGCCGTCGCCGACTTCCTCGACGATCACCCCGACGTCGAACGGGTCTACTACCCGGGCCTCGAGTCCCATCCCGGCCACGAGATCGCCGCCGAGCAGATGGACGACTTCGGCGGCATGCTGAGCTTCGAACTCGACGCGAGCTTGGAGGAAGCGAGCGAGGTCGTCTCGAACACCGAGGTGTTCACGCTCGCGGAGAGCCTCGGCGGCGTCGAGAGCCTGATCGAACAGCCCGCGCCGATGACCCACGCCGCGATTCCCCGCGAGGAGCGTATCGAAGCCGGGCTCTCGGACAGCCTGATCCGGGCGAGCGTCGGCATCGAGCACGTCGACGACCTGATCGACGACCTCGAGGGGGCGATCGACGCCGCGCTCGCGTAGGCGACTCGGCGACGCCGCACCTGCGTAACCGACGCGAGCGACGCCACACTGTCGGACGTCCTTACGCCGACGGCCGCCGTGCGAGTTGCGAGCGGAAGATCGGCTCGAACCCCTCGAGGTAGGTTCCGACGTCGAGCGAGTCGACCTCGTCGCAGTAGTCAGTAGCGGCCTCGTACTCCCGACACCACTGGTCGACGAACTCGGCTTCGATCCCGGAGTCGCGAATCCGGCCGACCACCGGGTCGACGGTCGCGTCGGTCGGCTCTGCTCGGATCGCTCGGAGTTCTTCGTGGGAAACGACCCCCGAGTCGAGGGCACGAATCACGACGCCCGAACTGTAATCGCCTTCGGCGAGTTCCCGCTCCCAGGTGGCGATCCAGTTGCCGATCCGCGCCATCCGCTGACCGTGAGTGACGACCGTCCGAACGGTCGAGAGCTCCCGGGGCTCGAACGCGAGGCCGTTCGCGAGGTCGATATCGGCGAACGGGAAGAGCATCATGTTGTAGACGTCGTACGTCCGGAGTTCCCGTTCGCCCGCGAGGCCGGGGTACTGGGCCAGCAGTGCCGAGTAGTCGACCGACTGCAGCGCTTGCCGGACGTCGAACCGGAACAGGTCCGCGAACTCGTCTGCGCGCGGACTCGCCGCGTAACACGCCAGCAGCGCGTCCCAGAGTTCCTGCTGGAATCGAACGTACGTCCCGTCGACGCCCTTTCGAGTCGGATCGGCGGGTCTGGAATCGAACGGAACCAACAGCAGTTCCTCGAGAGTCGTCCGGTCGCCGTGGCGCTCGGCGACATCGTCGATGACGGTGATGAACATCGTGGCGAGTACTTTCGCGTCGCGGACGCGCTGTCCGTACCCGTCGTCGACACATGACAGTCTGAATTCGGGTTCGACCGTGTCGAACCACCGCCACGTCGTTCGGCTCCGGTCCCCGATCAGTTCGTCGTATGCGTCGGCGAGCGGTCGAACCGTTTCCGAGAGCGTCCGTTGGGGCGCATGCGAGAACGGATCCGTCTCGACTTCGAGCGTGGGATACGTCGGTTTGGCATTCATTACCCATAATTTGAGTTAGAAAGTAAAAGAGTTTCGCCAATCGTCCTCATAGATTAGTTATAGCTATCGAGTGCAGTGGGATCGGAACGAAACCGGACGAATACTCCTTTTGTGATGAGCGTGAACGACTCGAGTATGTCGGCAGACGATGGCGAACACGATACAGGCGTACACGTGCTCCCGATCACGGTCGAATACGGCGACCGGCAGATCACGATCACTCCGACGCTCGTCGAAACTGAACGCGGTCTGATCCTGATCGACGCCGGTCCCCAGGGTTCCCTCGAGGGCGTTCGAACCCATCTGCGATCGCTAGGGTACGAACTCACCGATATCTGGCTCGTCCTCCTGACTCACCACGACGCGGACCACGCCGGTGGCCTCGCGGACCTGCTCGAGCGAGTCGATGCGGTCGTCGCGACCCACCGCGACGAAGCGCCGTACATTTCGGGCGAATCGGAGCCGATCAAGGGCGACGGCGATCGGTATCCGCCCGTCGACGTCGATATCGAGCTGGCGGACGGGGTCCGGCTCCCGACGCTCGCTGGGCCGATGGAAGTGGTCGCGACGCCCGGCCACGCGCCCGGACACGTCTCGCTGTACCTCCCGGACGGGAACCTGCTCCTCGCCGGCGACGCGCTCGTCGCGGACGGCGGTGAGGGAACCGACGGTGAGGAACCGCTCGCCGGCCCGAAGCCGCAGTTCACACCGGAGATGGATCGCGCGATCGAGTCCGTCGGGACGCTGGCGGCCCTCGAAGTCGATCACACCGTCTGCTATCACGGCGGCTACGTAGACCACGGAAGCGACCGGATTCGAGAGATTTACGACCGGCTCCGGGAGTGAGTCGCGGGCTCGAGAGACGGTGCCAGCAACCGATCTGTGCGCCACGCGACGACTCGCCATGCGAACACGAGAGCGGAGTGGAAACGGACGGAAGCGGAATTCTCATCGGTGTCCGGCACTAACCGACGCACAATGCGACTCGAACTCCGCGTCTGTCAGCACTGCCTCGACGGCGATCACGGCAACGAGAAGCGGACCGCTCTTCTCAACGACATGGTCGACTGCGCCGAACAGATCCAGGAGTACAAGGAAGTCATCGACCTCGACGAGGTCCATATCCGCAAAGTCAGGGACGACGAGCCGGGGAAGCCGGCGGCGCTGCCGGTCGTCTCCGCGACGATTCAGAACGATCAGGTCGTCCTGAACGATACCCAGCTCGTCGCGGAGGGCAAGGACGGGAACATGCTAGTCTACACCAACCCCGACGACGTACTGACGGTGCTCGCGGGGAACTTAGACGAAATCAGTAAGGCCGTCACCGCGGACGTGACCGTCGATCTCTCCTCGGTTGGAGCGGAGATCGTCTCGCAGGCCGATCTGGGTGCGAACCGAGATCGCGACCAATAAGACGGAGACGATCCGCGCGAGTCTCCCGTCGCCCTCGAAACCACCGAGCCGCGGCCCCGCGGTTACAGTTCTCGAGCGCCAGCACTGCCCGCTCACCGGAGGTAATTCGCGGTGGGCGACGTTTCCGCACACGCAGAGACGGATCTATCGAACCAGTGAACGGCGAAAATACGCAAAAACGGCCGGTTAGATGCGGCCGACGTTCTCGACGCCGACGCTTTCGACGCCCTCGACGTCCGCGAAGCTCTCCTCGACGGTTTCCGTGCCGCCGGATCCGTCGGGAACGATCACGGTCGGGTAGAGCGCGACGAGACCGAACGCGACTTCGTCACGTTCGACGCCGTTGATCTTCGCGCCCTCGGGGAGGGCGCTCTCGAGGCGCTCTTGGAGCGCGTCGAGGTCGATATCGGGGCTGTCCGGCATGACCTTGATTTTGGCAGCGACTTTTCCCATGGGAGACGTTATGGTCCGGTGAATCCGCAGTCGGGACACTCGTAGAGGTTGCTCTGCTTGCGACACTTGGCACAGCGGTAGATCTGCTGGCCGCAGTCGGGACACTTGAACGCAGCGGCGTTGGTGCCCGCGATGTTGAGCCCGCAGGAGACGCAGGAGCGCGTCTCTCGGTCGTCGGTCGTACTCATACCCCTCCCTTCCCGCCCGCCGTTTTTAACTCTTTTCAAGGCAGGGCCGCCCCTGACAGGGAATACCGTGGCTCGCGGAAGTGGGCGTCCGGGGTTCGACATTCGAGAGGACGACCGCAACGCGAGACGAGTCCGTCAGCCGCCGGTTCCGAGCGGAGTTTCCGAGTCTGAAAACGCCCTTGCGGGTACTTTACGGATCGGCGAGAAGCCTCGAGTGAGGTTCGGGGGCCCGACGGCCGACGAACCTCTGCCTCTGACATCTTCCGGGTCGCTGACAGTCACCATTCTGGACAGCGACCGGATTTCGGAACTCAACATTCAACACCGTGCCGTCCCTACGTCGAGTGAATGCGCCTCGACGACTACATCGAGGACTTAGAGCCCGACGAGGAGGCCGAGCGTCGCCGCCTCGCCAAGGAGAAGTCCTACGCGATCACGGACCACCTCGAGGAGTTCGAACGGAAGTTCGACGACGCGCTGAGCGGCGATACCCTCGTCGGCTCGACCTCGCCGTCGATCTTCGTCGGCCGGTCGAACTATCCGGACATCCCCGTCGGACTGCTCTCTCCGGTTGGCGACGAGGACGCCGCCGAGGAGTACGTCACCGACGGCGACTGGTACCAGCAGGGGTACGCCATCGACGACGTGCTCCAGCGCCGGACCGGGCTCCTGAACTCGAGCAAGCGCGCGAACGTGGACTCGCCGTCCATCGCGAGTCGGATGACGCCGAACGTCGACGACGTCTGGGACGGCTTCGTCGGCGTCCAGCGCGAGGTCGCCATCGCCGACCGGCCGGTCGACCTCGAGATCGGACTCGACGACAAACCCGACCTCGGACTGGACGCGGGCACGGACGTGGCGACGCCGCGCGGTCCGCGCGCGAACGCCCGGAACGCGGATCTCACCGAGAACCCTCACGTCCCGCGGCCGGTCAAGAAGACCTTAGAGGACGACGACTGGCAGGCCGAGGGGGCGATGACCTACCTCTACCGGCGCGGGTTCGACGTCTACGAAATCAATTCGATCCTCTCGGCGGGCGCGCTCGGCCAGACGAAACAGCGTCGACTGGTTCCGACACGCTGGTCGATCACGGCCGTCGACGACACCGTCGGGAAGTTCCTCCGCGGGCGCATCCGGAACGCGCCCAGCATCGACGAGGTGCAGGTCTGGGCCAACGAGTACGTCGGCAACCGCTACTGGATCGTCCTCGCGCCGGGCAACTGGGAGTTCGAACTCGTCGAGATGAAAGCTCCCGGCAGCATCTGGAACCCGGACCCCGGGGACAACCTCTGGATGGCCAGCGCCTCGGAGGGGTACGAGGGCCGCTCGAGTTACGTCGAGGAGACCGCGGGGGCCTACTACGCCGCCCGACTGGGCGTCCTCGAGTACCTCGAGTCGATCGGCAGGCAAGCGAAGTGTCTCGTCCTGCGGGAGGTGTCGGACGACTACTGGGCCCCGGTCGGCGTCTGGCAGGTCCGCGAGAGCGTTCGCAACGCCTTCGACGGGCAGTACGGTGAGGCGGAAACCTTCCACGAAGCGGTTTCCGAGGTCGCGACACAGCTGCCGGTCTCCCACGCGCGACTCCGACGCAAGTCCGAACTCGCGGCCGGATTGCAGTCCAATCTGAGCGCCTTCTCTTCGCTGGACTGATTCGAGACGGTCGGCCACTGTCGCAGCGACGGACGGCCAGCGGCGCTTCGGCCGGACACCGTTCGGGTCTCGCGCTACTCGCTCTGCGTCTCGAACCCTGTCTCTCAGTGCGTCTCGAATTCCGTTTTTCGTACGCTGCTCGTCTCGAGTTTCAGCTACACCGGATTGTCTGGGAGGTTTACTGTCTCGTCGTCCATAATATGACCACTGCTACCGCAAAACATACACCGAGGTAATAAAGCACTCAACTTTTATGCTCCAAGCGCATACCGCAGGTGATGACATTCGACTTTACACCGACGACGGTCGACGATCTCGACCCGGAACGACGGCCATCGTACGCTCTCGCGCTCGTTCCGGTACTCGCAGTCGTCGCGTTTCTCGGCATCGGGTCAGCCGTGCTCGGGCTGGCCCCTCACGTACCCCTGCTCTGGAGCATCGTCTTCGTCGGTTCGTTCGGTCGCTTCCTCGGCTATCGCTGGACCGATCTCTCCGACGGTATCTCTAACGGCCTCCTGATGGGGATCCAGGCGCTGCTGATCCTCTTTACGATCTATGCACTGATCGCCACCTGGGTCGACGCCGGGACGATTCCGGCGATGATGTACTACGGCCTCGAGTTGCTCACGCCGCGGGTGTTCCTGCCCGTCACGGCGATCCTGGCGGCGGTCGTCGCGTTCTCGATCGGCTCCTCGTGGACGACGGTCGGGACGCTCGGCGTCGCGTTCGTCGGGATCGGCGCGGGACTCGGTGTCCCCGCGCCGATGACCGTCGGCGCAGTCATCTCGGGCGCCTACGCGGGCGACAAGCAGTCGCCGCTCTCGGACACGACCAACCTCGCGGCCGGCGTGACGAACACGCCGCTGTACGATCATATCCGCCGCATGCGAACGGGCACGGCCGTCGCGTTCGGGCTCGCAGTGGCCGGATTCGCCGCGCTCGGCCTCCGGGCGGGCGGCGAGATTCCGGTTGGCCGCGTGGCTGAAATCCAGACCGCGCTCGCGGGCGCGTACGATCTCTCTGTGCTCGTCTTCCTACCGCTCGTGGTCACCTTCGGCCTCGCGCTCTACGGCTACCCCGCGCTCCCGACGCTCGTGGCCGGTGTCTTCGCCGGGGTCTTCACTTCGATCCTGGTCCAGGGCACCGGCTTCGTCGCCGCCTGGGAGGTCTTCATGAACGGCACCGCACCCGAGACCGGGACCGATCTCGTGAACGAGCTCCTCGCGACCGGCGGCCTCACCGGGTCGGCCTGGACGATCACCGTCGTCGTCGCCGCGCTCTCGCTGGGCGGCCTCCTCGAGCACACCGGCGTGCTGGCGGTGCTCGCCGATCGGCTCTCGCGGGGCGTGCGCAGCTCCGGCGGCCTGATCGCCGGCACCGGTGTCTCGGCGATCCTCATCAACGCGCTGACCGCCCAGCAGTACATGAGCATCGTCATGCCCGGACTGACGCTGCGGAACCTCTACGAGGAGTTCGGCCTCGACAGCGACGAACTCTCCCGCGCCGTCGAAGCCGCCGGGACCCCCACCGGCGCGCTCATCCCGTGGCACGCCGGCGGCGTCTTCATGGCCACGGCGACCGGCGTCCCGACCCTCGAGTACGCGCCGTTCTACCTGTTCGGATTCCTGTCGCCGCTCGTGTTGTTCGCGATGGCGCTGACCGGCCGCGGCGTGCCGACGACCGACCGCGCCGAGCGGGTCCAGACGGCCGACTGAGCGGCGGACCGATTGCGGTCACTGGTTCTCACTCCGTTTCGGCGAACGTCTGCTCGCGATCGATACTAGGCTCGGCGTCGGCCGGCTCGGCCCGCTCGAGCCGATCGACGACCGTCACGCAGGCTTTGAACGTCGCGAGGACGACGGGACCGACGAACAGTCCGACCACCCCGAAGAGATAGACGCCACCGACGACGCCCAGCAGGGCCATCGCCGGATGTAAACCCGATCCCCGGTCGACGAGGTACGCGCGCAGGTAGTTGTCCGTCACGGTGAGCACCGCGAGTCCGTATCCCAACAGGACGGCGGCGCGAACGGGATCGCTCGAGGCCGCGTGGGCGACGGTGACCGGTCCCCAGACGAGCCAGACGCCGATCGTCGGGAGAAACGCGGCGAATACGAGAACGACCCCCAGCGTGGTCGCGTACGGGACGCCGAGCAGTGCGAGTCCCACACCGCCGAGCGCTCCCTGAACGACCGCGACGAACACGTGAGTCCGGAGGACTGCCCAGGTGACGTCGTGGACCGATGTGAACAGTTCGTCGAGAACGTCGGTATCGAGCGGTGCGACTTCGCGGAGCCAGGCCACGAACGCGGCACCGTCGACCAACAGATAGTACAGCAGAAAGACGACGACGAGCACCCCGACCGCGACGTCCATCCCCGTCGTCGCGATATCGACGGTTCGGGCCACCGTCAGTTCCGCGACATCCGGAATCGATCCCTCGAGCTCCGATCGCATCGTGGACTCGAGCGCGGTGACCGACTCGTCGGCCATCCCCAGATCGTTCCGAGCCACGTCGCGGCCGGACGCGATGAGCTGGTCGGTATCGAGCGACTCGAGGGTCGACGCGGCAGTGCGGAGCACGACCAGCGAGACGAGGAGCAGCGGAACAATACCGGCGACGACGGCGACGCCGGTACACGCGAGCCCGGCGAGGCGTGGGCCGACCCGCGGCTCGAGTCGCTCGTAGGCCGGTCGGAGGACGACTGCGAGCAGACAGGCCGCCAGCACGTACTCCACGAGCGGGAGGACCAGCAGGGCGGCGAGTCCGCAGAGGGCGGCGACGAGGAGGGCGAGAAACGTCGTTCGGACGTCCATATTTCAACGTCTTGAATTGAAAACATAAGTGTTGGTATTTATTACTGTATCTCTGACTAAGAGGAGCGATCCGGCCGACCGAGACAGAGGCGAGTCGAGCGACGGCGCGGTCGGACGCGATCCGGTCCGACGTGATCGGGGCGAGTCGGGTCCCCTCAGAGGTTCGCGTACGCCTCGTCGACCATCTCGCTGGTCTCGTCGACGATCTCCTGCCAGTTCCCGTCGTCGGGAGCGATCCCGAGCAGACGTGCGATTTTCATGATCGAGACGTGGTAGACGACCTGCCGGCCCGGCTCCTCCTCCCAGACGACGACGTTACACGGGAACAGCGCCCCCATCCGGTCGGTCACGTCCAGCACTCGATCCGCCATCTCGGGATTACAGGCTCCGAGCACGTAGTAGGGATCGCGGTCCGCGTCGACCTTCTCGTTTAACAGTTCCGAGGGCGAGAACTCGGCCGGCACGCCGAATCCCGCCTCGGTGAACACCTCGCGGGTGTGTTCGATGGCGTCCTCGTGGTCCATCTCGAGCACTGCGCGGTGCTCGCCGTAATCGTCCGGATCGATCTGCGTCGGGTCGATGGGAAGTGCCATGCGGGAGTGTTGGCTTCCCCGTCCCTTATACGATCGGCACGGACCCGATTACACCGGGACCGGCAGCCACTCGAGGAATCGCACCACGATCGCCGGATCGAACACCGGGTCGTGGAGGACGAGCCAGTCGAGCAGGACGAGTCCGCCGCCGTGGGCGACGACGGAGGGGAGAATGGAGTCGGACTTGTAATCGATAGCACCGAACAGGACGTCAGTCGGCCCCGACAGCACGAACTCGATCGGCGGCTTCGAGGCGTGGTGGAGCATGTAGACGACGGGACTGATGAACACTGCGACGAAGCCGAGGCGCTTGACGCCGACGCAGAGCAGTCCGCGGTAGTAGGTCTCGGCGGCCAGCGCGAGGACGAAGAGTTTGATCGCGTGCGGGATAAACGCCGCCGGCGCGGCCGACGTCTCCCAGATCGGGTAGAACGCGCGGATCGTGGGCAGCGTCGAGCCGACGACGTAGAACGGAAGCACGAAGACGGCCAGGAGGATCGAATTTCGGATCGCGACGCGGTCGATGCGCCAGCCGATCCGCTTGCCCTGCGAGAGCGCGAGTGCGAGCGGTCCCCCGATCAAGAGAACGGCGTCGACGGCGACCCGTCGAGTCAGATCCGCGGGCACCACTCGCATCCACAGAATCGTCAGTACGGCACCGAGCAGTAGCGACTGCTGGACCCAGGAGAGTCTCACGCGATCGCGGAGCCAGTGTTCGTCGCGCCGTTCCGACTCGGAGGCCACGGTGTCACTCGTCGGCGGTCGGAATCGGTCCGGTTCCGATCACGTCCCGGACGTGACTCTCGAACTCCTGATGGCGCTGAAAGTACGTCTCGTCGACCGACTCGAGGACGGTCGAGAGCTCCCGCGGTCCGTCGGGCGTTCGGATGACGGCGTCCCCCTCGAGACGGTCCACTTCGCTCTTCTCTTTGGGCCAGGTCAGCCGCGAACTCACGCGGGCGAGCGGTGCGCCCTCGACGGGAGTGTGCTCTCCGAGCGAGACTGCCGGCTCCGCATCCTCGTCCTCGTCGCTCATAACGGGTCGTTTGCGAGGACGGTGATTCAAGCTTTCGTTTCAGCGAGTTACACCGAGACCCGCGATCGACGGGTCCCGGAAAACATCTCCGACAGCCGAGGTGTGTCTGACGTATCGTTTTGTGACGGGACGCCGAACGGGCGGGTATGACAAGCCTGACGGAGGCCTACGACGGGACTGCACCGGGGGTGACGAGTCGCCGACTGTACGCGGGGACGGCGCTCGTATTCGTCGGTGCACTCGTGGCCGTCGTGGCCGTACTCGTGGCGACGACCGACCTCTTCGGAGGGTACGCGGTCGAACTCTCGGGGGAGATGTCCGCCCGATTCGCGACCGTCCGCGCCGCGGGCATGCTGGCCGGGCTCAGCGTCCCGACCGTCCTCGTCGGCGTCTTCGTCGTACTGCCGGCCAGTCGTCGCGTCCAGGCCGCGGCCGCGATCAGCGCGAGCCTCTGCCTGCTCGGAGTCGTGCTCTTCTGGCACGCCTACCCCGAACACTGGCGCTACGGCAGCGACCAACTCACGCTCGAGGTCTCCGCGATCTACCTGCTCGGGCTCTTGCCGGCGATCTGGTGTCTGTTTAGCGCCGTGGCCACGTTCAAACAGCGCAACGATCCCGGCGGCAATCTCGAGATGAACGTCACCCGTCACAACAAGACCGTCCTCGAAGTCGACGACTCGAGCGAGGCGGGCGGGCTGGGCGGCATCGGCTTCCTCGGCGGGACGCCGGACGGCGACGTCGAAACGCAGACCAACGCGGACGCCGAGGGCGACGCGACCGGCACCGACGGCACGTCGCTTTCGTACGCCGAAGACGCCGCGGATAGCCGGTCCTCCCAGCGATCGGCCGCTTCCTCGCGGCGTACCGGTACCACCGGACGCGGATCCGGCTCGGCTCCCGGTCGGGCCGCCGGCGCTGCGACCAGCGACGGGGGCTCCGCGGCGAGGGACATCACCTCGCCGCTCGAGTCCGGCGACGGCCGCGACGCGGAGATCGTCGAATCGTCGGCCGAAACGCCCGACGAGCCGACGGATCGCTACTGTGGCAACTGCGAGCACTTCGAGTACGTCCGCTCCTCGGAGGGGATGGTCCCCTACTGTGCCCGCCACGAAACGGCCATGGACGACATGGACGCCTGCGAGGAGTGGACGCCGAACCGGCGATAGGCCGGCCGAATTTCCGTCTCATTCTCGGCCTCACCGGTCGTTCACCTGTTCCGGAATCAGCCCGAGACAGACGTCTACGGCATCATTCGGAGAGTATAACCATCGGTTGTGGTCGATTAGCCACACTATATCTAAGTTGCATGCTGATGCCCCGTCGGACAGGAACGAGTCATGCCAGAGGAACTGTTTTCCGGTCGATACACCTGGTCGAGTACGACGCCGACCGTCGCCATCGTCAACGCTATCGCCGGCATCGAAGGCGTCGAGCCGACCGATCTGTCGACGGTACTCGGGACGACTCTGTACGAGCAGATCAATCCGGAGGCACTCGACACGGTCGTCATCACCGGGACGCATCCCGAAATAGCGTTTTCCGTCGACGACTATCGAGTCGAGATCGACGGCAACGAGCTGTCGATCACCGCTCCCGCCGACGCCTGACGGTCACGTCGCGTCGGTCCTGCTCGAGGCGCGTGCGAGACTGCCGGTGGCGGTTCGTCCGCGACGGCCGAATTAGATCCCGAGCACCCGCCGTCCCATTTCGAAGCCCCACTGGGGAATCTCGAAGACGACCAGCGCGACGAGGAGGAGTTCGGCGACGGTAACGACTACCATCATCAGATCGGCGCGCTCGCTGCTGACCGCGACGCCGATCGGGAGGCCGAACTCCTCCTTCCAGACGGGATAGAACAGCGCGATTCCGCGCTTGCTTCCCGCGATATCGAGGACGTAATGCGTCAACACGCCGATCCAGACGTACTCGAGGTTACCGAACACGTACGGGAAGGCGAGAAACCCGGCCAGAATCGGCAGGTTGTGCAGCGTCTTCCGGTGTTTCCCGAACGCGGTGTCGACGTCCGGAAAGAGCGCGCCGAGCGACACCGGGACGCCGATCATAACGATCGTTCTGAACGTCTCCAGATCGCCCGCCGGCTCGAGGAGATATCCGAGTCCGATACTCAAGAGGACGGCATTCAGCACGTGTCCCTTCTTGTTCATCTAGTCGCATCTGGGAAGTCGACGAGGGAATAGTTTTCTCTCGAGAGTGTAAGCCGTTCGAACTAGTCCTGGGAGGCAGAATTTACGCTGGCGGCATCGGTTCGGATCGGGGACCGACCTCACCGCGCCTCGATCTCGGCGAGCAGGTCCTCAAGCGCTCGCTCGACGGTCTTCGCGCGAACGGCCGCCCGGTCGCCGTCGAAGACGTAGCGGGAGACGGTCGAGTACGAGTCCTCGGACCCCCACGGCCCCGCGTAGGAGATTCCGATGTAGACGGTGCCGACCGGATTCGCGTCCGTTCCGCCGGTAGGGCCGGCGACCCCGGTCGTCGAGATACCCCACGTCACGTCCGCGACGTCTCTGATCCCTCGTGCCATCTCGCGAGCGACCGGTTCGGAGACCGCCCCGTGTTCGTCGAGCGCCTCGCGGCTCACCCCGAGGTGGCGGCGCTTGGCGTCGTAGGCGTACGTCGTCAGGCCCGAATCGAAGTAGTCGCTCGCGCCCGGAACCGCGGTGATCGCCGCGCCGATCAGCCCGCCGGTACAGGATTCGGCGACGGCCAGCGTCTCCTCGGCGTCGCGCAGCGCGTCGGCGACGTCCATCGGCAGGTCTCGGTCGATGTCGTCGTTCATGCCCGATTCGACGGGCGGCGTCGTTGTGAAAGCGAGGGTTGCCGACCCGAGTCGGCCGCGACTCGAGCGATCCGGCCGTGCGCGAGCCACCGACTCGCCTCGTTCGACTCGGAAACGGAAAGACAAACGGGACGCGGCTTCCCAGTACACGCCAATGAACTACGAGACGCCGCTGTTCTTCCGCGTGATGGAGTACGCGGACGCGGCGGACCGCGACGTCATCGACATGGTCAGCGGAAACCCCGACTGGGAGCCCCCTACGGCGCTCCGCGAGGGCCTGAGGGAGTACGCCGACCTCGAGCCCGATCGGTTCCAGTACCCGCCCAGCGAGGGCTTGCTCGAATTGCGAAAGGAAATCGCCGCGCGCCGGGGCGTCGACGCCGAGCAGATCGTCGTCACGAACGGGGCCGGCGAGGCGAACTACCTCGCGATGGCGCGGGCCCTCGAGCGCGGGAGCGGCGACGAAATCCTCCTGACCGATCCGGTCTATCCCTACTACCCGGGGAAGACGACGATGCTCGAGGGGAGCCAGTCGTACGTCGCGACGGACGACGAGGGGCGACTGGACCCCGACGATGTCCGCGCGGCCGCGAGCGAGGAGACGGCCGCGATCGTCGTGAACACGCCGAACAATCCGACGGGCGCGGTCTACCCCGCCGAGACGATGCGGGAACTCGTCGGTCTCGCCGAGGAATACGACGCCGTCCTGGTCAGCGACGAGGTGTACGACCACTACGACCTCTCGGGACAGTTCTCGAGCGCGCTCGAGACCGATTCGCCACACCGGATCGTCACCAACGCGTTTTCGAAGTCGATGGCGATCACCGGCGTCCGCGTGGGATATGCGATCTTCCCGCCGGAACTCGTCGACGACGCCAAGAGCCGCCACATGCTGGTCAACGTCGCCACCACTCGCCCCGGTCAGTACGCGGTCCTGCGAGCCCTTCGCGAGACGGGGCCTGACTACTACGAACGCAACCGCGACCGCCTCCGCGAGCGCGTCGAGACGTTCACCGCCGCGCTCGACGCCGCCGGAGCGGAGTACACGCGCCCGGACGGCTCGTTCTACGTGATGGCGCGCTTCGACGGCTATCCGGGCACGCTCGAGAACGTCGAGCGGCTGATCGACGAGGCCGGCGTGGCCGGCATGCCCGGCGAGGCCTTCGGGAGTTCGCGGACGGAGTGGCTGCGGTTCGCGCTCGTCACGCCGCGCGTCGAAGCGGCGGCCGAGCGGTTAGCGACGTACTTCGGGTGAGCGGCGAGAGCGATCGGCGTCCGTGTCGACCGGTACCGAGACCGACGAATACTCGTGTCCGGACGGGGAACCGGCGCGTATGAGCGGCATCGACGTCGAGCCGGTCGACGAGGAAGACGAGACGAGCGGGAACAGCGAGGATACGCACACGATCGAGGTGACGCCGACGGACTCCGTCGACGACGCGGAGGCAGAGGAACGCGAGACCATCGACGTCGAGCCGTCGGACGAGCCGATCGACGGCCCCGACTACGTCCTCTACGGCGGGAAAGGCGGCGTCGGAAAGACGACGATGGCGGCCGCGACCGCCCTCGACAGCGCTCGCGGCGGCACCCGAACGCTGGTCGTCTCGACCGATCCGGCCCACTCGCTCTCGGACACGTTCGAGAGCGAGATCCCGTCCGAACCCGGCCGGATCCGCGACGATATCCCCCTCTACGCGGCCGAGATCGACCCCGAGGCCGCGATCGAAGCGGGAGAGACCCCCTTCGGCGGTGCGGGCGGTGCGAGCAGTGCGGGCGGCGGAGCGGACGATGGGTCGCCTTTCCCCGGCGACGACGGCGGTAGCTCCCCGTTCCCCGGTGGCGAGGGTGCCGATGGCGGCCCCCTCGGCGGTCTGGGCGAGATGCTCGGCGGCGACTCCCCGATGGACGCCCTCTTCGGCGGCGCGATGCCCGGGGCCGACGAGGCCGCCGCGATGCAACTCCTGCTCGAGTACATGGACGACGAGCGCTTCGAGCGCGTGATCGTCGACACGGCACCGACGGGACACACGCTCCGATTGCTACAACTCCCCGAGATCATGGACACGATGATGGGCCGACTGATGAAATTCCGCCAGCGCATCGGTGGGATGCTCGACGGTGTCAAGGGGATGTTCGGCGGCGGCGACGGCCCCGAGGACGACAGCGATCTCGAGGACTTAGAGGTCCTTCGCGAGCGAATCGAGCGCCTGCGAGCGGCCCTGCAGGATCCCGCGCGGACGGACTTCCGGATCGTCATGGTCCCCGAGGAGATGAGCGTCTTCGAATCGAAGCGGCTGCGCCAGCAACTCGAGGAGTTCGAGATCCCCGTCGGGACCGTCGTGGTCAACCGGGTGATGGAGCCGCTGTCGAACGTCACCGACGACGTCGACGGGCAGTTCCTGCAGCCGAACCTCGAGGACTGCGAGTTCTGCCAGCGCCGCTGGGACGTCCAGCAGGGCGCGCTGGCCGAGGCGCAGGACCTCTTTCGCGGCACCGACGTTCGACGGGTCCCCCTCTTCGCTGAGGAGGTCCGCGGCGAGGGCATGCTCGAGGTCGTCGCGGCCTGTCTGCGGTAGTCGATCGAGACCGATCGCTATCACGAAGCCGATTCAGTTCTCCGGAACGACGGTTACCGGCCGATCGCTGTCGAGTATCACGGCCTGGGCGACGCTCCCGAAGAGTACCTTGCCGACCGGTGACCGGTTCCGGACGCCGATGACGATCACGTCGCTGTCGTACTCTGCCGCCGCCTCGAGGATCGTCTCTGCGGGGTCGCCGGTCGCCGTCCGCAGCGTCCACTCGAGGTCGGTCGCCTCGAGCGCGTCGACCGCCGCCTCGACCGACGCGGGGAGGGCCTCGTCGTCGGTCACTCGCTCCATCTCGGCGGCGTACTCCTCGGTGAACCCGCCGGCCGCCCACTCGGCGTCCGTTCCGGCCCCCTCCTCGCGGACGTGAAGCACGTCGACCGAGACGGCGGTCGCCGCCTCCGGGAGGTCGCTGACGGCGCTCGCTTGCGCCCGCGACCGCGATTCGCTGTCGTCGACCGGGAGTAGAACGCGGTACATACTGACACCTTCGGGCGCGAGACGGATAGTGATTTCAGCCGTCTGGAACTCGAGACTACGCGGAATCGTCGCTCTCGCCGTCCCACTCGCCGCCGACGCGGTCGACGCCAATCATCGACTCGCCGGGGTGTTCGGTGAAGACGACCTTCATGTTCTCCTCGGGGACGTCGAAGCGGTCCCCGACGTACTCCATCGTCGCGAGTCCGAACGCGCGTTTCCGCTCGAACGACCGACCCCGGCGGATCTCAGCGTCGAGAAAGAGCAAGGGACCGTCGACGGCGCGCCCGAGGTGGAGGTCGGCCGCCCCGCGCTCCCTGATCGAGACGGCGACGTGGCCCGCCGTCGTCGCCATCTCGTCCGTGTACAGTTCCGTTACTCGGTCGGCGAGATCGGTCTTTTCCTCGTCCGACAGCGACAGCGTCGTATCGAACTGCAACAGCGGCATACCTCGAGTCGGCCGGCCACCGGCTTGGGCGTTCCGGCGGACGGGGCGGGCGGTCGCTCGTCGCCGGGACGCGTGCTCGGCGGCCGTGTAAGCGACCACTATTTATACGACTGTCCGTGGGAGGGTCCGAGAATATGGGAGCCGAACGCGAGCGGACCGCTCGAGCGGTGACGCGGCGGCTGTGGCGGTACCTGTGGATCGTCAACGCCCGGACAAAGGCGTATCTCGCTCTCGACGCGCCGGCCATGATCGCGGACATGGACGATCTGACGCCCGAGGAACGACGTCTCGCGCGACGGGCGTTTCCCGACGGCGGATGCGAGCGCGACGAGAGCGGCCCCGGAGTCGGAGACGCGACGGAGACGGCTCCCGGCGACGGCGGGGCCGGCGGGAGTCGCGGTGACGACGGCGGCTCCCCGTTCGACGTCGGCGGGACGTACGATCTCCGCCAGCGGGTCGGGTTCGTCCTCGGGCCGCTCCTGTTCGCGCTGATCTTCCTCTCGCCGACGCCCGACGGCCTCTCGGCCGCGGGGAAGGCCGTCGCCGCCGTCACCGCCTGGGTCGCCGTCTGGTGGATGTCCGAAGCGATCCCGATTCCGGCGACGTCGCTGTTACCGATCGTCCTGTTTCCGCTGACCGGCGCGCTCCCAGTCGCGGACACGACGCCCTCCTACGGCCATCCGCTGATCTTCCTGTTCATGGGCGGGTTCTTCCTCGCGATGGCGATGCAGCGGTGGGGACTGCACCGCCGAATCGCGCTGCGGACGATCGAGGCCGTCGGCACCGAACCCTCGAGGCTCATCCTCGGGTTCATGCTCGCCACGGCGTTCCTTTCGATGTGGGTCTCGAACAGCGCGACCGTCATGATGATGGTTCCCATCGCGCTGGCGGTCATCTACCAGACCGCGGACCTCGTCGACGAGAGTGATCTCGCCGTCGATACGAGCGAGGGGAACTTCTCGTTCGGCGTCGCGCTGATGCTCTGTATCGCCTACGGCGCGTCCGTCGGCGGCGTCTCGACGCTCATCGGAACCCCGCCGAACGTGCTCTTCGCGGGCCAGGCCGACGCGCTCTTCGATCAGTCGGTCTCCTTCGCCGAGTGGATGCTCTACGGCGTTCCCATCTCGGCGATCGGTCTCGTGGCCGTCTACACCTACGTCACGCGCGCCGTGTCGCCGCAGTTCGACGAACTGCCAGCGGGCGCGGACACGATCGACCGCGAACTCGAGCGACTCGGCCCGATGCAGCGCCAAGAGAAACTGGTGGCCGTCGTCTTCGTCGGGATGGCCGTCGCCTGGATCGGCTCGAGCCTGCTCGATCCCCTCCTCGGGATCGCGCCGCCGGAGGACGCCGACACCATCGTCGCGATCGGCGGCGCACTGGTCCTGTTCACGCTCCCGACGACGACCGCGGACGGCGATCACACCTTCCTGCTCGACTGGACCAACGCCGTCGACATCCCGTGGGGCGTCATCCTCCTGTTCGGCGGCGGCCTCACGATCGCAAGCGGCTTCGGCGACACCGGCCTCGCGGCCTGGATCGGCGAGCGCCTCGAATTGCTCGCGGGCGTGCCGATGCTCGCCATCCTCTTCGCCGTCGTCGTGATGACCATCTTCCTGACGGAGGTCACGTCGAACACGGCGACGACGGCGATGTTGATGCCCATTCTCGCCGGCGTTGCCGTCGGCATCGGCGTCCACCCGTTCGGCTTGATGATCGCTGGCGCGACCGCAGCTTCTTTCGCATTTATGCTCCCAGTGGCGACTCCACCCAATGCGATCGTCTTCGGCAGCGGGTACATCACGCTGCCACAGATGGCCAAGATCGGCGTCGGACTCAACGTCATCGGAATTATCCTGATCACGCTCGTTGCGCTCGGTTGGCTCCCGATCGCGTGGGGGATCGAAATCGGAACGCTGCCGACGGAGTTCGCTGAGGCGTTCCAGGGGTAGGTTGTAGGAAGACACCGATTACGACCGCGAGCGCCGGAGGCGCGAGCGAGCCGACGACCGACCCGAAGGGGAGGGAGGAGTGCTTTTGATCGAAATTTTACCGAGGGACATCGCGCTGGCGGCTTCGCCGCACAGCGCGATAGACCGCAGAGTAAAATTTCGTTGTTCTAGTCGTCCGCGGGCAGTTGGTGCTCGCCGACGTCGGGACGACTCACGTCGCGGTCGGTCTCCTCGCCCTCGATGTCGTAGGGGTACTCGCCGGTGACACAGCCCAGACAGAGGTCGAGTCGCTCTTTGCCGAGTACGTCGGCGACGGCGTCGGTCGAGAGGTAGGCGAGACTGTCGGCGGCGATCTCGTCGCGGATCTCGCCGACGGACTTGTCCGAGGCGATGAGTTCCTCGCGGGTGGCCATGTCGATCCCCATGTAACAGGGCGCGACAATCGCCGGGGCACCGATTCGGACGTGGACCTCCTCGGCCCCGCAGTCCTTCAGGAGCTGGACGAGCTGGGTCGAGGTCGTCCCGCGGACGATCGAGTCGTCGATGACGGTGACGGTCTTGCCCTCGATCGTGGATTTGATCGGGTTTAGCTTGAGCCGCACCGCGCGCTCGCGCTCGTCCTGTGTCGGCATGATGAACGTCCGGCCGACGTAGCGGTTCTTCATGAGCCCCTCGGCGAACTCGACGCCGTCGTCGTCCGCCGTCCGCGGCTCGCCGTCGGCCGTCGTCTCGCTCGCGGCGTCGGCGTAGCCCGAGGCGAAGGCGCGACCGGAGTCGGGGACCGGCATCACGACGTCGGTCTCGACGCCGCTCTCCTCCCAGAGCTTGCGCCCCAGATTTCGCCGGGCCTCGTAGACGAGCGTGTCGTCGATGACGCTGTCGGGGCGGGCGAAGTAGACGTGTTCGAAAAAGCAGTGAGCGGTGTTCTCGTTCTCGACGAGCTGGTAGGAATCGAAGCCCGCGCCGTCCTCCTGGAGAACAACGAGTTCGCCGGGGCGAACGTCGCGGACGAGGTCCCCGTCTAACGTGTCGATCGCCGCCGACTCCGAGGCGAGAATGTAGCCGTCCTCGAGTTCGCCGATACAGAGCGGACGGTTCCCCTGCGGGTCGCGCACGCCGAGGACCGTGTCGTCGTGGGTGATCGTCAGCGAGTACGAGCCGTGAATGCGTCCCATCGTGCGCTTGACGGCCCGCACGAGGTCCTCCTCTAAGAGGTTGCGCGCGAGGTCGTGGGCGATGACCTCGGTGTCGCCGTCGCTGGTGAAGGCGTGGCCCGCGGCGGCGAGTTCGTCGCGGATCTCGTCGGCGTTGACGAGGTTGCCGTTGTGCGAGAGTCCGAGCGAGCCGCTCTTGAAGGAGACGGAGAAGGGCTGGGCACAGGAGGAGTCGACCGAGCCGGCCGTCGGATACCGAACGTGACCGATCCCCGCTGCCCCGGTGAGCGCGTCGAGGTCGCCCTCGCCGAAGGCGTCCCCCACGAGCCCCATCTCGACGTGGCTGTGCTGTTGAAACCCGTCGTGCGTGACGATTCCGGCTGACTCCTGGCCGCGGTGCTGGAGTGCATAGAGCGCATAGTACAACGGACGCGCCGCGTCTCGACCGTCCAGTGAGACGCCAACGACGCCGCACTTTTCGGTCATTCCTGTTCGCCGGGGAGTTTCGCCCCGCCCATCAGTCATGGATGTCCGTGGGTCCCGAGCCGATAAAAATCCTCGTGTTTGTGCGTCGAATTCCGTCCCTGACTGTCGCCATTATACACGTTTATGCATGAATCGATAGATTTACTCCAGTTCACGATCCAGAGAGGGAGTCACGCTCCGCCTCAGAAAACATCGGCGGGACGCTGGCTCGCAGTTATCGGTATCGTTACTCTCGTTCGACTCTCCGAACCTCACTCATTAAGGACGTTCCGTCCGCTTGCTTCATCAACCGCAACATCGCCGGCTTGCGTAGGTTGTCGGTTTATTAAGATGAAGTGATACGGTAAATCCGTCTTCACACCTGCCGATAGTATTCGAAAACGCTGGCAAGCAATTCGCGCTGACCGACGCGCAGGTGCTGGTGGAATGTCGGTTGCGTGATCCCGAGGAGGGCTGCGAGATCCTCTCCGTTTTTCTTGCGGGGATTGTCAAAAAATCCCCCGTGGAAGGCGACCTGTAACACCTCGTACTGCCGGTCTGTTAGTCGGTTAGCGATCTGCGACCAGGGGCCGTCATCTGACGACTGATCATGTTGAACGTCTCGAGAGAGCAGTTCTGTACCGGCAAATTCGGTCTCGAACAGTTCCGTGAACTGCCGGAGATTGGTGTCCGCATAGGTTCTAACAACGACCGTTCCGCGGCCATTTGTGGCGTGCATCGCTACGAGTTGAACTCCCTGTTCAGCGACGTACTCGACGATCGGAGATTCTGTACTCTCAATCTTGAATATCGTTCCATCGCCGCTGTCATCGAGTTCGACAATCTCTTCGACGGACGGGAAATCTTCAGCCCACGACGTTACTACGGCGGGGGTCGCGTCCTGAACTCGGACGAATAGATGCACGGGTCTGCTCGACTGGGGCGACCAACTGATGAATTCGACCTCGCATTTGACGGCCGCCGAGAGAGCGACGGGAACTGACCGATCGTCTCGAACCGAGAAGGTGAGTTCGGCCACGTCGGTACCGTACCTCGTCGAGCGTCGCTGTGCCGAGTTGATCGCAGATCCGATGGTCTCCCCCAGTTCGGCGAGGATAGTCCGTTCGTCGGAACCGAACGCATCACGCGTTTCCGCGTACACGATCAGTATATCGTATAGAATATTCTGATACGTAACCGGCACGTACGCGACGGATTTGTACCCGTTTGAACGGGCATGTTCAATCCGCTTGGTAGGGAGCGAACTCCGTGCTATCTCAGGGATGATAGTGACCTCTTGGTCCGTTATCGCCTGAGCGAGTATCTCGTCGTCCGGGTCTCCTCCGAGCGATATCGTCTCGGTCAGTCCGTCACCGTCTCCGATTCCGGCCCGGGCGGCCGACGTTAGCTGATTCGACTCCGCGCTGTATCGCCCGATCCAGGCGTAGCGGTATCGATCGGCGGCCGCGAATCGCTCACAGACGAGCCGTTCGATATCGTCGCGTGTCGAGACGTGGACGAGCGCTTGGTTGACGTCACGTATAACTTCGTTAACGTGATTCAACGCCGCGAGTTCGTCGCGCTTGTCTGTGAGCTCCTGCTCACGTTCGCGGAGCAGACGGTCTCGGTCCGCCCGGTCCAGTGCCGCGCCCACGTGGGCGGCGAAGATCCGTGCCAGATTGAGTTCGTACTGATTGAACGCGCACCTCTGGGTCGACCCGATATAGAGCAGTCCGTGGTGTCCCAGTG